>JAGQOW010000309.1 GCA_020427155.1 Planctomycetales bacterium | reverse complement strand
GGCCGGCATCGCGCCTGCCAAGGCCGGGGTCAAAGCCGCCGCTACCGCGCAGAAAGAAGCTGCGAAGGGCGTCGCGGCAGCGACCAAAGGCGTGGATACTGCCAACGCTGGGCTGGCGAAGTACGCCAGTAAGTAATAGCTGTCCTTGGGAGGTCAGCTCGCAGTACGTAGCCCCCGCTCGTCGGGGGCTACGTTTTTCTACCGACTGAAAAGGTGACGTATGCGATTGCAGCGAGTTTCAGCGTACAAAGTCGACGGCGAAGGCCAGTCGACGAAAGTAGTTGTGTGGGTAGGTTCTCAGGCCGAAGCTGCCACGACTCGAAAGACGCTAGTAGCCGACAGTGGCTATCAGCGGAAAGACATCGACACTACAGAAGTAGACGTGCCTACCGACAAGAAAGGTCTACTCGCGTTCCTCAACGCCCTGTAATGCGCGAAAAAAACCTGTACCAAAGCGTTGACCGCAAGCTGCCAACAGAAATACATCGCCAGTCCATGACTGGCGCGTCGACGTCGTGCAGAGGAACTGTAGATCGGTACTACGACGGTCCGTGCGGTGACTTGTGGGTAGAGTACAAATCGCTGGATCACATGCCACGTAGTGGCCTGGTAGGAGGCGTAAACGCTAGCAAGAAAGGGTGTTACACACCGCAGCAATACGACTGGATGCTGCGGCGCTACAACAACAGTCTGAGCCTGCCCCACGGACCTAACGTCGTAGGTATCGTTGGGTTGCCCAACAGAACAGCCGTTATCCAACGGACTCCTACAGAATGGTGCGAAGGTTCTCCTACATCCGCAGCTGTGACCATTCAGGAGATTGCTAATTGGATTCAAGAACGGTGTGGAGGCTCATCAAAGCGATGAGCGCGATTGTACTCAATGTTTCGGCGATAATCAGCGCGCTGCGAACTAACAAAAGGTAACGCTAATGCCAACTGTGAATACGTACCTGTTCGAAGGCAAAGAGCGCACTATTTCAGAGATACACGCTATGGTGCCGGCCATAAGTAAAGGCACGCTGAGAGTGTGGGCTAGGAACAACGCGCTGCCGACTACGCGCCAAGCGATTCTGACAAAGCCGCGACACGTAACCAAACCGACGTCGGCGCAAAAAGCGCTGCTGTCAGGCGTAACCCGTAACGTAAAAAGGAGTGAGTAAGTGAACGCAACGAAGCCGTACGTACAAATCATAGGCCAGAGCACCGACGACCGGGTTATCCTGTCTGTGGACAGAGAAGTAGCTGCTGGGCTGCGCCTTATGCAGAACGAGTACAGCAAAACAGCGGCAACGAACGGCGAGGTAACTGACACTATGAACGTCCTAGCCGTAACAGGCGACGCTCTAGGCGGCGTTTCGTGGCTTCGAACGCAGCTGCAGGAAGCGTTGCTGAAACTCGATACTATGTTTCCAGTCGCTGCCGATGACGCTAAGGATGCCAAGCCGAAGCGCGGCAAGACAACGCCGTGATCGCGGTGTATACTCTGACAACCCCAGGCCAAAACGGAGAAGAGCATGACTTAGCTCTACGACACTAGCTAACAATCTAAGCAGCGTTGCCGCGTGAACAACCCAACCACTTAGATAGGAGTACCGTGATGTCATCCACAGCAACCAAACCGTTTCGTTCTCCCTTCCTTCGCGTCAAGCTGAAGTCTTTGGCCGAGGAAGCGCGCATAGTCCGTCGCGAAGAGCGCAAGGCTCACAGCGACGTTCGAAGCAGCCTGCACGACCACCGTGTGCACGTAGTGCGCAAAGCCGCAAGAAACACCCACATTGCCTACGGCTTGCTACTGGGTAAGACCCTGGAGCAGATCGAAGGCACGGCTACGCCTGCGCGTCCGCCGGACTGGAAAGCCATCGAAAAGATGGTCCGTCAGTACGGCCCGACTAACTTCGAGCTCAAACTGGCCGCGTAATGCGGCTGCACAAGAAGCTGGCGGGCAGGATGCGAACCCTGCCATGAATTTCTCACCGGCTTCATCCTCGGCAGTGTGGACGCAGCACGCCGGCCGAGGGCCTTACGAAGTGGGGACTGCCGTGACAGCAACGGTGGTCTGGGCACTCCGGCAGGATGCCCAACATGCAGAAGTCGCTAGCCGGCCGGCAGCAGTCTCCACTTCGTAAGGTAGCAGCACCTTGCAGTATCCGCCCTGTGGGCTTGGAGCTGATCCCTCCGTACCCATCAGCTAAACGAGAGAGCGGTAGGCGTCATGACCCGTCTGCTCTCCACGAGATAACATCCCGATGGGAAATCCGGGCTGGCGTAGGGCGGGTACTGGAAGGTGAGTGCAATCGTCTAAGGCTGGTCGGGTATGCCTACGGGGGCTCGGCACTTGGTAACTACGTAGTCCAAGCCCTTCCCCAGATTCATCCTATCCAGCCGCCTTTTTTAAGCCGCGTCACGAGCAGGACTGGAAAAAGCTCTACGCAGCCTGCGATAACGACCAACCGAATAAGCCGGTGCTCGAGACACTAGAGCGATTGCGGTGTACTGGCGCTGACATATGGATATTTTCTGGTCGCAGCGACGA
>JAGQOW010000308.1 GCA_020427155.1 Planctomycetales bacterium | reverse complement strand
GCCCTGATCGCCGTGCCGATCGTGATGTTCCTGAGGCCGGACCCGGCCATCGCCTTCGCCAACCGCGACTGGGTCGTGGTCGGCAGCCTGCACAACCTGACCGGCGAGACGGTCTTCGACGATGCGCTCGAAAGCGCCCTGCGCATCGGCCTGGAGCAGTCGCGCTACGTCAACGTGATGCCCGACCTGAAGGTCCGCGACACGGTCACGCGCATGCAGCGCGATCCGGACAAGACCGAGATCGACCGCGCGGTCGGCTCCGAAGTGGCGATCCGCGACGGCGCCAAGGCCCTGATCCTGCCGACCATCGCCGAGATCGGCGGACGCGTGCGCATCACCGCCGAGGTGATCGATCCGCAGACCCAGACCACGGTCTACTCCGAGACCGCCGACGGCATCGGCAAGGAATCGATCCTGCCCTCGCTCGACACCATCAACAGTCGACTGCGCGTGCGTCTCGGCGAGGCCCTGGCCACGGTATCCAAGGAATCGATGCCGCTGGAGAAGGTGGCGACGAGCAACCTCGATGCGCTCAAGGCCTACTCAATGGCTGTGGAGGCCGACAACACCGGCGACACCACGCAAGCCCGTGTGCTGCTTGCCAATGCCATTTCGCTGGATCCAGGATTCGCGCGTGCCCACATACAGCTCGCAGATTCCCTAACGCTGCAGGGAAAAGTTCGTGAAGCAAAGGAGCATTTATTGGCGGCGATTGGCCAATCCAGTCGCCTCGCGACTCGCGATCGCTTCATGGCTGAAGCAATGCTGGCAGGCTTTTCTTCCCAAAAAACGGCTCTTCAGAAATGGAGGGCGATTTCCAATTCGTACCCGGACTTTTTCCCCGCGCAGGGCTCCTATGGATTCTATGCTTGGACTTATGGCAATAATTTTCAGGAGGCCATTGCGGCTACCAAACGCAACGTCGTTGCCCAGAATGTGAATCGCGGCACTGGATATTATCTTTTGGGCGCGTTGTTTACCGGTACCGAAAATTATGCCGAAGCGCGCGTCGCTTTCGAGCAGGCGCAGCGCTTGGGAATTCGATATCAAAATATGTATTACGCGGCATCATATGCCGCCGAACGAGAGTTCGGCCAGATCGCAAAGGTTCTTGCAAACGGCCGCTCGAGCGTTTCATCAATCGACAAGCTGACGACTCAGCTGTTCGAACTGTCTTTTCTCCTTGATGAGGGACAGTGGAAGCAGGTGCGCGAGATCCTTGCCAATCTCAACCCCGCAAGAACGGAACTCGATTCAGGCCATCAACAAGTTTTGCGTGCCGCCCAGAACGGGCTGACCACAGCGTTGCGCCTTGGTAATCGCGAAGACATGTCGCCAGACCCTTATGCCGGCTCTGAATCCACGCTTGCTCCGGATAACGATGAAGATGCGTTTTCGGCCAGTGCCAACCAGCTCTTCAGGGCATTCGTTGCCATGAGAAGTTCAGACCTGCCGACTGCGACAGCATTGCTCAACAAGGTTGATTCGAAATTGCTGGCAGGAGATTTTCCGGATCTCAGGAAGATGCACGATATTCTGCGCGCACAGGAAATGCTCGCATCTGGAGATGCAAAGTCGGCGATAGCCCTTTTGAATTCCCAGGTAGATCAAAGCGAATTCAATGTCGCACACCTTGTATTGATGGAGGCGCTTGCAAAAGCTGGGGACATAGCGGGCGCACGCTTAGAAGCCCGATGGCTGACAAGCCATCGGGGCCGCGCGTATGCGCAAAACAGCATGAATATGCTCTTCATGCCATTCGATGTTGCTCAAACCAACTTGGCACTATTGTACGACGCGGAGTTCTCTGCAGAGCTCAATGATCCAGCAACGGCGCGACGGATGCTTGCAGAGTTTGAGAAACGCTGGATACGCGATGAGTGCCCCGATTCGATTCTTGTCCGGGTCAATGAACTGAAACGCGTACTCGATAGGAACTCAGCCGAGCACTCAGTCCGCTAGTTTCAGATTTGGGGTATTCATGGACATCGCGTCCGAAATGACGGCGGTATCAAGCTTGTCTGCCGCATCCTTGTATACATCCCTATCGGCCAATTCGCGCGGACACAGGCATTTGGCATCGAGTCCGACAATCGACTCTGCCGGGATGCCCGCTTGGTGCAAGGCTTGGGCCGGCTTGCTCGCGAACAGCGATCGAAATGCCTCTTCGCTGCCTAGTTTGCGCAGAAGTGTAACCGCCTGCTCGCGGGTCAGCTTGGTATCAGACATCGGTGTTCCCCCTGAGGTTGATCGGTTCTTGCCGACATGCTCTGCCTTGTTACTCCTTGCGAGCGCTCTGGCGCACGAGGTCGGCTGCTGTGGCGCAGCGAGTCTAGCGTCGGGATTGCGGCAATGCGAGGACCGGGATTCTGGCAACCGGGGACCATGCAGCGCAGAATGGGGCGGTTGCTTGTCAGACCAGTCGAGGATTGAGGGACTGTGAGCGTTGCCGAGACCCCGGTGGGGGAGTTGGGAGGTCCGACCAGTTCGCTGCTGCGAACGCTTGTCCTGAGCGATCTGGTCGACTCGACCGGCCTCGTCGAGCGCCTCGGCGACCGCGAGGCGGCCGAACTGA
>JAGQOW010000029.1 GCA_020427155.1 Planctomycetales bacterium | reverse complement strand
TTCGGGGGCGGCAGTTTTCTTGTCGCCAGCATCTTGCTGCCGAGCGGAGGACGATGCGGCTTCTGGCTGGGGCTCGGGGTGTGTTTCAGGCTGAGGCTCGGCTGGTGTTTGCGACGCAGCTAGTTTGGCAGCGGCTTGGGCGGCGAAAGCAGCCTCGATCTGCCGATTCATTGCCTCGTCGTCGTCTGTGACCGGACTCGGTTCGGCAGCAGCTTCGCCCGTTGCAGCTTCCGCCACTGGCGCCGGTGCTGGAGGAGCTGGAGCGGGCGCCGGCTTTCCTGCCTTGCCAGCCGAGATGCTCTCCAATGCGGTGATGTGGTCGGAGACGTCGGCTTCATTGGAATTGCTGATATCGTTGAGCAGTCCTTGCAGGCGGTCTGCCGCCCGCAGCATGATGTCGATCATCTCCGAGTTGGGCTCCAACTCGCGATTGCGCATCATGTTAAGGATGTTTTCCAGGCTATGAGCCAGGTCGTTGACCTTCGTCATGCCAAGAAAACCGGCTGCCCCTTTGATCGAGTGCACTCCGCGGAAGACTTCGTTGACGAGATCGACGTCGACGTTTGCCCCAGACTCCTCGATCGAGAGGAGTTGGTTCTCGATGTCAGCCATGTGCTCGTTGGCTTCGACTACGAACTCACTAAGCAGTTCATCATCCATCGCAAAGACCCTTTGGTGTTCCAGCACGACTGGTAAGAGCGTGCGTCTGTCAGCAATGCTTTCGCGACCAGAAAACCTGGCCGAGGCTTGACAAACGTAGGTCACGAAAAGAGACGCAAAAGGAGGTAGAACGCTATTTTTTCACCGTTTTGGGGGCTATCAACCATCTAGGCGACTAGGCTGATGTCATAAGCCGACTTGTGAAAAGTGTGCGTAATCGCCCGGATTGTGCCCTGTTATCATCGGGGTTGTACGGGATATGTCGGTTTCTGGCTGGGTCCCTGGTTGGGAAGCATGAGTTGGTCAAAAGATGACGACCAGGACCTGGGATTCTCAAACTCTTGACAGCATAGGTCGAAGTTAATCAATGATCTCACCTTCTAAAGGGCGGGAATGTGGCAGGTGAGCAGAAGTGCGAGGATGTGCTTCGAAGACCACGTTCGGCGAAAACTTCTATGCTAGAGAGAACGGATTCACCATGCGTCGTTTCAATCGCAAGCAGAGCTTGCTTCTTGGTTGCTCGCTGCTGGCGCTGATGTCGCCATTACGAGCAGAGGATTCAGGGTTCGCATCTTCCACGGAAGATGATGAGTTCGTGAGTTTCTTGGACTCCCAAATTGGGCAGGCTCCAACGGTCGACAGCGAGGCAAACGGCGACATTCAGTTCGCTCCGATCCATCCGCTGGAAAGTAGCGATTTTGCCGATGTGGTAAGCAATAACGATTGCGTAGCCCAGTGCGGCGCAGCGGGCTGTGCCAAGTGCAAAAAGAAAAAGGCGAAGGCGAAACCCAACCCATGTGCCGGCTCACATAAGCCCTTGTTCTACGACAATGACTTTAGCTATCTGAACGACCCTTGCTACAAAGGAAGTTGTCTCGGCGATGCACTAAAACAGAATCCGCTAGGCGCCTGCGGCCAGTTTGGCACGTTGGACATCGGCGGCGAGTTGCGCGTACGCTACCACCACGAGCAAGGGATGGGCCAGGATCTTGCGGGCGCCGGTACCCGGCGGTTCGAAGATACCAATCATGACATTACACTCACACGGTTGCGGCTCTATTCCAACTGGCGAGTGAATGACATGATCAGGATTTACTCCGAGGGGATCTTCGCCGAGTGCACCGACGACCAAGGGACGTACATGCATCGGCCAATCGACCGCAACTTCGGCGATTTCCTAAACCTGTTTGCCGATTTGAAACTCACCGATAGCCTGACCGTGCGAATCGGCCGGCAGGAACTGCTGTTTGGCGCCGAGCGACTTGTTTCGCCGTTGGATTGGGCCAATACTCGACGAACTTTCGAGGGCGCTCGCGCGATGTGGAAGGACGGAGACTGGGGAATCGACACCTTCTTCACCCACTATGTCCCGGTCGTGCCGAACGAGTTGGACGAAGCGGACTACGATCAGGCGTTTTACGGCTCGTACCTGACCTACAACGGTTGGGAAAACGCGGCTTTGGATGTTTATTATCTGGGCTATGACAACGAAAACACCGTACCTGCGGCTCCAGGATCTGATTTTTCGATCCACACGATCGGGTTGCGTCTACATGGATCGGTAGACGACTGGCTATGGGAATTCGAAGGCGGCCCCCAGTTTGGTCGTCAGAGCGGACTCGGGCTCAATCATGAAGCCGCGTTTGCAACCGGCGGTATTGGTCGAAAGTTGACTGATTATTCCTGGAATCCGACGGTATGGTGCTACTACGACTACGCCTCGGGCAACAACATGAGCGGCGACTTCAATCGCTTCAACCAGCTCTTCCCGCTGGCTCACAAGTACTTTGGCTTCATCGATGCTGTTCAGCGATCGAACATCGAAGCACCGAACGTGTTGCTGACCATGTCGCCGAGCCAGAAGATTCAATTGCTGGCTTGGTACTGGCACTTCATGGCCAATCAGGCTGGCGATGTTGTGCCTGGCATCGGCGGAGGTCCCCCGACTGCCTATCAGAACACCACGAGCAAAGACCTGGGCGACGAGCTTGACTTGATCTGCAAGTTCAACATCAACGCGCGATCGAATTGCTTGTTTGGTTACTCCCACTTCTGGCGAGGCAACAAGATTACGGCGCCAGAGGACGCAGACTTTGTCTACGTACAGTGGACAAGCAATTTCTAGTACACTGCCGGTACACAACTCATATCCCGTGCATCGTTCCGCTCACTACGAGTTTTCTCAAGACTTGTAGTGAGCGGTTTTTTTCGGGAGGTCAAGCTAGCCAACTTTCCTGGCCACAAAGAACTGATATCCGTAAGACTTGCCGAATCGCCGGCGCATGTCGATCTCGGTCTCAGCCGCGGAGACTACCGCCAACGCTTCCTCGTCCTGGCCGTACTTTTGTTTGAGGGCTGGCAGCTTCGCCTCCAGCGGAGCGTAGTAGTGGTCGAACCAGGCCGAATCTGGAAGCGTGAAATCGCTGATTGGCTCAAAACCGCTCTCACGAATAGTATCGTTGATGGCTAGCACCGATGTCATCGCAGGGTACTCGGCAGCGAAGAAACTGGCGACCTCGGCGGCAGGGTGTTTCTCGAGCCACACCAGTTCGGTAAAGGCTAGGTAGCCATTGGTGCGAAGCAGTGGCCGCCATGCTTGCAAGGCCTGAGGAATGCCCATGATATAGGCTGCACCTTCGCACCAAACGAGGTCGAAAATCACTTCAGGAAGTTCCAATGCCGCCATGTCGGCTTTTCGCACCGCTACGCGGTCTGCAAGCGACGATCTATTGACTTGGTGTTGAAGTTGTTCCAGGTATTCTTCGCAGTTGTCCACGGCAAGGATGTTCCCAGGCAATGCATTCGCAATGGCGAGTGTCTGCATGCCAGGCCCGCAGCCTAGGTCGAGGACGGCCGGCGTGGGACCAAGTCGAGTGCAGCTTGCGAGTGCTCGCAACGTACACTCATTGTTCCCTGGCCCTTGGCGTGGCAAACCTCTTTGCACTTCGTAGAACAGTTCGAGCAGTCGGGGGCTAGAGTCGTCCATTGCTGATAGCTCAGGATTAGCCGAGCAAGTCTTCGCCGTAGCCTGGAGGGAAGGGGTTGTCGATATCTTCTGTTTGAGGCCGCCAGGGGAGATGTTCCTCGGCCAGCTCTTTGCCAGACTCGTCGAGCGGGTCGTTGGCAGTGAATTCGTTTACCCAGTAATCGATCTCTTCGGCTGTGAGATCGCCAACAGGTTTCTCCGGGATTCTTCTCTTCAGTTGGACTCGCAGTTGGATACGTTGCTGCCAAAGATTGGTATACCAGAGATCGCTGTCGATGAACTTGGCGCGGCGGCGACGAGCAGCTCGCTGGATACGATGATCACTGGAAACTACCAGCAGGTTCCGCGGGACGTCGTGCTGTTGAATGAGTTCTTCGATCAGCGAATCCGCGTCGGGATAGTCTACGGCATAGCGAACCGACATCTCCTCGTGAATCACCGATTGCGGCAAGCCCGGCGGCGCGTCGGCGGCATCAAACACGATTGTGGTCAGCCTGCGCTCAGGCTGTCGAATGGAAGCCGCTAAGAACCGCAGCAGAGCCTCGCGAGAACGCTGGAAGCCACCCGGCCCAGCCCCTTTACCGAAGATACCGGTGATGTGTAGCAGATTATAGCCATCGATAATTAAGGCCATGAGCGAACACTAAACGTCGAAGCACGAAAAACGAACTGCCAAGCCGGTCTACTTGGCATTCGTCATTCGCACCCTGTCATTTACCCCGCCATACTCTTCGTGAAAGAAACTGGTAATTTGATGATGTACGCCGAAGATCGTGGCGAGCAAGGCGGCACGGATCCACATGCCATTGCGGGCCTGGCGAAAGTACATTGCCCGGGGGTCATCGTCGATTTCTGGCGGGATCTCGCCGAAGTGCTGATCTCGCGGAAAGGGATGCAGGATAGGCGCAAACGTCTTCATGCGCGAAACGAGGCTTTGAGACAGCTTATAACGAGACAGATCGAGTTCGGCAAAGTGCTTCTCATCGTTTGGATCGTTGTGTTCTTTTTGAATTCTTGTCATATAGAGCGCATCGAGTTGCTCGATAACAGGAATGCCGTCAATTTGGTCTTCAAATGACTCGACTTCATGCATTCGCACGCCTTGATCAGCCAACCGCTGTCGGAGATCGTCCTTTAAAGCCAGCGTCGGATCGTTGGGGGCGATGAAGATGAGCGTTACATTCTCGTAGTTGGTAAGCAGGCTGGCCAGCGAACGCACCGTACGTCCACGACCGATGTCTCCGCAGAATCCATAAACCTTGTTGGAGAGTCCCCGCGTCAATTCAGGGTACTCGCTCCGCAATTCATCGAAACGCGTCGTGATGGGCGAGTCTTTGGGGTCGGTGAATTGAAAGGTGCGCTGGAGAGTATAGATATCCAGCAGGGCCTGCGTCGGATGTTCATCGGCCCCGGAACCGGCATTGATAATTGGCACGCTGCGATTTCCGGTTTCGCTCAGGTCGTTCATCAGGTAGGCACACGACTCGGCAAGGCGGGCCAGCTTGCTGCGCATAATGATCAAATCGAAATAACTGCTAAACATGCGAATCGAGTCAAAGCGGGTCTCGCCCTTGGTCTCGGAAGAAGTCGTCGGGTCGCGCACCTCGTTGCAAGTGATGCCGAGAATCTGGCAGGCAGACATGAAGGACAAGAAAGTGCGGGTCGAGGGCTGCGTAAAATAGAGCATCGCCCGCTTGTGATGCAGCAGCTTGATCAGGAAATCTTGCCCTTCGCGCATCTTGGAAAGGACGCGAATCTTGTCTGCAATCCCCCCCAGTTCTTCAAGCATATCGACATTGAATTGGCCGCTGAAAATGACATGCCGCAGACGTTCGTCCCGCAAAAACTCAGGAATCTTCATCCTCACGGGACGATTAATCCGCAACTCGTAGTGCAGCAGGTCGAGTTCATCTTGAGTGGGCGATTGGTCGGACGGCGACTCGCTCGACATGGCTCATTTCCTTGGCGGTATCGTGAGGTCGACTATCCAGGTTATCGCATACCATGGAAACGTGCGTCAAGTTGCCAATCGGTCGGAGGTTATCGGCTGATTGTCCGGACAACCCAGTGGTGACATTCTATCACGGGCTCAGGGCGCTTTATCGCGAGTAAAGACCGGCTGCAGTTCCGAGGAGAGATCGCGATTGTATCGATACCCGGCTGAGCGAAATCTGCGAAGTTCGGCTACGGTAGCCACTTGGTTGCGAATCAGGTGGCGAGCCATCTGGCCACGAGCTTTCTTGGCGAAAAAGCTCAATACCCGATACTGGCCTCGGCTGAGATCTTTGAAAACAGGCGTCACGATCTGGCATGGCAGGCTTGCGAGTCGCGCAGCTTTGGAGTACTCGTTGGAAGCCAGATTGACCAGCAGTCCGCTCCCCTGCCCCGCCAAGGACTTCGTCAGTTCGCTGGCGATTCGATCGCCCCAATACGTGTAAAGGTCTTTGCCATGTTCCCCCACCAGCTTGCAGCCCATCTCCAGGCGATAGGGCTGGATCTGATCCAGGGGCTTCAAGACTCCGTAAAGCCCCGAAAGGATGCGCAGATGCTGTTGGGCGAATTCAAAATCTTCGGCTTTGAACGAATCGGCGCCGAGGCCCAAATAGACGTCACCTCGAAAAGCGAGCATTGCCTGTTTTGATCCTGGTACGTCAATCTTGGCCTTCCAAGCATCGACGTAGCCGCTGACTTCGGTCGCCAGCTTGTCGCTGACATTCATCAGCTTGGCAATTTGCCGCGGCGAAAGCCTGCGCAGCAGCGAGATGAGTTGCTTCGAACGATTCAAGAAGACCGGTTTCGTTGCCTCAGCGACCAGAGCTTGCGGCGAAAAGTCGAGCGTCTTGGCCGGAGAAAGGAGGATCAGCATAGTGTCTCGCTTGCTTGATAGAAACCGTTCGGCGTCTGGTCACTCGGATACTCGCCAACGCATCTGGAAGAGCCACATCATGGCAAGCAGCAATGCGAAGTTGTAGACGACCGAAAACCCGAGATATCCCCAGAAGACCGAGATTCTCGTAGCAGCTAATGGGGGGGCGTTGCTAATCTTCAGCGGCAGATTGAAGGCTGCGGCAAACGGGCTGGTGTAGCTGGCAACCTGCACCGTCTCGACGACCGCACTGTCGGGGAGGAATGTCGAAACAAAGAGATTAGCCGCCATGGGGCCGAGAAACAAAACCACAATGATCAGATATGTAGCCATCAAACTGGTCGAGCTTTTGTGAAACAACGTCGAACAAAACAGGGCCGTCATGGCCGTCGTGAGACAGGTAACCGCGAAGACGAGAAAGTAGCCCGCCATGGTCGGCAGATTGTGCCAATACTCGAGCGGCATAATGCAGGCCAGCACTACGGGCCACATCAGAAAAGACGTCAACACGCTTGAGACACGCAACCCCGAAATCAGCTTGCCCCAGAGCATTTGCCAAGGGGTGATGAGCGTGTTGAGCAACAGATCGAGGGTCTGTCGTTCGCGCTCGCTGGTGACGCTGCCCGCCGAAAACACCGGGCCGACCAGTACATTGAACAACAGTACGTAAGCAATATACCAAGGGGCCAGGTGCTGTTTGATATACAGACAATAGGCCATAACTGGCAGCGCGATCAGCATGCTGATCTGTATGACCAGTCGGAGCATGAGCGTGCCTTGGCTGAAAATCTCGCTACGGATCTCCTTGTCGTAAATCGGATTAGCATTGTCCGCAAGAAACGTCGTTCGCTTAGGCGGGGCAAAGAGCCTGTCGGGGAACTCATCGCGGCTGATGTAAAGGCCGACGGCTTCGGCAGCTTCGGTTTCCAGATCGATTACTTCTTTGCCAGCGCTGCCAAGGTCGGGGGCGCGCAGCAGTCGTCGGCAAGTATCGGCCCAGAGCATAGCCCCCACCGAGGCACAGACAATCGGGACGAGAGCAAAGATGACAATCAACCGGGCCTCGCCCAATTGTTGGAGGGCCTGCCAAATCAATACGCCCACCATCGCCAGCGGGAGAATCAGCAGGTACGAAACGACCAATGACGCAGAAGTACGGGCGAAATAGCTGCTGCACCAGATGCTGATCATGCCGAACAGCGCTACCGAAGCAATCATAGCAAAATAGGCGGCAAACACTTCGACGGGGTGGGCACCGCCAAGCGGCAGGCAAAGCATCACGATCGGCAGCGAACAGACCATCAGTTCGGCAAGCGGAATCAACGCCGCGGCCAGTTTGCCCAACACGATCGCCCCTGCCCTGATTGGGCTGGCCATCAGCATTTCGAAGCTCGCGCGTTCTTTTTCGCCTGTAATGGCGCCGGCGGCAAAACTCGGCGCCATCAGCGACATCAAGAGGTACTGTCCAAGGAAAAAAAGATCGACCAGATCCTTTGCCTTCTCGGAACTCGCCATATCAATCCGCTGCTCCGAGGGCCAGGCAGCATAGACGAGCAATCCCAAAAACCCCACGTAAGCGGTCAACAACACAAACCCGCGCGACATGCGCAGATTGGAGATCAACTCGCGTTGCAGAACAGGGTTTTCGAAAAGATACATAGGGGCTACGAGTTTTGGGTCGCGAGTTGCGGGAAGACCTTACTCATTTCTCTCTGACAGATTTTAACAAACCGCTTAGCATGCGGCATTCCTAGTCCGTCATTCTTAGCAATTCGCCTGCTTGAGATGAATCCAAGTATCCCAACTTGCTTGCAATAATCAATTGCGTTTCGAGCTCAGCGAGTGAGCCTTTAGCAATATTAAGCGAACGAGCTAATTACTTGGGGGTCTTCCTTGCTTGCTCTTCGGCTATGTTGGAAGGGATCGATACAGAAGCCCGCCACAGATGGCTCACAAGACCATAGGTCTCATGCTGCGGGAAATCGCCGGTAACGCGATAAACCTCAAGGAGATATATCAACACCGAGCTGCCAAACCTGAAGGTCTTGGTAGTTGGACATCGCTCACTCCCGCAACTCAAGACTAACGACTAGCAACTCACAACTCCTCTAGTATTCTCTCGGCTGTACCTTTCCTCGAACTCGGCTTGGTAGGCCTTGGATTCTCAAGAAACCCTCGGCGTCGGTTTGGTTGTAGCTGCCGCCGCCTTCCATGCTGGCGACTTCGGCATCGTAGAGGCTGTTGGGGCTCGTGCGTCCATGGATCATGACGTTGCCTTTGTAGAAGCCGAGTGTCACGTCGCCGGTGACTGGCTGCTGCGCTTCGCGGATGAAGGCCAGCAAAGCGTCCATCTTGGGCACGAACCAGAAACCGTAATACACCATCTCGGCAACCTCTGGCGAAAGCCGATCGCGGAGGTGCACCAGGTCGCGGTCGAGCGTGAGTTGCTCCAAGGCCAGATGCGCAGCGTAGAGTGCCGTCATCCCAGGCGCTTCATAAACGCCGCGGCTCTTCATGCCGACGAAGCGGTTCTCGACAATGTCGATGCGGCCAACGCCGTTTCGACCCGCAAGCTGGTTCATCGTTTCGACGATTCCCAAAGGACTTTTCGACTCGCCGTTGACTGCAACGGGTACGCCGCACTCGAACGAAAGGGTCACTTCCTCGACCGCATCGGGGGCGTCCTGGGGAGAAACAGTCATGCCAAATTCGACGATCTCCAGTCCGTTGACGTTGGGGTCTTCCAGCTTGCCCGCCTCGTAAGAGATGTGCAGACAGTTTTCGTCTGAACTGTAGGGCTTTTCAATCGAGGCTTTGACAGGAATGTTCTTCGCATCGCAGTAATCGATCATCTCGGTACGGCCCGGAAACAGCTTGCGAAAGGCTTCGATGCGCCAAGGCGCGATGATCTTGACGTCGGGCTCGAGCGCTTCGGCGGCCAACTGGAAGCGGCACTGATCGTTGCCTTTGCCGGTCGCGCCATGCGCGTAAGCCTCGGCGCCTACTTCGCGAGCGACCTGCAAGCAGACCTTCGAGATTAGCGGCCGGGCAATCGAAGTGCCTAGCAGGTAGATGCCTTCGTACTTGGCTTGCCATTGCAGCACGGGGAAAGCATAGTCGCGACAAAGTTCTTCGCGCGCGTCGATCAGCCGCGACGAAACCGCCCCATGATCACGGGCCTTTTGGAGAATCGCCTCGCGGTCTTCGCAGGGTTGCCCGAGATCGACATAGACGGCATGGACATCATAACCTTCGTCCTGCAGCCAACCGAGAATCACCGAGGTATCTAATCCCCCAGAATACGCCAACACACAACTGGGCATGATATCTGTCCGTCGCAACATCGAGAGAAAACTGAGAAAGAAGCCGACCACCAGCCGGACACGAACAAGCCATTGTGGTTCGCCAACGATCTGCTGACAAGCGGGGAGAAGCGATGATTGTCGAATATGAAACTTCGAATGAAGAACCGAGCCTATCGGCTCCACTTCGAATTTCGTACTTCCCTGTTCGACATTCGATAATCATCCTCCTCGTTACTCCGGCAGTTCGGCAATTCTCAAGTTTCGGAAGCGCAAGTTGGTTGTCGGGTCGTGGCCTTGGATGGCGAGCGTGCCGGGTTCGAGACGGAGACCCTTGCGTGGGTTTTCGTGCGGCTTGCGGTCGTCGGTCCAATCGCTCACCTGGTAGCCGTTGACCCACGCCGCGATGTGGGGGCCGTCGGCTATGAGCGTTTTAGAGAACCACTCGTGATCCTTGGCGACGATACGGCGCGCGTTCTGACGACGGAAAATGCCGCCGGTGCCGCAATCGAGCGGCTGGGTTGGATCGCCGTCTTTCATGCCGTTGTGAATCTGGCTTTCGTAACCCATCATCATATCGCCCGGAATGCAACGAAAGAAAACGCCGGAGTTGAGCGCGTCGCCGTCGACAAAGCACTCGAGCTGCAAGATAAAATTGCCGTATCGGCCATCGCTTTCGATTTGCCCTTTGCCGTTGATCACCCGCAACTCGCGGTTGGAAGAAACGCCAAATTGGCTTTGCTCAGCTCGATCGATGTTCCAACCTTCGAGATCGCGGCCGTTGAAGATTGACTCGGCTCCCAGCGGCTTCAAGCGCACGTTGCGGAAAGCAATCGGGCCTTCGTTGAACTGGAGACCGACGCGGCCTCGTAGAAGCGGCTCAGCGTCGACGTATTCCACGGCCGGCTTGCCGTCGAGCAGCACACTGATCTTATTGCCCACGATTGTCACATCGTAGCTGTGCCATTGATCGGGCGCGGGGTCGACTGTATCTACCTTCTTACGTTCTACAAACGACGCGGTAGGAAAGGAATGGCTGCTGGGAGCAATGTTCAATTCATAACAATCTTTGGCCGCATCTGTCGGCGGAAACGCAGTGTGCAGAAAGACGCCGCTGTTGGTCGCCGAACCGGCTTTGAACTCGACGTGCAGCTGGTAATCGGCAAATTGGGAGGTGGTGGCAAGAATTCCCATCTTGCCTTGAGTCGCGCGGATCTCACCGTCGGCAACTTGCCAATCGACGTCACTGGTGGGTTGCCAGCCAAAGAGCGTCTCGCCGTCGAAAAGCGAAATCCAACCGTCACGGATCTGCTCTGGGGTCAATTGATTGGGTGCTGCGTCTTCGGCCGCGGTGGAGGAATTGGAGATCAGTGTCAGCAGGGTCAGGAGTAGCAGGCTGCGCATGGAAGGGGCTCATGGTTGGAAGGGTGAGAAACTGCTCTGGCCAGTTTGGCCGGACTACGGGCGAATCGTCCTGGTTCGGCACGTGGCAACCATCTTAACCAGTCGGTCAGCCTTCGACAATTTCCAGGCGAACGTCGAAGGGGCAGTCGCCGTTATTGGCAGCCGCAGGATCGCTCACTTCGATCGCCAGACGATTGGTCGGCCCCAGCAGTGCGGTAATGTCAAACTGCTCGTCGGCGGTCGCGGCGAGCCGCATACCGTTGAGTTCTACAGCAGCAGAGGCAGGCAAGCCCTCGACCACCAGTCGGGCAAGCTCTCGGGGCGTCAGGCCCGCAGGCCAATTGAACGAGCGCAGCCAGCGTGTGCCCACCTCGCTAGGCTCGCACTGCCAGGGGTGGCGAAGGCGGATGGTGTGAATGTCGGGTGGCATAGCTACGGGTTGTGAGTCGCAAGTGGCGAGCCAACTCGCAACTCGCTACCGACAACTCCAACTCATTGCGGCACCAAACCGCGGGTGACGGTTGCTTCGCGGATTTGGCGGGTGTCGGGTTCGTAGACGCGCAGTTTCACTTGGATGCCGCGCAAAGGAACATCGTAGGGCGGCGGGGCTTCGCGCTCGAGCGAGTCGTCGGTGCCGTTGTTGGCGCCGAATCCCACGTTGTCATCCAGTCCATTCGTTCCCTGATCTATACCTGCGCCATTGTCCTGGCCATTATCTTGATCGAGCCCATCGCTTTCGTAGTGGTAGGACCAGGTATCGTACACAGCAGGAAAGCCAATCGAAGCGGCGGGAGTCCTGGGATGCCAACCAGCCAGATGAGGAATATTGAAAAGCGGTTCTGGTGCAGCGGGTAGTGGCGAATACCCTTGCCACCAGCCCATGTCAGTGAAACTACCAAATCCGCTTATCTCAGTAGCGGCAGTCGGAGGGTACCACCCATTGTCAGCAGGTTCCAGGACAATGTTTGGCGGTTGCAAGACCAACGGCGCACCTGGGTCAAAAACCCGCACGTCGAACGCCAACACATCATTGAGCAAAAGGTCGTCGCCTTGGCGCTCTTCCGACGCCGGACCGTCAAACGGCGGGCCGAAAGGTCGCAGGGGACCAAATGCAAAACTCGGCGGCACCGAAGCATTAGAAGGGTTGTATGTTGCAGCGCGGATCGCTGCCTGATTCAGAAAAAACGGGTAGCCCAGCCCTCCACCTGCATCAAGAAAGTGACCAAAACGATTCTCGCGCTTCGCCAGATCGCCCAAAGAGTTGGGAACCCACACCATCGCGAGCGGATTACTATCGTCGCGGCGAACGGAAACGTCGTTCTCGCGATAGAAGTTCAATAGGTCTTCTGCCACGTTGCCGCCACTCGGCAGCTGGAGGTCGCCTTGGACCCAGGGGGCGATCAACAGTACTCGCCGATAGACGGTTCGCATTCCCGGTTCGCCAAGCGAACCATCCGCCGGATTCTCGACCGCAAACCAGACTACTTCCGCTAGATTCGACTCGATAACCTCCGTATTGCCTGTAGAGGTGTTGACCCAACGCCCTCGAAAGGGTTCATTGTCGCTGCGAACCGTCAGGGCAAGTATGTCATCGTAGTCGCCGAGGGCTCCGCCATTGGTGATGGCCCCAGTGGTTGCAAACGCAGGAGGAACAATCCCTGGGTCACCTCCACTGGGAACCTGCGAGACGGCGTAGTTGAGTTCCGGGTTGGTTGATGTTGGTCCGTTGTCTATGCCATCGAGAAGAATACTGGGATTCTTGTCAGAATACACGCCCTCGACGATTTCGAGGTAGCCGTCATTGTGGTCATCGGAGGGGAGCTTGGGTCGCGGGGCGCAGGTGGCGCCGGCCAGATCCATGTAGAGCCGAGCGCGGGTGGCGCGAAGCTGGCTGCCGATTTCCATGCTGGCGCGTTGGATTCGTACGCCGCTGCCGATGTTGGCAAACAGGTTCACCACTGCTGCCATCATCACCAGCGTGATGGCCATGCCAATGAGCATTTCGATGAGCGTCAGGCCGCGCGATGGCAATTGCGCGTCGCGAGAAACGAGTACAGTACTGGGCCTCATGAAAAGTGCTCTCCCTGGGGGAAGCGGACAAACCGGCGCCTGCCGCGGGGCCTCGTAAAGAATCGAGTGCCGCCCGGGGGGCAGCACTCCTCGTGGGCCAGTTTGGTCCTCTCCCGTATCTCCGAAGCGGACCGCCAGCCCCTGAAACTGGCGAAACCGCTGATACTACCATTGCACCGCGCTGGGGCGACAAAGTCAAGCAAGAAGAAGCGAGGCGGGGTCAGAGAGCAGGAGGTCAGAAGCGATTGTATGCGGATAGCCGCGACTCGACGAGTTGCCGGAGGGCTCCGGCGATCCGTCGGATCGCGGCTATAGCGATTCTCTGTTTCGGCCCCAGACGTGTGAGAGGGCTCAGGTTCCGAACTCGGGCCGGCGGCGACCCAATTGGCCCTGCAGTCGCTGGACAATTGCGCTGTGCATCTGGCTGACGCGGCTTTCGCTCAGATCGAGAGTCGCGCCGATTTCCTTCATCGTCATCTCTTCGTAGTAATAGAGAATGATGATCAGGCGTTCGTTGCGATTGAGACCCTTTGTGACCAAACGCATGAGATCAGACTTTTGAATCCGCTTGGTGGGGTCTTCGCCTTTGTGGTCTTCGAGAATGTCGATTTCGCGAACGTCTTTGTAGCTGTCGGTCTCGTACCATTTCTTGTTGAGGCTGATTAAGCCGACGGCGTTGGCGTCTTGGATCATTTTCTCCAGATCGGGGACGCTCATCTCCAGCTTTTCGGCCAGTTCGGCTTCGGTCGGCTGGCGACCGAGGGCGGCTTCGAGCTGCCGAACGGCTTCGTTGAGTTTGCTGGCTTTTGAGCGGACGAGCCGAGGGACCCAGTCCATGCTGCGCAACTCGTCGAGCATGGCGCCACGGATGCGCGGCACACAGTAGGTTTCGAACTTAACGCCACGCGTCATGTCAAACGCTTTGATGGCGTCCATCAGGCCGAAGACGCCCGCCGAGATAAGATCGTCGAGTTCTACGCCGTCGGGTAGTCGTGCCCAAATGCGTTCGCCGTTGTATTTGACAAGAGGCAGATACCTCTCGACCAGGCGATTGCGTAAATCGCGGCGGCTTTGATCCTTCTTGAATTGTACCCACACCTCTGCGATATCATCTTGAGCAGCGACAGTCGTTGCCATGCGGTTCCTCCGTGATGCGCTTTCGACGCCAGGGCGAAGAAAGTATTTTCAGCGAGATTCCGTTCTCGTTGTGTTTCGTTGCGGCGAGACTTGTTCTCGAGGTGCAGCTAACTTGCCGCGGCACCTTGTTCGGCAGTTGGCTCATCTTCGGTCAAGACTGGGACCAGTTCCGTTTCGATTCGAACGCGGACCGATTCGTCGATCGTCACTTGGGCCAGGTAGCCCACAATTGTCCCGATGGCGCCCAGCAGGGCCATCCACGCCAAGGCGATAGGAATCGTGCCCTCCAGCCCCGCTCCGTCTTTCATGGCTCGGAGCAAGACGACTTGCATCCCGATCAAAGCCAAGATGGCGGCATAAGTACGAGCCACGGGCAACCTCCCAACCGGCCTTAAACTTTCCGCAATCGCGCCATTTTGACAGCAGATTGCAGCACGCTCTACTTTTGTTGTTTATCGTCATCTGCGGGCAACCGATTGAGTCATATTTCTGAAATCGAACAAATTATCTGCACTGTTTTCTAGCTGCCGCTTGCGGTAGCTAGATAGCACCAGGCAACTGCTGAGCACTTCGGCCGCGAGCAGACAAACCGATTGACTGAACGCAGTATCTTTCGCCTGCGAGTTTGCGCGTTCCTGAAAGTGGTCGCCTGCTGGCGCCTTGGAGATTGCTGCAACAGGCTGGCAAATGCTGACCCCCAGAAAGCGCCGACAAGTGGCAGCAAAACGTTCGCCTGCTTGCTGAGCCAAGGAGCTATCCTCGCTCTTGCTGATGACCAGGCGAACTTTGCTATCGACGTCGCCCCAGGGTGCCTGTTTGACAGCAGCGTAACTCTGTTTCATCGGTTCTGATTCGAGTGTCGTGACCAGCAGAACTTGTTGCGCTGCTCGCCAGAGTTGCTGTACCCAGGGGCTCATGCCGTGCCCTGCATCCAGAATCACTAGCTCCGCGTGGCTTCCCAAGGATCGCAGTTCGGCGAGAAGTCGCTTGATCGCTTCGCGACCGATTTCAGGAGGCGCCTCCGCCGTCCAGCGGCCAGGCAGGAATTGAATCGATTCGCCTAGAGACCGAATGACTTCGACCGCCGAACGGTTACCGTTGAGCACTTCGGCCAAGCTGACTTCCGGTTCGCAACCGAGTCTGGCTGTCAGGCCAGGTTGCTGTAGGTTGGCATCGACGAGCACAATGCGTTTTCCTAGTCGGGCCAACTCGCGAGCCAATTGAACGGCCACGGTCGAGGAGCCCTGCCCCTCGACGCCGCTGCTAACGACGATCAGCGGTACCCCTGGTTCCAGTGCCGGATGTTCCTTGACGGTGTCGCGGACGAGTTGGCGCAGTTTGTCGGCTTGATCACGCATGAGAGTAGAGCGGGCTAGAGGCAGCGGGTTGGGGAAGAGCGGAAAATCCCAGAATCCTGTTGGCCAGAGTTTCTTTGCTGGCGACGCAAATGTCATCGGGAACATTCTGGCCGTCTGTCAAGTAACTGACCGGCAGGCCGCCTGTGCCGGTGATCGACATCAGATTGCCGAAGCAAGTTGCCTCGTCGAGCTTGGTGACCACCAAGGCCGTGGTTCCCACGGTGCCAAATCGCTCGGCAGTAGTAGCAAGGCTCTTGGCTCCGGCGACTGAGCTGAGCACCAGATGTACTTCGTCTGGTTGCGACTCGGCAAGCATGGATTTGAGTTCCTGTATCTTGACCTCGTCGCGAGGGCTACGTCCTGCCGTGTCCATGAGAATCAGGTCGAGATCGCGCATCCGTGCGATCGCTTCGCGCATCTCGCGAGGCGTGCTGACGACTTCCATCGGCAGATCGATGATATCGGCATAGGTTCGCAGCTGTTCCACGGCGGCGATACGATACGTGTCGACCGTGATCAGACCGACTCGCTTGTTCTCGCGAAGTCGATAATTGGCCGCCAGCTTCGCAATCGTGGTCGTTTTGCCAACTCCCGTGGGCCCCACCAAGGCGACCACGCGACACTGCCCGGGAGTCAGCTGGATCGGCCCGGTCACTCTCAGTTCGGCTTGCAAGAGTCGGGCTAGTTGGGCTTGGAGGGCCGCCTTGCTGCCGGAAGTAGCTGCTGGCATGTCGCTCAGTTGCTCGAGCAGTTCGCGTGCGACGCTCTCCTCGATGTCCGATTCGATCATGTCGGTGTAGATGTGAAAGAGCGAGTCGGGTACCTGGCTGGGAGAGGCGACGCGCGTGCCGTATTGAAGCCTTTCTGCAAGCGAATGCAGTTCTTCGAGGCCGTCGTTCTGCTGTCGAAAGTCGTCGCGATACTTGGAACGGTAGTCTGTTTCGACAGGATGCGGAGGGGGAACGCTAGAAACCGACTCGTAAACCGAGGTCTGCGGTAGCCGTGTCGGAACACGCACTTCGGTGGAAGCAGCGATCTCGTACTGGCGGCCTTTGAGCAAACGACCTACCAGGCCGCTATTGAGCTCGCGAGTATGCAACACCGTTGCTTCGGGACCGAGTTCGGTACGAACCAGATCGAGAGCCTGCTGCATCGTTTTGGCACGAAAGGTTTTGATATTCATGGTTTCAGTTGCAAGTCACAGTTTTGGGAGATGAGGAAGCACCTCAGGTGTCCGACGCCAGGCCCACGGTTACAAGTTGTGTATCGCGGGTGACCTCGTTGAAGCTCATGACGACAAGTTGCGGGAGGTGATTCTCGACAATCTGTTTCAGGGCAGCCCGGATTTGTGGGCTCACAAGCACGATGGGGGTATGGTGGGCGGTCGTGAGTTTCATAACCTCCTGCGAGATCGCGTTGCAGGTGGCTTCGATCGCCTGCGGAGACATCCGGACAAAGAGTCCTCGATCGGTATGCTCGAATCCTGCACGAATTCGATCTTCCATGGCCGGGTCGAGCGCGACGACGTGCAAGCGACCTTCGTTGTCTCGATAGCGAGTGCAGATTTGTCGGGCGAGCCGATGACGTACGTACTCGGCAAGCAGAATCGGGTCTTTGGTGCGACTGGCGTAATCGCCCAAAGTCTCCAGGATCAGAGCGAACTGCCGCACCGAGACTTGCTCGCGGAGCAGCAGTTGCAGTACGCCTTGCACCTCGGCTAGAGTCATCAAGCCGGGGATGAGTTCTTCCACCACGGCAGGCTGCGTCTGCTTCAGTTCGTCGACCAGATGTTTGGTTGCGTCACGCGTGAGGATTTCGTCGGCATGGCCGCGACAGATTTCCGTCAAATGGGTCGCCAGCACGGCACTGGGTTCGACGACTGTATATCCCAACATCTCTGCCTGGTCTTGCAGTGCGGGAACGATCCAGCGCGCGTCGGTGCCAAAGGCCGGGTCCTTGGTATCGATGCCGTCAACCTTGCCAGTGGTCAAGCCCGAGTCGATCGCCAGCAAGTGGCCTGGCTCGACCATGTCGTGGGCAACAGGCATGTCAGCGATCTTGATACGGTATTCGTTGGGCTCCAATCGCATATTGTCGCGAATGCGAACCTTCGGCATGATAATGCCGATTTCGCTCGCGACACTTTGCCGGACGCGTTGAATGCGTTCCAGCAAGTCGCCGCCTCGCTTGGGATCGGCCAGCCGGATTAACCCGACGCCAACTTCGACCTCCATGGGATCGACGGTGAGATAGTCTTCGATGCGCTCTTCGACCTCAGGCTGTTGTTCTTGAACGCGCTCTTGATCGATCAGTGATTGAGTTTCCTTCTGCGTCAGCACGCGCGCCATTCCCAGGCAGGCGCCACAAAGTACCATCAGAGGCATTCGCGGCAGGTCGGTCATGACCAACACGGCGAGAAATCCTCCTGCCACCGCCATTGCCTGTGGACGAGAGAAGAGTTGCGAAATGAACTGACGCGGCAGATTGCTTTTGCCCGTCGTGCGAGTAACCAACAGACCGGCTGCCAGCGAGATCAAAAATGCCGGGACCTGGCTGACCAGGCCATCGCCGATCGTCAGGCGGGTGAATAACGAGCCGGCTTCTATCAATGGCATATTGTACTCTGCCATCCCGATGATCAGCCCGCCCAGGACGTTGATCACGGTAATGACGATGCCGGCGACGGCATCGCCGCGGACAAACTTACTAGCACCATCCATCGCCCCGTAAAAATCGGCTTGTTGGGTGATTGCTTCGCGACGTTGTTGGGCTTCGCGTTCGTCGATGATGCCTGCGTTCAAGTCGGCGTCAATCGCCATTTGTTTGCCGGGCATGCCGTCCAAGGCAAAACGAGCCGCAACTTCGCTGATGCGAGTCGCACCTTTGGTGATTACGACAAACTGGATGACGACGATGATGACGAAGATGATCAGACCCACGACCACTTTGCCATCGCCGGCCACGAAATCGGCGAACGCCGTGATGACTCCGCCGGCAGCCTGCAAATCGTCAGTCGCGGCGCGGGTCAGGATGAGACGTGTGGTAGCGACATTGAGAACGAGTCTCGCTAACGTCGTCGCCAGCAACAGCGAGGGGAAAATACTGAACTCGAGCGGCGTACGTACGTAGATCGTTGTCAGCAGCACGATTACAGCAATCGTGATATTGCCCGCCAACAGCACGTCCATCAGTGCTGGGGGCAACGGCACTAGAATCACCAGCACGCTGGCGATTATGGCAATGGGCAGGATGAGATCCTGACCGCGACTGAGCAAGCCGGTCGCGGCCGACGCCTCTGAAGCCATACGTGGCCTCCGCTTGTCGATATGTCGATAAGAAAAGTGGGTAGATGAGAGGGTGGGATCGTAGGGAAGTCGCGGCCTAACGTCCAGCCCGCTCTGGACAAAGGCCACAAGCGGATTGAAGTGGGACGCCCCGAAAACGCGATATGCCTTAGAACAGCCATTTCCACCCGCAAACGCTGTGATGGCAACCTGCAGGTAACCAAAAATATGCTCGCTAGCAATTCACCCGGGAATCGACCGGATTCAACCTCTGGGAGCCCCCGATTCGCAACGCTACTCCTGACAGCAGTGCTGGCAATCTCAGGTTGTGGCCAAGCCGATCCGAACAAAACCTCGCCCGACTCGATGGCCACCCTCAAGCCGCAAATGCTTGTCAGTCGGGGCCAATTGCAGTTTGTGAGCGATTTCGAGGCCGGTTGCCGACTTGCGGCAGAAAAAGGGCTTCCTTGCCTGTTGTTCTTCACAGCCGACTGGTGTACCTACTGCCATCAAATGGAAGAAACTGCCTTTACAGACCCTACCGTCACCAACCTGGCCGGGCAATTTGTCTGTGTGATTATCGACGCCGACCTGGAAAAAGAGGTCTGCGAACAATTCTCGATCTCGGGCTATCCGACCGTCCAGTTTCTCTCGTCAAGGGGGCGAGTGCTAAATCGGTTGGTGGGCCGACAATCTGCTCCGCAACTCTTAGCAGGAATGCAAGCCGCGTTGAAACGCTTTGCGTGGCTCAACGATTCCGATACAAAGCTTCGCTAAGTCGAGTCAATCGTTTCCGGCGAACTTCTCCCGAAGAGGCACTTGCATCGACTGGCAAGTCGCGCGATACTCACGGCGCTGGTCTCAGAGTTCATCTGGGACAGCGCAGGAGAGTGCATCCAAACTATCAACTGCCAGGGGAATCATAGCTATGCGGCGAGCCAAGATTAGTATTATAGGTGCTGGAAACGTAGGAGCGACGACTGCGCATTGGTGTGCTGCTGCCGAGTTGGGAGACATCGTGCTGGTCGATATCCCGCAAACCGAGGACATGCCCAAGGGCAAAGCCCTCGATCTGATGCAATCGTCGCCCGTGATGGGGTTCGACTCGAATGTCGTAGGTACGACCAACTATGCCGATACCGCAGATAGCGATGTAGTCGTTATCACAGCCGGCATTCCACGGAAGCCGGGCATGAGCCGCGACGATCTGCTCGCCACCAATGCAAAGATCATGACCAGCGTTTGCGAGGAAATAAAGAAAACCAGCAAGAACACAATCATTATCGTGGTCAGCAATCCGCTCGATGCCATGGTACAGCGTGCTCAACAGGTGACAGGTTTTCCGCCTGAGCGTGTTCTCGGGCAAGCGGGTGTGCTCGACACGGCACGCTATCGCACCTTCCTGGCGATGGAATTGGGAGTAAGCGTGGAAGATGTGTCTGCTCTCCTCATGGGCGGTCACGGCGACACGATGGTGCCGATGCCCAGCTGCACCTCAGTCGGCGGCATTCCTGTTCTGCAATTGATCGACTCCGCCCGCCTGGAGGAGATCGTCGACCGCACCCGCAAAGGTGGGGCCGAAATCGTCGCGCTCCTGAAGACCGGAAGCGCCTACTACGCGCCGGCAGCCGCTACCGCGCAAATGGTTGAAGCAATCGTCCGCGACAAGAAGCGACTTATTCCTTGTGCAGCGTATTGCGATAAGGAGTATGGCGTTGGAGGCTATTACGTAGGAGTTCCCATTGTGCTCGGTTCGGCAGGAGTCGAGCGCATTGTCGAATTGGAACTGACATCGGACGAGCGTGCCGCATTCCAAAAAAGCGTTGATGCGGTCAAAGAACTCGTTGAGACGATGGCCGGCCTTCTTTAGTATCGCGTGTTCAGCTGCTTGATGGCTCAGTTTCAGAGCTCCTTTTGCCCCCTGCGGAGTCCCACTTCGCAGGGGGGCGAGAGCCTTGTGCATCGGTTGAAACAGGTTGGGTTTCCCGCCCCTGCTTCAGGATTTGCTAGCACTCGATGCGGACTGCCCCAAATCTGGGCCATGACGTTGACATCTGTCTGCCGCTGGTTTACAACCCCCAGACGTTCCGCCATTTTACGCAATTCACGTGCAAATCATGATCAGGCATGGATGCACGAGACATATTCTCATTTCAGACTTCCAAGCATTGACTCGGTTTGAGAATGCTGGAGGGTACTGATGTGGGGCACGGAAGCAAGATTGCTTTGCATTGGTTCTGGCGAAACGTTTGCATTGGTCATTCCGTCGAAACTTTTCAGCCCTCACGAGCACTATGAATCGTTCGCCGTTGCCAACTCAGGACGTTATCCCCTCACTGCTTCCAGTATCGAAGAGTGACTTCGATTGGACGAGAGAATTCGATGAGACCGGCCAAGTTGGCTTGCAGCGCGCCGGGGCCTCTCACTGTTTGTTTGCCCCGATTCACTACGAACAACGTTACGCTTATCCCTTGATTGTCTGGTTGCACAGTGGTGTCAGCAACGAGCAGGAATTGCGAGAAGTCATGCCGCTGGTCAGTGTCCGCAACTATGTGGCCGTTGCCCCGCGCGGTACCGACCGCGTGGAGGGGATCCGCGGTGCGTTCACTTGGAACCAATCGCCGAGTTCCATCGAAACGGCCATGGATCGGGTACGGCAATGTGTCGAGACGGCCCAGGAACGCTTTCGCATTCACCGCGAAAGAATCTTCATCGCGGGCTACGCTGCTGGCGGTACGATGGCGATTCGACTCGGCTTGGAGTATCCAGATCAATTTGCGGGAGCGATCTCGCTGGGGGGAGCGATGCCTCGAGGCTCCAGGCCCCTGAAGCGGATTGCTGAGGCCAGAAAACTGCCCTTGCTGCTGTCGGTGTCGCCTTCGGGTTCGTCGGATCTCGACGGCTATTCTCTCGACCAGGTGATGGCTGACGTGAGACTACTGCATTCGGCCGGTTCTTCTCTGTCGGTCAGGCTCTACCCCGAAGGGGATGGACTGACCACCGTGATGCTTTCAGATGTCGATAACTGGATCATGGAACGAGCCTGCCCCCAGTCGATCGTCTCGACCGCCAGCTAGCGTAAGCGACGCCTGCTGTTTCGGCTAATCTACTTAGTGCGATACTTTCGTCGAAGCCTACTCCAGTGTGGGTAACTTGCAGTCTGGAGTCCTGTCCTGCAATGCCAGCAACCCGCGATCTGGCAACGTGGATTGACAGCCCACGACTTCTTTAGCTACAAGCCCGTCGCTTTTCTCTCTGGCTGAGTCCTGCTAGAGGAGCTTCGCCTTGCGCGACGCTTTCGCGAGAAAGCGGATCATAGCTCGCCGCCTGGCGGAAAGTAGTGCGTCTCGGGATGACTGACACGAGCATTTCTGTTTGCAATTGAAATGGCCGACGATAAACCCAACAAAGCTGACGAAAACACTCCAAATGCATCAAGCCGCGTTTCGCGTTTGATCCATTGGACGAAAGCCAGCCGGCTCAGAATGGCGGTGGTAGGGTCTCTGGCAGTAGTGGGTTTTGGCAGCACATTTGCGGCCTGGAGCTACTTAGCACATCTCGCGGTTAGCGAAGAAAACCCAGCCACGCTGGCCCGTGCCATGGAAGCAATGGACAAAGAGAATTATGAGGAAGCCCGTAGCATCGTCACTCGTATGCAAGGGAACTCTAATGAAATCGATGGGCTGGGCTCTTCGCTTTTCGTCCTGGGGGCAGTCAAAGCCGCTGAAGCAGAACTGGAATGGTCTGCCGGTCGCAGACGTGCCATGCATCTAGTGGCAGCACGCTACCTGCAAAAAGCGCGTTCCTTGGGTGTACCTCCCGTGCGCGAAGTCCAATTGAATTATCTGCTAGGGCAAAGTCTGATACGCGCCAATCAAGCCCAAGAGGGGATCGAGGTGCTGGAAGACTTGCTTAACGATCCTGGCATGCCTGCTACCGAGGTCCACGCTCTGCTTTCGAAAGCCTATCTTGGGGTTCCTGAACCTGATCTTGTATCGGCTCTCGAACACAATCGAGCGGTGCTTAGCGACCAGGACTTGGATGGAGAACTCCGAACCGAGGCCTTGCTCACCCAGGTCGACATCTTGAGGCGGCTCGGCAAGATCGAAGATGCCCGCGAAGCACTGGCGATGGCCAGCAACGAGCAGTCGCCGCCTGCTCTGGCCAAGAGTATTTCGGGGCAGCTCGAGATTTCGTTGGCCGAACAACTGCCCGCGGACAGCGAGGAGCGCGCCAAGCGTTTTGCAAAAGCCCGGGATGACCTTCGCGAAGCTATCCACCAGGATCCGCTCAACGGCGAGCTGACACGCCAGGCAATGTACTGGATTGGCCGCAGTTATGAGTTGGAAGGTAAGATACCAGATGCGAGCAATCAGTACGACCGAATCAGCAAACTGTACGGCGACACCCCCGAGAGCATCATCGCGACTCTCACGAAAGCCGATTTAGATCGGGAAGCCGGGGATTACAAGTTGTCCCTCGTCGGCTATCGATCGGTTCTCGAATCGGTAGGAGAACCGCTCACCTATGTCAATCGCTTGCTTCCGCTCTCGGAACTTCGCAAGCGATTGGTTCGCGCTCACGCCTATTTTGTGCAAGAGGAGCAATTCGAGCATGCAATGGCGTTGGTCGACCAGTTTCCGCCAGTCTTTGGCCAAATGGAAGTGACGGAGTTGCGCGCTAGAACCCATGCGAAGTGGGGAAACCTCGAATTAGAACGAGCAGCCCAGTCGAGCCATCTCTATGGAGAGGAAGCCTGGAAGTTAGGGCGATACCATCTTCGTGCCGCAGGACGCGACTTTGAGACGCTCTCACGGTTACGTTTTGCCACCCGCGAATTCACTGAAGACTTGTGGGACGCGGCTGAGAGCTACTATCGCGGGCAAAGTTATACGCACGCGGCCAGCGTGCTAAGAGAGTATTTGCATCACGAATCGCGTCGTCACAAAGCGACGGCATTGTTGCGATTGGGACAATCGCTCGCAGCTATTAACGAACCAAAGCAAGCCATCGCCGCCTTTGAAGAGTGCATTGAAATGCATCCTAACGCAGGCGACATTTTTCAGGCGCGTCTCGACTGTGTTCGAGTCTACCGCCAGCTAGGAAACTCTGAGAAGGCCGAAGAGCTACTACGATCGAATCTCCAAGGCGAAGACTTGCTGCCAACTAGCCCCGAATGGCGCGATTCGCTATTCGCCCTCGGCGAACTGCTCCACGACCTAGGACGCTTCGAAGAAGCAATCAAGAGCCTTGATGAAGCAGTTCTACGCTATCCTGACGATCCCAAAGCAACCCTCGCCCGCTACATCATTGCCCGTTCTTATCACAATGCAGCAGAAGAACCTGCGGAAAAGATCAAGGCGGCCAAGACGGAAAATGAACGTCAAAAAAACCGCAAGCTTCGTGACCAGAATCTCGAAGCCGCTCTGCAAAACTACCTTATCGTTCAGCGAATGATGTCCTTGGATAGTGGGCATGCAGAAAACGGCGAAATGCAGCGCACGTTGCTACGCAACTGTTACATGATGCAAGGCTCTGTCCTGTTTGAACTAAAACGCTACGAAGAAGCCCGTAAGGCGTACTCCAATGTTTCTACCTTGTATCAGAACGAGCCATTTGTGCTCGAAAGCTTTGTACACATTGCCAATTGCTGGAGCCGATTGAACCAGCCAGTTAAAGCGCGAGGCACCATCGAGCAGGCGAAACTGATGTTGGGCACCTTGCCCCCCGATACCGACTTTAAACTGGCAACAAACTTCAATCGGCAGCAATGGGGATTGCTGCTAGAAGAAATGAGCAAATGGTAACCGCAGCCTGATTAGCATGCTGGCGTTCGAAACCTGGAATCCAAGGCCACGCGAACTGAAGTATCGTGACACAACTCACCACCGAAAAACTGTCCGACCTGCTCTCGAAACGGCTCCGTTGCTTGCAACAGCTGCGAGACCTGGGTCTGAAGCAAGCGGAACTCATCTCCCAGGGAGAAATGAGTCCGCTGCTCCGTTTGTTGGGCGCCAAGAATCAACTTATCGTTGCAGTCCAAGCCATCGAGCATGAGCTTACTCCCTTCCATTCCCAAGACCCTGACAAACGCCAATGGCCGTCGGCTGAAGAGCGTACAAGATGCAGCGAACAAGCTGCCCAATGCCAGCAACTTCTGGCAGAAGTGATGCAACTGGAAGAACAAAACGAGATGGAAATGACATTGCGCCGCGATCGCGTAGCTAACCAACTGCAAGCAGCCCAGGCAGCCAGTACCGCCCGGAGTGCATACCAAGCGCAGCAGTCCATACCACCTAAACCGAGATCCACATCCTCGGCCTTTCATGCCCCAGGACCCCACTTTGCTACGGATGGAGAGCGCCCTACGCTCGACCTTCATTCAGAAGTTTAATCAAGACGTTCAAAATCAAGTCATTACCAAACATGAAAAGTTCCATTCGCCTTTTCAATCCCGCGCAAGACGCAGCAGCCGATCCTTCGCTTCATGACGAAAGAGCCGATCTGCCGCCGTTGAATCAAGATGCAAGCCTGGAAACTGTGCTGGCGGCCTGGCACGACGCGACGGTGCGTCTGCAACAAACCCACGAGATACTGCAGGCAGAAGTGGGCAGGCTTACCAATGAACTCGAGGCGAAGAACAAAGAACTTGCCCTGCAAAATCGGCTGGCAGACTTGGGACGCATGGCTTCCCATGTCGCCCACGAGGTGAGAAACAGCCTCGTACCGGTCACACTTTATCTGAGTCTTTTGGAACGCCGCCTGAAAAACGATTCTGGCAGCATGGACATTCTCAACAAGGTCGAGGCAGGGTTCACTACCCTGAACAATACCGTGAATGATCTCCTGAATTTCACTTCGCACCGTGAGCCGCACTGGAAAACGTTCTACGTCCGCGATTTGGTCAACGAGATATGCGACTCGATGGGGCCGCAACTTGACGCCCAAGCGATTCGCGTACTGGCCGATGTGCCGCCAGAAACCCAACTGAGCGCCGACCGCGAGATGTTTCGACGTGCGATTATGAATCTGGTGCTCAACGCGCTCGATGTGATGCCTCAGGGTGGCGAACTGGTCATTACCTCGTACGACGGTCCGCAAGGCTTCGAACTGGAAGTCGCAGACAGCGGACCAGGGCTGAGCGAAGGACAAATTGATCAGGTCTTTGAACCTTTTTTCACCACCAAGTCGGGCGGCACAGGCCTGGGGCTGGCAATCGTTCACCGCATTGCCGAAACCCACGGCGGACACGTTTCCGTAGTCAACTGCCCAGAAGGCGGGGCGGCATTTACCATCGTCATGCCAAGACGCGCTATGAGGGCTGCTGCATGAGTTGTCTGCAAAGCACGATCAACCTGGGACGAGTGCTGGTCGTCGACGACAACGTCGCTGCGCGCGAATCGGTCGCCGATGTACTGCGACATGCAGGTTACTTTGTGGTCGGATCGGCAAGCGCCGTCGAAGCCCTACCCAAACTCGAACGAGAAACGTTCGACGTCGTAGTGACTGACCTGCAAATGCCAGGCATGGACGGCGTCGAGTTCATTCGACAAATCAGCCAGCGCCGTCTGGAAGTGCAAGTACTGATGGTAACGGCCCATGCCACGATTGCCTCGGCAGTCGAAGCCATGCGGCTGGGGGCGTTCGACTACCTGGAAAAGCCGTTTAATGTCGCTCAACTCGAAGAGCTCGTGGCAGGCGCCATCCAGCGAGGTCGTTTGCTGGCTCCCGACCTTACTACCCAAAAAGCGCGTATCTCGATCGCTGCGGAATACGACTTGGGAATGGTTGCCGAAAGCCAGGTAATGCAAAATCTGCGAGCGCGCATCGCTCAAGTTGCACCAACTGAAGAAACTGTCCTGATATGTGGCGAAAGTGGGACCGGCAAAGAACTGGTCGCTCGGGCCATTCACGCTTTGAGCCGGCGCAACGGCGGACCACTGGTCAGCTTGAACTGCCCGTCGCTCTCGCCGCAGTTGGCCGAGAGCGAACTCTTCGGCCATCGACGCGGTGCATTTACCGGAGCCGACGACGATCGGGTTGGTCGATTCGAATTGGCTGACCAAGGAACGATTCTGTTAGATGAAATCACCGAGGTCGACTTGCCGCTCCAGGCCAAGCTGCTGCGAGTGCTCCAGGAAAAAACCTTCGAGCGCGTGGGTTGCAGCGAGACACGCACGGCAGACGTCCGCATCGTCGCCAGCACCAACCGCCAGTTAAGCGAAGAAATCTCTGCCGGAAGATTTCGTCAAGACCTTTACTATCGCCTTGCCGTAGTGCCGCTCATTCTGCCTCCGCTGAGAGAACGAGGCGACGATGTCCACTTGCTGGCAGACTACTTTCTGGCCCGCGCTGCCAAACGACTCAACAAACCCGCTTGTCAGTTTCAACAAGATGTTCGCCGACTCTTCTCTGCTTACCACTGGCCAGGCAACGTCCGCGAGTTGGAAAACATCATTACCCGCGCCTGCGTGCTCAATGATGGCCAGCCGATCTCGGCCGACGAACTAAGGCCTTGGCTTCAGCAGCCCGACGACATTGCGACGATCGAGAATGATGCCTCGCTCCCAGTGGGTACAAGCCTGGAAGAAGTCGAGCGACAAATGATTGTTGCCACGCTGGAGCACTACGATGGACACCGTGCGAAGACTGCCGAAGCACTGGGGATTGGCGTACGAACACTGAGCGGCAAACTGCGCAGCTATGGTTTCGCACCCCGGGCCAAAAGTATTCAGCAAACCGACGCCTGCCATCGGCAATCTCAGCCGGTCGAACCGGCAATTCCTGCCGAATTACCAGGAAAGAAATCTGCGTAACTTAGGTATTTCAACAGACAACGCGAAACAAGGAAAGTTAACTCAGCGGGCAATTAAGGAAACAAGAAGCGGGCTCAGAGCCGCTCGTCGGGCAACGTGCCTGGGCTCTGGCACAACAATTGCCCTCATAGATCATGTCAGTTGAGGCAATCCTTTAGAACTTGAACTTGGGGGGAAGGAAACATTAAGCAAAGAGGAAACGATGCTGTCATCGCTATTCAATTCGTCAACTGTGCCGGTGCTCGAGCAAGTGGTCAACTTTACCCAGGCTCGACACGGCGTCTTGGCGGGCAATATTGCCAACCTCGATACGCCGGGGTACAAGACGCGGGACATCTCGCCGGTCGAGTTCCAGAAGCGATTGAAGGAAGCGGTTGAGGCCCGTCGACAAGCGGGCGTTTCGCCCTCCTATGCCATCAACGCCCAATTGGCTGGTCGTACGACCGCGACGGGCCATGACGGCATGAACGAAGTTCGTGAAGCAGTGAAAAACATCTTGTACCACGATAATAGCGATATCAGCATCGAAAAGCAGGTTGCCGAAATCAGCAAGAACCAGGCCCAACACAATATGGCACTGAGCCTGATGGTCTCGCAATTCCATTTGCTCAAAGCTGCCGTTACCGAACGTCCGTAGCCATTTGGCACCCCATAGGAGCGTAGTTTCATGTTTAGCGCATTAGATGTCAGCACGAGTGCTTTGGTGGCCCAACGCACACGACTCGATGCGATTTCATCGAATCTGGCCAATATGTCGACTACACGCAACGAACACGGCGAAGCCGAGCCCTATACTCCACGCTACGTCACCTTTCAGACCGACACCACGGTAACTACCTCCTCCGGAGGACAGGGAGTCCGGGTGGCCAGCGTCGAATACTCGAAGGTGGAACCAAAACTGAAGCTCGAACCTGGACATCCCGACGCCAACGCCGACGGCTATGTGGCCTATCCCAACGTCGACATGACAACCGAGTTTGTCGACGCTCTGGCGGCGACCCGCGCCTACGAGGCGAATATCGGTGTCATTGAAATCACCAAAGACCTTGGCCAACGAACCTTACAAATACTCGCGTAACCCGTCACCTTTCCTCAGAGAATTGAACCCTTAGTCGAGTCGTTGTATAGCGCAGTGCGTTGGGGGGCCAACGCCGACGACAGTCCGCAGGACGTCGCCATGAATACGATCAACAACACATTGTCGGCTCCCCAATCGGCGCTTACCCAGGCTACCGGCGCTAATAAGCCAACCACGGAGACCGGTTCCTTCAAGGACATGCTGCTCGATTCCATTCAGGATGTGAATTCGATGCAGCAGCAGGCTGATCAAGCAGTCGAATCTTTGATGACCGGCGGCGACGTCAACCCTGCGGAGGTAATGACTGCCGTTCAAAAGGCAGACTTGGCCTTCCGGCTGATGATGCAGATGCGAAACAAAATGATGCAAGTCTATCAAGAAGTAAAAGACATACGAGTTTAGAGTCTGCGAATTAAGAGACTGGATAGTTCTCGGCTGCTTGTCAGCCCCAGATACTCGACTCTCCTACAAAAGGTCCACGGATGGATTTCTTGAACCAGGCGATTACTCAGGTACGCGACCTACTGCTTTCGATGACTCCTGCTGCGCGGGTGACCGCGGTATTGCTGTCGGGCGTCATCGTGGTAAGCCTAGGCTATTTGGTCCAGCAACAATCGGCAGGGCCCGACGACTTTCTGTTCAATGGCGAATTCTTGCCCCCTCGAGACGCCGACCGTGCGGAAGCCGCAATTGCCCAGGCAGGTCTAACGGGGTACGAGCGAATCGGCAATCGAATCCGTGTTCCGCGCGGCAGTAAAGCCGAGTATCTCGCAGCGGTAGCCGATGCAGGCGCACTTCCTCCCAATTTCCATACCTTGCTGGAGAATGCTCTCGATCTGAGCCCCTTCACCGACCGGGAAACACGCCGGCAGCGGCTCAAAGCTGCCCGCGAGCAGCAACTTTCGATGATGATCCGTGCGATGGATAGCATCGAAGAGGCCCAGGTGATCTACGACATCCGAGAACCCCGGGGCCTTTCGAAGGAAGCCGAAGCAACGGCGACTGTTACCATTCGCACGACTCCTGGAGAGTCGATCGATCCTCGCCGTGCCAAGCGAATCAAAGAAGCCGTCGCCAGCGCCATCGCCGGACTGGGCCCCGAAGGCGTCACGGTTACCAACCTCAGCGGGGGCGGCGTGTACGGAGCCGACGGCGAAGTGTCTGCGGAATCGTTCGACGACCCCTACTTCCAAAAGAAAGTGGCCTACGAACGGCTGATGAAAGCCAACATCGAAGACCTGCTTCGAGATGTCCCCGGCGCACGGGTCCAGGTCACGGCCGAATTGGACATCGTAGTCGAGCGCACGACCAAACTGATCGAACCCAACGGCGAAGCCGTCGCGCAGCGCGAGACCACCTTGCTCGACGAAAGTGAAACAACCGAGATAGATCAAGGCGGCCGTCCCGGTCTCACGTCTCAAGGCCCAACTCGAAATGCCGATCAGGAACCCCAAGTCACCGTCAAGAACCGAAATACCGTCAACAACTCGGATGCTGACAACTTCATTCCTACTAAGGAAGAGTTCTTTACCGAAACCGGGATGACTCCCGAGAATGTCCGCGTCGCAATCGCGGTTCCTTCCGACTATCTCGTCAGCGTTTGGCGCGAACAAGAGCGAAAAAAGGGGAACGACGTCGATCAACCGCTTCCAGCCAACATTCAAGCAATCCTGGATCCAATCAAGGTTGAAGTAATAAAGAATATCGAGAACGCGGTTGTTCAGCTGTTGCCAAAAAAGCTTGCAGAAAACGCCTTCTCGGACGTAGCGATTACCTTCTTCGAGTCGCTCACGCCTGAACCTATCGCGCCCCCCTCTACTGCCAGCCAGGCAATGGCCTGGGCAAGTCAGAATTTCGGCACGATGACCATGGCCCTGATTGCAATGGTAAGCCTGGTCATGCTGCGTTCGATGGTCAAGGCAATTCCTCCCTCGGAACCAGACGCCGGTATCAATGCCGCTGCGCTGGCGTTCAACACCACGGGTGCCGAAGGGTCTGCCGCAGGAGGTGGCGAAGGAGGGACTTCAGCCGACGAGAAGGAAACAGGCCGAACTAAACTGCGGCTGACCAAGGGGCCCAATCTGAAAGAGGATTTGACCGAGATTGTTCGCGAAGACCCCGACGCAGCAGCAGCGATTTTACGCACATGGATTGGTAACGCTGGATAAACCTTATGAGCATCAAAGACACTCACTCTCGCAATCAAAAACTCCGCGAAGTCGCGATCCTGGTTGCCTCGCTCGATGAACATTGGGCCCAGCGCCTGCTGGACAGTATGCCCGCAGAGGATGCCCTCGCAGTACGCGAGGCGGTAGAACTTCTAGGGCCTGTCGACTCCGAAGAACAGCGCAAAGTCGTCGAGAGATTCCGCCAAAGTACTGCGCCCGAACGACCTGCGAAAATCGATGGCGTCGAGCTTGACGCTTCGCTATTGGCTCGCTTCGAAGAGGAAGAACTCAGTGATTCCTCTCCGACCCTTCCCACGATGCGGCCACTCGAATCTCTCACCGACGCAGAAGCAACAACCGTCGTCGACATGCTGTCGGCTGAGCATCCTCAAACGATCGCCATGGTGCTTTCGAGGCTTGCTCCCGAAAGTGCTGGAGTGCTGCTTTCCAAATTTACTGCCCCGGTGCAAGCCGATGTGCTGGCGAGAATGGCCAACTGCGATACAGCCGACGAATACACCGTCCATGTAGTCGAGTCGCAACTGTCGCTTTGGATCGACCAACATCGCCAGCAACGACAGCGTATGGCCGCCGGGCTCGAACTTGTCGAGCGGATCATCGGCTGCACTCCCGAATCGCAGCGAAAAATAGTTCTGACCCTCTTAGGCAAGCGCGATCCTGGCCTGGCTGGGCGATTGGAAAAAAGCGCGGCGCGAATCGATAGCCCTAAGCCAATTGCGGCTCGCATCGGTAAGTGGAGAGGCCAAGAGCCGCTCGAGCTGACGACTCGGCCCGTTACTCCGGCAGCTCCGATGGTCCCTAAGGTGGTCCCGCTGGCAAAGCCTGTTCCGCCACCGACCGGCCCAATAATGTCTTCTCGGCCTGTGGAGGACCTCGATCGTTTGGATGACACCACGATCCTCGCCGCGCTCAGCCGCACCGAACGGCAGGTCGCCATTCTGGCATTAGCCGGAGCCAGCGAAACTTTGATGAAGCGCGTATTGCGAGGGCTTCCTCGCTCACAAGCCAGAAAGATGCGCCGCCAGTTGCGAGACATCGGCCCGACTCGCCTAGGCGACATTCTCGCCGCTCAACAGGAACTATTGGAAAGTGCGCGACAGCTCCTGCACTCCAAGCACAAATAACCGGGAACTAACTTTAGCAAGTTGTTGACAAGCAAACGAACGAAGGCTCCGACGCCAAATGGCCACGATCATTAAACGCGAATCCCAGCAGTACCAGTCGGGCACCGCCCTGCGAGGCGTAGCGTACGATCTGTCTGACATGGCAGGCCAGGCAGACCACTACTTGGATTCTGTACGGGCCGAAACGGCGAAGATCGTTCAAGATGCTCAAGCCGAGGCAGAAAAGATTCGCGCTCAGGCTGAGGAGTCGGGGCGCAAGGCCGCCGAGGCGGCGATCGAACGGATTCTCGACGAAAAGGTCGCTCAGCAGATGCGGTCGCTCACGCCGGCACTTGCTCAGGCGGTTTCTCAAATCGAAGACTCTCGCCAACAGTGGCTGCACCATTGGGAGCAATCGGCCATTCGTCTGGCATGCTCCATTGCCCAACGAATCATTCGCCAAGAACTGAAAAGCCAACCGGACATAGCTCAACAGTGGATCGAGGAAGCACTCCGACTCTCGGCCGGCGCTGCGGAAATCACGGTGCGGCTCCACCCCTCAGATCGTGAAACCCTGGGCGGCCAGGTCGAGAAGCTGGCCGAGGTCTTCCGTCCGGCGGCGACCACGAAGATCGTCGCCGACGAGGCGATCTCCAAGGCAGGTTGTCGCGTGGAAACCGAATTTGGATCGATCGACCAACAAATCGAAACTCAACTCGCCCGCATTGCCCAAGAAATGGAATAACTCGGTCGCTGCGGCCAGATCAACGAACGAATGATCACAGAATTGCCAAAATACATCGACGAAGCAACCCTCGCGGGATTGACCGGCAGTGTTCTGCAAACGGTAGGCCTCACGGCAGCCGTAGCCGATTTCCCTGCGCCGGTTGGCTCGCTAGTTGCCATTCAACGGCAGAGCGGCGATTCGATCGAGGCCGAAGTCGTCGGCTTTCGCGACAAGCAAACCCTGGTCATGCCTTTGAGCGACTTGAACGGCATTCGTCGTGGAAGTCCCGTCCGGCTGGTGCGAAGTGCTCGGACCATGCGCGTTGGCGAAGGCCTGCTTGGCCGAGTAGTCGACGCGAAAGGGCGCTGCATCGACGGACGACCGCAACCAATGCTCTATGATCGCCGCTCGATGTACGGCAGTCACGTCTCGCCGACAGAACGACCGCCGATCAATGCTCCCTTGTCGACCGGCGTCAAAGCCATCGACGGCTTGCTCACCTGCGGCCAAGGGCAGCGGCTGGGTATCTTTGCCGGCTCGGGTATCGGCAAAAGCGTCTTACTCGGAATGATGGGTCGCTATACCGAGGCCGATGTTACCGTCATCGCGATGATCGGCGAGCGCGGCCGAGAGGTCAACGAATTCGTGAATCGCCAGTTAGGGCCCGCTGGGCTCGCGCGCAGCGTCGTCATCGCCGCAACTAGCAACGAACCGGCACTTCTGCGGGTTCAAGCTGCCTATGTAGCGACTACGATTGCCGAGTACTTTCGCGACTCGGGAAAAAACGTTTTGCTCGTGATGGACTCGGTCACCCGTTTTGCACTGGCGCAACGAGAAATCGGGCTCTCCGCGGGCGAGCCTCCCACGACGCGCGGTTTTCCGCCTTCGGTGTTCACCTTGCTACCCAGGTTAATCGAGCGCGCCGGCCGTACCAGCCGAGGCAGCATCACCGCCTTCTACTCGGTACTGGTGGAAGGCGACGACGAAAACGAGCCGGTGGCCGATGCCATGCGCGGTCTGCTTGACGGCCATGTATGGCTCTCGCGCCGCCTGGCCGAACGAGGACACTACCCGGCAATCGACGTGCTGGCGAGCATCAGCCGTTTGATGAACGAGGTCGCAAACCCCGAACAGCAGCGAGCGGCTCGAGTCCTCAGACAATTACTGGCAGCGCTGGATGAAAACGAGGATCTGCTTTCCATCGGAGCCTATCGCCAAGGTAGCAATCGCACACTCGATGTGGCGGTCGCCATGAAAGAGCAAATCCATGCACTCCTGCAGCAGCAAGTCGATGAGCCCACGTCGCTTGAACAAATAAGTGCCGCAGTCGTCCAGCTTGCCGAGAAGTGCTCCCAACTTTTAGCCAGCGGCGCGAAAGCCGCCCCCAACCTCAGCCACGCAACATAACAGCAATAACGTCATCAGGTTTTTCAACAACGCATGAAGAAATTTCGCTTTCGTCTGAATACCTTGCGAAAACTCCGCGAAGCACATCGCGACGAGATGAGAGCAAAACTGGACGAAGCCTATCAAGCCCTTCGCATACTCGAAGATCAGATCTCTGCTGCCGGCGAGGAAGTGGCCCAGCTGCAGGCCGCCCAGCGCGGCGCACTCGACGGCGACATGGCCGACGTCAATGCGATGTTAGAGGCAGGGCGATATCAGGCGGTACTGCGATCCCAACAAAAGACCATGCAGGACCAAATCCAACTTTTGACTCCAGAAATAGAGCGGCGCCGACAAGCGGTAATCGTGGCAGACAAAGAAGTGCGAATCCTCGACAAACTTGAAGAGCGGCAACGGGCAGAACATCGGCATTTGCGACAGCGAGCAGAAATCAGCGAACTTGACGAGATCGGTTCCCAATCTGTGGAGGCTGAAAACCAATGGGCGCTCTAGTTCGAATCATGTTCCCGCTGATCGCCTACTTCTGCGTAGGTACCGTCGTCACATTGGGCGCTGCTTACGGCTACCTGCGTTTTAGCGGCAAGCTGGACGACGAACGAATGTTTCGCATTGTCTCTTTACTCCACGGAGTCAACCTGGAGGAAATCGCGGAGACCTACGAGAAGAACCGTGGCGACGTTCCCCCCGAGGAACCCTCTATCGAACAACGCGAGGAGGAGATTCAGCTGGCAGTGCTGCTGCGACAAGGCAAGCGGGACGATCTAAAGAACCTCAACAATGAATTTGACACTCGCTACAAGCTGCTCACCACCCAGCAGGGTCGCTTTGAAAACTATAAAGACGAAGTCGAGGTCTACCTGGAGCAGCGCAAGGCGGAAGCGATCAAATCGGGCATCGTCGCTGTGCGAAGCCAACTGCAGATGCTGATTGCCAAAAAGCAGGCTAAGCCTCTTATCATACAGATGGTAGATGACGACCGCATGGACGACGTGATCCTGCTTCTCAATGGCATGTCGGCCAAGAGTCGCAGAGACATTCTCCGAACATTCGATTCGGAAGAAGAAATCCAGATGGTTTACAAGATTCAAGAACGTATTCTCCAAGGCGATCCGGAAAGGTCGTTCATCGACGACAAGCTTCAGGAGCTTCAAGAGGGCAAGCAGCAAGATCAATAATCTTCCAATCAAGACACTTCATCGGTAGTCTCTATGAGTAGTTCCGCAATCGATCAGTTCCTGCAAGTCGCGGTACCGGCGAGCCCCGCTGCCAGCTCGGCTGTGCCTCCGAAATCAGACGGTCCCGCGTTCCAAGAACACTTGCAGCGGGCTTCCAGTGCAGCCCCACGTACTGAGAAGCAGGCCGTAACCGCCAAACAAACAGAAACCGAGGCCGAAGAGGAAGACTCGATCTCGTCGACTGATGAGCAACAAGCGGCCGCCTCGCAACAAGAAGAATCGACGTCCTCGACTGAGTCGGCTGAGGCCGTCGACACGGAAGCCGCAGAAAAAGACTCCGAGACGAGCGATTCGGAAACCGAGGAAGGCAAAGACGAAGTCGTAGTCTCCGATGCCGCGGCCAAAGCCTTAGTCGAAGCGGAAAAGGTGACCGACGGTGAAGAATCAGCGCCGCTCGCGACCGTTGCTCCTGAAGAACAGCAGACCGAGGAGGAAGATTCTGAGTCGACGGACAAGAAGCCCCAACAAGTCGACTCCATTAACGAGATAGCAACCGAAAACAACGGCGAAGAATCTGCCGACGCTGTCCCTGCCAGCGAAGCGGAACCTGTCGCCGGTAGCCTGCCAGAGCAAGAAGTAAACTTCGACGATCAGGTGGAAGTGGCAATTGATGCATCTGGTAAGCAACCTGTTGCGACCACCGCAGACGAGCCGTTGGCCGAGAGCGAAGAAAAATCTCAGCCTGCAAAGGTGCGCGATCATGCCAGCGAAACTCGCAACAAGCACGAGAACTCTGAGGAGCCGAAACAAACTGCTCAAGACAATCTCGTGGTCGACGAAGAGGAAACTTCCTCGCAATCAAGCCAGGATCTGACTGAATCGCAAGATGCCTCTGCAGACCGCAAAGCAGACTCGCGGCAAGTAAAACCCCAGCAGCCCGCCGCGAATGTCGAATCACCAGTCGTGAAAAACGATCTGCAGCTGGAATCGGTTCAAGGTGCTCAGGTTGCCGCAGGGGGGGCTGAAAGTGTCACGCCTTCTCCGCCTACGCTGACGAGCACGCACAGCCCGACTGCCAACCTTTCTTTGTCGCCCACCGAAAACGGCGCCGCTTCGACTCCCGCTGCCCCTGCGCAGGGTGACGCAGCGGCAGAGCCGACTTCTACGGTCGATCGAGTTCGGTTTGCACAGCGGGTTGGTAACGCGATTCGTTCAGCACAAAACCGAGACGGCCAGATTCAACTACGGCTCAGCCCGCCCGAATTGGGATCGCTAAGAATTGAAATCACAGCGAAGTTGGGCGTGCTGACCGCTCGCCTGGAGGCCGAGACTCCGGCTGCGCGGACCGTGCTGCTCGACAGCTTGCCACTGCTACGCGAACGATTGGCCGAGCATGAAATTCGCATCGAGAAGTTCGATGTCGATGTCCGCGACGAAGGCAGTCAGCACTCCGACAATACGGGATCAGACAACCGCCATGCGCCTCGCTCACCGCGAGAGCCACGTAGTCCGCACCACAGCCACGACAAACACTCGCCAGAAATCACCAAGATCACCACCCAGAAGAATACTGCAACTTCGCCCAGCGGACTTGATGTCAGAATCTGACGAACACGCAACGCACAATAAACAAACATTGCCAACAGAGGCCCTTCGATGTCACAGATACCCAACGTCAACGCCCCCTCGAGCGGTCAACAAGCGTTTGGCAGCGCCAACTCGCTCAACGATCTCAATCTGGACGATTTTCTGAATCTGATGCTGGCTGAATTGCAAAACCAAGATCCGCTGAACCCGCTGGAAAATGATGAACTGATCGCACAGATCAGTCAGATTCGAGAGGTCGGGGCAACCGAACAACTGACCGAGACGCTCGGCGCAGTACTGCTGGGACAAAACATCTCTAGCGCAACCAATCTGATCGGGGCCGAGATCGATGCCATCTCCGACGATAACCAGCGCGTGACCGGCGTAGTCGATCGTGTGACCATTAACGGCGGCAAGCCACAACTCCATATCGACGAGGGGCCGCAAGTTTCGCTCTCCGACGAGCCTGGCGAAATTGGCGAAGGTTCGTATCAGTACCGCGTGGTTTGGGGCGACGGCCAGGGCAATCTGTTCGCGATTGATCCGCTCGCCTCCAGCGGACTCGAGGGGGGCGTCATCCAGCTCTCTGAAGGAGGCAAGTCGATTCTGGTGAGCGGACTGCCCATCACCGCCACGCCCAAAGACATTTACCGTACTGATGGCACAGGGAAAGGCGATTTCCGCTATTTGGGTACCTTGACCGACGGCAACGATAGTTCATTCGTCGATACCCAGTCCGACGAGAACCTCTCCACCTCGGTGCTTAATAACACGCCTCAACTGATCAAGAACACGACACGTAGCTTCACCATCAGTCTCAACAACGTGGGCGAAATCCGGCCACCCCGATAGGTAAGAATGCGAATTCGATAGGCGCGCTTTTCGCAGGCCTCCGTCTTGGGCTGCGAGAAGACGTGCTTGAAAAACACTAGCTCAATAAAGTTCGTTTTAGAACGGGAGAGAGAATTATGGGTCTTCAATCTGCCATGACCACCGCCCTGACGGGGCTACAGGCTGCCGAAACTACCATCGACGTCGTGGGCAACAACGTCGCCAACTCGAACACGGTTGGATTCAAGGAATCCGACGTCAACTTCGCGACGCAGTTCCTGCAAACTAGAAGCGTCGGCGGCGCTCCGACCACGAGCAGCGGCGGTACCAACCCGCGGCAAATCGGCCTCGGCGTCAAGGTGGCCGAAATCTCGCCCGACTTCACGCAAGGCACGATCGAGATCAGTTCCAACCCGCTCGATGTCGCGATCCAGGGCGACGGTTTTCTGATTGTCCAAGGCCCGCAAGGCGCGGGACAACGATTCTACACTCGCAACGGCCAACTCAAGACGAATGCCAATAACGAGATCGTCACCGTTACGGGCCACCGGCTCCTAGGATTCGGAGTGAATGAGCAGAACGAGATTCAAACGGGCGTGATGACTGCGCTCTCAATTCCTTTTGGCGCAGCCGCTGTAGCCCAAGCCACTGAAAACGCATCGCTCACTGGCAATTTGCTGCCGCTGGGAGACATCGGCGACGAGCCTGGCATACTCACCTCAGTCATCCTCAACAACAAGAACGTCGACAAGCCCGACGATTTTTCCGATGGAGACATCGGACAGATACAGCCGCCACTAGTAAACAGTGTGACGTTAACCGAAAACACAACTGGTAGCGGTATTGGTCCCGATACGTACAGTTACAAGATTGCCTATATCGATTCCACTGCTGCCGCAGGTTACAACGAGCTTCCACCATCGGAGGCAACAGTAGCTTTGACAACCTCCGGGACCGGTGAGATTACCCTGAACAATTTACCTATTCCCTCGCCTGGGGATACGTTCATCACACAGAAGAATATCTACCGGCTGAGCGCTACCAGCGGCAAATACGAGTTGGTGGATACTATTCCTGCTGGTGATACATCTTATACCGACTCAGTAGCCGCACCTACTACTGAATTGGACGACGATGCGATAGGGAACGTCAACTATAGCTACTTCGCAACCTTCTACAACACTTCCAGTGGTGAAGAAAGCAGGCCGACTTCTCAACCGATCAGTATCTCGATCACTGAAACTAACCGAAGAGTACGGATAGAGAACTTGCCAACCATTACGGACGTCACCAAATTCAATTCCATTCGGATTTACCGCAACGTCGACAATGCGCCAGAAAGTTTCTACGAGGTTGCAACCTTAGCTGCAGGCGAAACCACTTTCATCGATAACATCCCGGACAGCGATATAACATCTAACGATGAATTAGATCGCAACGGGCCTCCAATCAGCGCTGCGCTGGAACTGGTAAACGTGTCGATGTTTGATGGTTCCAAGTACATCGATGATTTGTTCAAAGAAGGAACGCTGACATTCACCGGCACCAAAGGCACAGGCGATTTGGCGCCAAAAGTGCTTGAGATCACTTCAACTACCAATGTAGGGGACCTCATCACGTTCATGGAGCAAGCACTAGGCATTCATACCTTCTCTCCAGACGCGGACAATCCAATCCCAATCTCTGCAGATGGCCCATCGGGAGGAAGTATCACCGATAGCAGACTGCAGTTCATTTCAAATCTTGGCATTGCAAACGAATTGGACATCAGTCTCTCCGCGTTCCAACTCAAGACCGATTCAGGCCCCGCTGAGTCAGTGCCCCTCGTCTTCACTCAGTCTCAACAGGCTAATGGCGAGGGAGCCGCTGTTGAGTTCGTCGTTTACGATAGTCTAGGTAGCCCGATCACAGTGAAAACGACAATGGTCTTGGAATCTCGTGATAGCTCGAGCACTACTTTCCGTTGGTATGCCAATTCTGCTGACAATCAAGCCCCCGATGGAGTTGACACTACGATTGGTACTGGACTTGTTACCTTTGACTCCTTTGGCCGTTTCTTTTCTGCTTCTGAGTCGAGCGTATCAATCGAGCGACGAGATGTAGCTTCGTCATCTCCAGTCGAATTCGAACTTGACTTCTCGGCTATTACTTCGGTTGCAAAACAAGGTGAGCCAAGCTCGCTCACTTTGACCACCCAAGACGGTTTTGCGGCCGGGAGTCTCACCAGCTTCTCGATCACCGAAAGCGGGCTCATCAAGGGTGTCTATAGCAACGGCACGACGAGAGACATCGGCCAAATCCAGATGGCGCGGTTTACCAACAACGCCGGTCTGGAACAGCTCGGAGACAACCTGTTTGCTGCCGGCGTGAACTCCGGCGAGCCATTTACGGGCGATCCTGGCGCTTCGGGGCTCGGAGCGCTTACTTCTGGCGCCGTCGAGCTCTCGAATACCGACATCGGTCAGAACCTGATCGAGCTGATTCTGGCCTCCACCCAATATCGGGGAAATGCCCGGGTGATCACGGCGGCTCAGCAGTTGCTCGACGAGCTGATGGCTCTACGAAGATAAGAGAATATAGCTCTCAGCCGGCAGCTTTTTACGAGCTACGCTTGAGAACTAACCTTCCCCAGCTTCCCGGGAGTTCGAGATGATTCGTCTGACGCGGCTCGACGGCGAGGACTTTATCCTCAACGCCGACTTGATTAAGTACGTCGAACATCGGCCTGATACCTTCATCACGCTGACCTCGAACGACCGGATCGTTGTAGCCGAATCGCCCGAGGAAGTACTGCAAAAAGCGATGGAGTACCACCGTCACAAGCGGTTGCTGCCCGACGGTTATACGAGTTAGTCCGATTAGAGGACAGGTTTTTCAGGATTTAACGTTGGTGACCAAGCAGGAGCATTGCGAGTCGGTCTGCATGGTTGCCAATAGGCAAGCTGGTCAAGCTATGGTTGACCAGACGCCGCAGAGGGCCGAACTCTGCGCCAAGTCGAGTGTTATGATTCCTATCCCAGTCGCCAGCTTTGATCACCTGC
>JAGQOW010000307.1 GCA_020427155.1 Planctomycetales bacterium | reverse complement strand
GAGCGCATTAAAGGCAATCCAAAGGCTAATCAGATTCAGATCGTGATCGGCTTGCTCACCATCTTGCTCGACACGGGCCAGCCAACTGCACGCCCGATGGAACCGAATCGACGTGGAGTGATCCGCAGCGGCTTCCAAGAGACGCTCTTTGTGTGGTTTCCATTTTCGACGTAAAGACCTTACGGAGGGGACGGAAACACTTGGCGACTGTTTCATGGAATAGTCTCTTGGAGGAGAAGGTGCAGACTCCCAGGATAACAAGCTCACTCGGCAAACCCAAGCAACAAGCCCGTACTTCTCGGCCGACAAACCAGGTCTTATGTTGGGGCGAATGATACGGCGAGCGATGGCAAAGGTTTTTGCAGAACTCTACCAACCCTGGCAGCGATCTTGAGATCGTCGCTAAGTCTTGTTGGTAAAGTAACAGAAGACGAATGAGCCCGTCGAGGATAAATCGGTGTTCGCCGAAGTCCATCCGTCGATCTTGCGACATCGTTATCCCAAGGATGAGCGAACCGGAGAGCAGCAAGACGCCTACAGCGTTGCGCGTTGGCTGGCGAAAGCAACGACCGAGGTATTCTAGGGCGTTACTTTGACCCACCGCTTACCGAGCGAGAGCGCCGAGTTGCCAACCTCGAAGGTTGGATTCTGGGGATTTCCTAGACCTTTTTTGGGACCCGCAGCAACCGCCCCCCTCCCGCCAAGATTTGCGGTTTGCGGGGTTGAGATAAGCTGCTCTGTGCGGCCGGCGGACCTTCGGTACTAGGCAATTTCGGTCAGGGCCACCGATCGGTATACTGTTGGGGCTGGTCAACCCTGGTGCAATGACGTCATCTCCGCACCGCTGCCTCGCGAGATCATCGATGGCCAAGAAGAAAGCCGCTACGAAAGCTGCCAAGCAACAATCTGCCAAGCAGAAAACCTCCAACGGCGCCAACCTCGGCTTCGAGGCCAAGCTGTGGCTCGCCGCCGACAAGCTCCGCAGCAACATGGATGCGGCCGAGTACAAGCATGTGGTGCTCGGGCTGATCTTTCTCAAGTACATCAGCGATGCCTTTGAGGAGTTGCACCAACAGCTCCTGGCGGGCGAAGGCCAGTACGAAGGAGCCGACGCCGAGGATCAAGACGAGTACCGCGCCGAGAATGTGTTTTGGGTTCCCCAGGAAGCCCGCTGGAAGTATCTGCAAGACAACGCCAAGCAGCCCACCATCGGCAAGCTCATCGACGATGCGATGGTCGCCATCGAACGCGACAACCCACGACTAAAAGGCGTACTGCCCAAAGACTACGCCCGACCGGCGCTCGACAAGCAGCGGCTGGGTGAGCTGATCGATCTGGTGGGCACCATCGGGCTGGGCACTGCCGAGCACCGCTCCAAGGACACGCTGGGCCGAGTCTACGAGTATTTCCTCTCCGAGTTTGCCAGTGCCGAAGGCAAGAAGGGCGGCCAGTTCTACACGCCGCGCTGCGTGGTCCGCGTGCTGGTCGAGATGCTCGCGCCTTACAAGGGCCGCCTCTACGATCCCTGTTGCGGGTCGGCGGGCATGTTCGTGCAGTCTGAAAAGTTTGTCGAAGAGCATGGCGGACGGATCGGCGACATCGCCGTTTATGGGCAGGAGTCGAACCCCACCACGCGGCGGCTGGCGCTGATGAACCTGGCCATTCGGGGCATCGAAGGCGACCTCGGCCCCGAACACGCCGACACCTTCCGTCGCGATCTGCACAAAGACCTCAAGGCCGACTACGTGCTGGCCAATCCTCCGTTCAACGATTCCGACTGGCACCGCAAAGACGAGGACGTGCGCTGGCACTATGGCTTGCCGCCCAAGGGCAACGCCAACTTCGCCTGGGTGCAACACTTCATTCACCATCTGGCACCCAGCGGCTACGCGGGCTTTGTGTTGGCCAACGGCAGCATGAGCAGCAACCAGTCGGGCGAAGGCGACATCCGCCAGTCGATTGTCGAGGCCGATCTGGTCGACTGCATGGTGGCCATGCCGGGGCAGTTGTTCTACAGCACGCAGATTCCGGTTTGCCTGTGGTTTATCGCGCGGAACAAGAAAGAGAGTAAACGGCGAAACCGGCGCGGGGAGACGCTGTTTATCGATGCCCGCAAGCTGGGCACGATGATCGACCGCGTGCATCGGGAACTGACCGACAAAGACATTGACCGCATCGCGGGCACATACCACGCCTGGCGGGGCGACAAGGACGCGGGCAAGTACAAGGATGTGCCGGGGTACTGTAAAAGCGCAACCAAGGACGAAATTGCAGAGCATGGATTTGTGCTCACTCCGGGTCGCTACGTCGGAGCGGAAGAGGTCGAAGAAGACGATGAGCCGTTTGAGGAGAAGATGCAGCGGCTAACCAGCGAACTCTACGAACAGTTTGCCGAATCGTCGAAGCTGGAAAATGCCATCCGGTCCAATCTAGAAGGATTGGGTTATGGCTCATAAGTACGAGTTGCTTTTCGACGTACTCACAACTACGATCGACAATCGTGGCAAGACACCACCTCTTGCGCAGACCGGCTATCCTCTGATTGAAGTCAAGCACATTACCAACGACAGGCTGTATCCAGAATTTAGTGATA
>JAGQOW010000306.1 GCA_020427155.1 Planctomycetales bacterium | reverse complement strand
TTTGTGCTGAGATCAACGGGAGTTGGAGTCGTCGTTGCGCTGAGTATGCTTGTGTCGACGGCTTCCAACGCGAAGAGTCCACCTGGCTCCAAAGCAGCGACGGAGTCGGAGATGAAGCCCTACTCGGAAGCTATCGATCAGACCGAAGTGAAGATCGAGATGGTGCCTATTCCGGGAGGAAAGTTTTTGATGGGAAGCAGCGAGTTGGAAGCCGATCGGCAGGAGGATGAAGGGCCGCAACACGAAGTTGAGCTGGCTCCATTCTGGATGGGCAAATACGAAGTCACCTGGGAAGCCTACGAAGTGTGGACCGATGAGTTGGACATCCTGCGCCGAAAGATCATGGGCAAGGCTGCCACTGAGCATGATGCAGTGGCAGACGCGGTCACCAGACCCACCGAGCCTTATACCGATATGAGCTTTGGCATGGGAAAAGGACGCCACCCGGCGATCAGCATGACCCAACATGCGGCACGTACCTTTTGTCATTGGCTTTCAGCCAAGACGGGCCGTTACTACCGACTGCCGACCGAAGCGGAATGGGAGTATGCCTGCCGTGCAGGAACGACCACTGCCTATCACTTTGGCGACGATCCGGCTGAACTCGACGCCTACGCCTGGTTCGACTCGAACAGCGAGGAAACTACTCATAAAGTAGGTCTGAAACAGCCCAATCCTTGGGGACTGTATGACATGCACGGCAACGTGCGCGAGTGGGTGCTCGATCAGTACTTACCCGGCTTTTACAGTCAGCAGGAAGAGACGCCAGCCAGTGCCCCGCTGGCCATTCCCACGGAACTCTACCCCCGAGTAGTGCGTGGCGGGGGCTGGGAGGACGATGCTCCATTGCTGCGAAGCGCTGCCCGCATAGGCTCGAGCGAGGATTGGAAAGAACAAGATCCCCAAATCCCGCAGAGTATTTGGTATCATACAGATGCCCAGGGCCTGGGCTTTCGGATCGTGCGTCCGCTGGCCGAGCCCACGGAAGAAGAGAAAGCGGCCAAGTGGGAGAACACTGCCCCAGAACAGGTCGACCCCGAGGACGAGTAACAGTCAAGTCGGAGTAAATTGCCCCCCTGCCCTGCTTTTTGTTTCCGGATAAAAACAAGACCGCCCCAGGCGTGTCGCTGTCGATGCCAACCAACCCGATCACTCATACTTATAGGGAGATTCTAGCCATGCCAGAAAAACAAAACTCGTCGCGACGTGAGTTTCTCAAGCAAAGCGGACGCGCAGCGGCTGTCACGACAATCTTTGCCAGCGCAGCTCCTAAAGTCTTCGCTGGGGAGAACAATACGATACAGATAGCGCTGGTCGGTTGCGGTGGGCGAGGTACTGGCGCAGCGGCCAACGCGTTGTCGGTCGACAACGGTCCGATCAAGCTGGTAGCCATGGCAGACGTCGTCGAGAACAACCTGACAAATCGCTTTGCCGATTTGAATGGGATTGGCTCGATCAAAGAGAAGATCGCGGTTCCCGAAGATCAGAAGTTCATCGGCTTCGACGCTTACCAGAAGGCAATGGACTGCCTCAAGCCGGGCGACGTGGTGATCTTGGCTACTCCGCCAGCGTTTCGTTGGGTTCACTACAGCTATGCGATCGAAAAGGGCTTAAACGTCTTTATGGAAAAGCCGGTCACGGTTGACGGCCCCACCTCGCTGCGGATGCTGGAGATCAACAAGCAAGCGATCGAGAAGGATTTGAAGGTTGCGGTTGGCTTGATGTGCCGTCACTGCAAGGCCCGGCAGGAGTTGTTTGAGCGAATTCAAAACGGCGAGATTGGCGACATTTCGATGTTGCGCGCGTACCGAATGGCTGGGCCGACTGGCTCGGCGGCGGTAGGCCCTGCGCCCGAAGGTGCTAACGAACTGCTGTATCAGATTGCCCATTTTCATGGTTTCCTGTGGTTGAGCGGCGGGGCCGTGAGCGATTTTCTGATCCACAACATCGACGAATCCTGCTGGATGAAAGACGCCTGGCCAGTGCGGGCGATGGCGACTGGTGGCCGCCACTATCGAGGCGACAACGTCGACCAGAACTTCGACTCCTATTCGATCGAGTACACGTTCGAGGACGGCACGAAGCTGTTTGTCGATGGTCGAACAGTGCCAGGCTGCCATGGCGAGTTTGCCAGCTACGCCCACGGCTCGAAGGGCTTGGCCGTGATTTCTTCCGACGCCCACAGCCCGGCGAAGTGCCGCATCTACAAAGGGCACAACATGGTGAAGGCAAATCAGCTGTGGGCCTTCCCACAGCCCGAGCCAAATCCTTACCAGGTAGAATGGGACGATCTGATTGCCGCGATTCGCGAGAATCAGCCGTACAACGAAGTCGAGCGCGGCACGATGGCGAGCCTGGTCACGTCGATGGGCCGCATGGCGGCGCATACGGGGCAAATCGTCACGCTCGAGGAGATGACCAACTGCGAGCATGAGTTTGCGCCGGATATCGACAAACTGACGATGAGCAGCCCCTCGCCGTTGCCGGCCAACAGCGAAGGCAAGTATCCGATTCCTTACCCAGGTTTGGTAAAGAATCGAGAATACGCCTGAGTGTTGGGGGACCCCAGAAGAAGGTACTAGAGGTTTTTATCAGACGGCCTCTT
>JAGQOW010000305.1 GCA_020427155.1 Planctomycetales bacterium | reverse complement strand
CACGACACCGAGTACGCCAGCCGCTTGCAGCGTCACTACCACGAGATGCGCGGCAAGCACGACAGAGAAAAGGAACGTGTGCTGACCGTTCCCATGTCATCCGCCAAGCGTCAGGCACTCCGTGACCGACACCGCAAACGCGCCAAACGCCGCCCCCGCTAACCGACGTTGCGCCGCACGAGATCCACTTCAGATCTCCAAGATGTCCTCGATGCCGTAGGCGTGCTCCGAAGTCGAGTGTTTGTGGAACAGCGGGAGCGTCCGCCCGCGTTTGGCTATACTGACCAGCGGTCGACAGGGGCCAAGCAAATGCTTGAGCGTCGTTGCTGAAACCGCCGGTGAGGCTGGGGACGTTCTGCCCGCGACACCATTCCTTCGATAGCGAGCCATTCTATTCGACTTGGCTTGACGCCAGAGTTCCCAACCATTGACCTTATGTCGGGAGGATAAGATGCGCTATCGCCCTTTCTCGCTCCCTCTCGCACTGGGGGCGGTCCTTCTCGTCGTATCGCACCCACTCTACGGCCTATCAGCCCTGCAGCACTCAGGCACGCCAACCGTCTCGGCTTCGAGTCCTGATTCCAAGGTGATGTGGATGCCGCCGCACCGGAGCCTTGAACTCTGTGCGACAACACTCGCTGGGCCTGGACGCGAGCAGGATGTGGGCGACATACGGCCCGCTTGGGGAATGTTGGCGGCAGCGGCAGGGCTCTTCCTATACCTTTTGCTGAAGCACCTGCATGGCGACACGGCCATGACCATCACCGAACCACTTCGATGAATCTGCCGGATCTCGGTTTGACCGTGAGCGCTAATTCCTAGTCCGACAGGTCTTGTGGGCGGCAACGAGCACACCAACCCAAAGGGCAAGGGTAATCGCGAATCGAAACGGGAAAAACGAAAAGCGAATCCCAAGGAGAGCAAAGTCTCCCGGCTCCCCGTCCTCGCCGCCACAGAACATGTAACCGAAAAGGCCAAATCCGACATCGTGGTGAAATGCGCGGATCGGCCCGAATAGCATCCAAGAGATGGCAAGCACACAAATCAACACCATCCCAACCCTCAGCAATCTGCTCATGCTGAATGGACGGGAATTCATCGTCGAGGGCGACTCGAAAGGGTTGATCTGACGGGGCATTGAATCTCGAATTGGGGTTCGAATTCGCGGACAACAATTGGACGCTAGTCGGCGTTAGTCCGGGGTGCCGAAAAACTTGGAAAGCCGTCTCTTCGCATACTCCGAATTGACCGGGCGGATGCCGAGTCAACGTGGAGTATGCGGCTCGAAATTTTTCCGGCTCCTCCCCAGGCTGAAACATGCTTCGGTCCGCATCGCGCACCTCGGTCTTTGTGGCAACTACCTCGACTAAAACTCATCCTAGCAATTGGGCAACCATGCCCCAATCTGGTGGGACACACAGCTGTTGACTTGATCACTTTCGCCGGTAGATGTCCGGAAGCCCCAACGCTTCCGCCCGGGCAGGTGAGATGCGCCAAATGGCCTGAGCGGCATCGTAGTGATGACGACCTCGCAAATAGCGCTCGAGGTGCGGCAGTGCCGGCGCGGCCGCTGAGCCAAAGCTGGCGATGATCGCGGCAACTTGGCTGAAGTCGTCGCATGTGATGGTTTGATGGTGCAACGGCAGCGACGCGATCAACTTCGGCAGCAAGCGAATCCCGGCATCGCCCAAGTTCTCGATCGCGGTCCTGACCATGTGTTGCACCCCTTCGGTGCTTTCGATCTCCCGCTCGAGAACCGCGTATCCTGCTTCCGGAAACGGGCGAGTCTTGGCAAATACAGCAATCCAACGATACGCGGTGTCGCTCGTCCGGACCGTTTCGAGCAATCGAGCATTCCCCGTGGGCGATTGACACCCACCTAACGCCGTCAGCGCCGCTCCTCTCACTTCCGATTCGGTGTGACGAGACAAGTCCAACACACGCTGGCAAACACCGACGTCGTCTGAGCCGATTTCTCCCAGCGCGTGCAACCCAGCGATGAGTACGGCCGGCTCACCGCTCGTCAGCAACGCAGCAATATCCGGAACTGCCGACTGCGCTGCGGGGCCCAGTGCACCGAGAGCATTCAACACGTTCAATTGATGAGGGCCATTGATCTGGGATTGCAGTTCTTTCACCGCCGCAGGCCGTGCCTCTGGCTTCAATTCTTCCAAGGCTCGCAGCGCGAGGTGAGATACGACTACCTTGTTGAGGCATCGAACGAGATACGCAATCGCTTCGTCGGATGATTCCTTTAAAGCACGCAACTGACTAATGGTCAACTCATCGACCTCGGCTTCGGGCAGCACCTTTTCTTGCAGCTGCATTCGCATGGCGGCAATTCGTTCAGCCGACTCACGCTGCTTACGCTTGAGTCTTCTTTCATAGCTTGCTGTCGACGGCAACAGCGCGAGCAAGTCCTCTGCGGCGGCAGCAACGTCCGAGTTATCGCTCTGCAGGAACGGCGTGACGGGGGCGATGAACTGCCTCACGTCGGGATCGAAGTAGATTCGGCCGGCCATTCCTTGCAGCATTCGCGCCACTTGAGCGTCATCGCCGGAGTTGGCTGCATCATGTAATGCCTCAATCAGCAAGGGCACCATCGGG
>JAGQOW010000304.1 GCA_020427155.1 Planctomycetales bacterium | reverse complement strand
AACGGCTTGTAGTGTCATTTTTGCATGCCGCGTACAAGCAATATCAAGCACTTACGCGTTTAACTGCGGAACTTGGGCGCAAGGATCGCTCGGTGCCGCTGTGGAAGACCACTGCGGCGGCCATCCGCGCGTGGCTAAACGCCAACCCGCACCTACGTGATTCGGCGGCATTGCTGCCCAATCGATCCGGGCATCCGATGACCCGCTGTAACGTGGCGCAGCGACTGGCGCTGGCGGTGGCCAGAGCCGGCGCAAAACAACCGAGCCTGAAGACCAAGCGCGTATCCCCGCATACCGTGAGGCACACGACAGCCATGCATCTTCTGCAAAGCGGTGTGCCGTTCAACGTGATCGCACTGTGGCTCGGTCACGAGAGTACGAACACGACGCACCGCTACGTCGAGGCCAACCTGGAGATGAAGGAGAAGGCACTTGCCCGGCTCGAAGCACCTGACATCAAGCTCAAGCGCTTCCGTGCCGGCGATGAACTGTTGAGGTTCCTGCAGACCCTGTAACTATGCAAAGCACACCACGCCCCAGTGCGGCCGTCGACCGAGCGAACAGCCATGCTGGGGGGGGCCGCTACGCATAGTTGAGAGCTATGCATAGGGGTCGCTATGTAAAGCTTTGCATAGCGATCCGTTGCTGCCATTCGTCGATGGGGGCGCTTACCGGCAAGAAACTGCGGTCTACTGACACTGAACAGCGCGATGTCTTCTCTCCAACTGCACCGTGCCAACCAGTCGGCCAGTGCAAAGCATGGTGTTGAACGCACGCTGATTGCGGCCGACCTGGAAGGAGTTGCCGACGATATCACCCCCGAGGGGTCATATCGTCGGCTGCGTGTCGGCTGACGGGGCCCATATCGGGTTCTTATGCTCAACAGGGAAAGTAGGCTCGTAGGAGATTGGCTCCCCAGATTTTCGGGGCTCAGCGCCTTGTATTCTTCATTCGCCTCGGCGCAGGCCGAGCGCACGCCCCCATCATGGCAATTGCCACCAAGGCCAAGGTTGAAGGCTCTGGGATGTTTGCGATCACACTGGCCGGCATCTTGGCTTCGAACGAATCGAGCGTGCCTGCAAGTTGCAATTGGTCTCGCGTCGCTCGATTCAGAAATCCAGTCTGGAACAGGTGAGCCTGGAATGCCTCTATCGCCACCACCGCTTCGGGTAGCGAGAGATCGTTGAAGACATTCGCAGTTCGATCCTGCAGGGACAGCGTGGTCGAAACGAAGAACTCGTCGCCCGAGAACTTGGGGCTGATCTGGAGAATGTCCGTTCTTCCTCCCAATACGCCATCGCGATCATTGACGATTGCAATGCTGCTAAACCAGTTAGACAACGGCACTGTAGATGAAGGGAGAGCGACTGTGCCTATCGTCAAGCTCGCAGAGACAACAGCATCAAGGTAGCTTGCCTGAGCACCGTCGGATGAAATCGACGCCTTGCTACCCGTGTCATAGCTGAAGGTGCCTTGAAAGCGATCCCCAACGGTGATGGACTGGTCTTCGAAAAACGACGAGGACGGCAAATATGTGATCGCATACCCACCTGTACTCTCGAGGTAATCCGATTCGTACAACCGTTCTATTGTTCCTGAAAATGCGTAAGTGACGATGGCGCCGAAGGCCACGTTCGATACCGAAAGGTACGCAAGCACGGCGAGCAGCAAAGCTCTTGTGATGCGTTCAAAGCAAAGCGTCATAAGAACGGAGTACCTTCTATTTTCAATGAAGAAAGCAAAATACAAATTTAAAGCAATAATCGTGCCTATCAAAAAATAAGCATTTGGATCATTGGTGTAAAGAAGATACCCTTACGATTGCGTCAAATGTGTAAGAACAGCCGACACTTGACTAGTTCTCGTGGAGAGAAGCTCGAAACCGCAGTTATCCAATCCCGTTTGCAAGATTTGCTAGTAACCGGAGTGCCTGTGGCCGCCCAATGGATGCGAGGGTGCACTTAAGATGCGCCATGACCGGCTAGACCGCAACGCCGCGGTTTTGCACCTTCTTTTCAGCCGGTACTTTGGACGAAATGGTAGGCAAGAGGCCGAATGGCAGCAGTCTTCGTGGAACTGCCGTTCGCATGTTAGCGCCGCCGACGGGCCGAATGACGGTTTTTGGCCGTGATCGGGCGCTCGCCGAAGACATCCGGATTTCGTTGTCGGCGGCCTGCCAGCCCGCCCGGCGCATTGCGGGGGTGTGCGCTGTCCATTGTCCGGGCATCTTGCGGCTACAATCTGCCGAATCGAATTTCTGCGAATCAATCTGCATGGATGGATCGGCGGGCGGACCACGCGCCAGATGCCTGTGCCTCGACATCGAGACATCCCGGCAGGACCGCCTGGCGCTGCGCGAGATCGGCGTTTTTCGCCCCGATCTCGACGCGCGCCTGCGACTCTCTGCCAAGGCGCCGGACTTCGTCCGCAGGCTCGATGGCCTGACCGAGGGCGCGGCCTTTGTCCTCGGCCACAATGTCATCGCCTTCGACCAGCCGGCGCTGGCGGCGCTGCATCCCGGGCTGTTGCTGCACCGCCTGCCGCTCATCGACACGCTCGAACTCTCGCCGGTCGCCTTCCCGCAGAACCCCTATCACCGGCTGGTCA
>JAGQOW010000303.1 GCA_020427155.1 Planctomycetales bacterium | reverse complement strand
TCAGGCATTCCGATGTTACTCGGCAGAACTGTCGCGAGAAAAAAATTAGGCATCTTCTGACATGTCACCGTTTCTCAATTGGCTAGGAACAGCGCCGCAGGGCGCTGTAGCAATCCTTACGGCAATGCTTGCAGCCCTTGTCGCGGTTATCGTCGCACTCTTAACGCAATGGATCCTGGGTAGGCGAGCAAGAACAGATTTCCTCACAAGAAAACTTGAAGAGCTCTACTTAGCTCTCAACGAGGTCTCTGCGCATAACGTGAAGCGTGCTGAAGAAGTCCTACCTTATGCAGCCACCGGCATGCACCACCTCCAGAAACCCGGTGGGTCGTCTGTAGAGCGACAAGCGCTCGATCTTCACAAGCGAATCGTAATGCTGGTGCGCCTTTACTTCCCAAAGCTTTCCTCTACGCATCAGCGTGTCTTTCGCCGAAATAGCCGCGTGCATGATTTGATCCATAGAATTGAGTCCGGAATGCCGTCGTCAGAGGAAGAGCTTGTGCGGCTCTCTGGTTCCTACGGCGAAGCGCTCGCAGCGATGGAGCAGGAGATCATCGCAAACAGGCTGCTGCTAACCAAAGACGGCTTGTTCCAGAGACGGTATCGCTCAGATGCCTAGCATTTCATTCAAGCCGAAGCCGCTTCGCGCCTCGGCTTAATTCAGACGTTAGGCGACGCAATCTTCGGTCAATCTAATGTCTAAGCAGAAGCTCTCAGCGACACAGCGTGAGGCGATCTGGCTCGCACACGAGCGAAAGTGCGCGTACACGCGGGAACTGCTTGATCTAAGCGCGTTTCACATCGACCACATTATCCCCGAGTCACTGCTCGATCAGCCATCCGAACTGGCGACGATCAAGCAAGCCCTTGGATTAGGCGACGGCTTCTCAGTGCGTGGCTACGAGAACCTGCTTCCCTGTAAGCCCGGATGTAATCTGCAAAAGAGCTCAACCGTTCTAAACGAGCCGCATACGCACTTCTTTCTCGGGATTGCCTCTAGCAAAAAGGATGAAATTGTCCATAACCTCGAGCGAATCGAGAAGCGAAAGGACAGAGGACGAGCCCTTGTCTTGCTCCAGCAGTGTCTAGAGCGTGGCGACCTCCGGGCTGAGGAAGTGTCGGACCTTCTTGCCCGCCACTCGTCGAATCCCCGAGAGATCTTTCATCTTCTCGAGTGCATGACCTTTGCGGACAAGTACGAGATTCGAAGCATCGCGCGTTCAGACATTGCATCACTGCGAGACCGCCCACTCCGGTTCGGCCAGAATGATCACATTGATGGCGTTACCCTGACACACAGCGACGGGCAGCGGCGGAATGTGAGAACCTGCCGCGAGTATGAGGCTGCTCTTGAGGAAGGCTACTACGCCTATGCGACCGTCGACATTAAGATGGCTAGCTGGTTCGAGCACCAATGCGGACTTCTACGCTCACTCGAAACCGCCGCCGAGCCGACTGCAAGCTACCTCTCAGACCCGAGGGTAGGGATCACCGACCTAGCCCTCCTTCCTTTCAGTATGTTCCCTCGCTTCGACGAGGCCGAAGAACAGTCTGATCCCGAGGCCACCTACCAGGATAAGGTCGATGACGGGTCACTTGTCGTCAGGAAGGTGAAGCATAACCTCCTGCGCATCGAACAGGAGGAGGGCATGGGACAGCAGTTCATCGAGGTAGCACGCGCTGATTTTGACGGCGACGGTATCGAAGACATTCTGCTGTTCGAGTACTGCTATGCCACGCACGGAACCATGGGGTTCGGGGGTATACGACTCATCACTCGGCTATCAGCAAATGCTCTGTTTCAGGCGCTCAGCGACGCCTAACGCCGCTCAACGCGGACGTGGCGACAAGCGGCGCACCGGTTAGCTAGCACGTTGAACGACAGCTTTCGTCAAAGCTCAACGGCAACAACGGGTCGAAGCGAGCCAGTAAAAGATGAGAAGATGAAAGACCTTGTCCCGCAACGCGAATAACTCCCTCAACGCTTCCCTAAGTGAGTATGAGTGATGAAATCCACGCAAAAGATCGCTGTCGTTCTATCGGCACTTACGCTCATCTCCTGTTCTAATGAGAAAGGAGAGCCACCACTGTCAGCCTCTCAGGAATCGGCCGCACACCCCACTGACATTGTTTGCTCGTACGCCCCCAGCCAAAGCGCAGTCGTGGCGAACCTCAGTAGTGGGGCAGGTGGCAGCGCCGCAGTAGTCGCTGCGCTAGCGCAAGCACTTGGCCTTTCGGTCGTCCCGCACAGCAGTGGCGCCCTGATACTCACCGGTGGTAGCGGGTACATTGCGGGCACAATTGGGGCTGCTGCTGCGGGGCCGGTCGTCATCGGAGTCGGAGTTCTCGCTGCGGGGTCTGCTGGGGTCGTTGAAATCTTGTGCGCGCCTAAAAACCATCCCGATATGGTGGCAAAGGTGCATGCCGCTGCTGCGGAGTTCGCGAGCCGCAGCAGTAGGGCCGCGTCTGAGTCTGCTGATGTAGTGCGCTCATTCGTTGCCGAGCGTCGCATCGCGCTTATGAGGACGGGTGAAGAGGCCATCGCTTATGCCAATCGTAAGAGCATCGAAGTCTCAGAAGCCTTAAAGCAGGACTAGCCCTGATGCCTGCAATGACGTC
>JAGQOW010000302.1 GCA_020427155.1 Planctomycetales bacterium | reverse complement strand
CTGCGCGCCCGTGTGCAGCAGGGCGAGTACCTGATCTACCCGCGCGCCATCGCCTGGTTTGCCGCCGGACGACTGGCGCTGAAGGATGGCTGTACCTGGCTCGATGGCGAGCGCCTCCGTGCGCCGGTAGTCGTCGACGAAGCTGTGGCGGTCTAGTCAGGCAGCGAGACCTGCAACGCTCACGACAGTCGCCCCATCTTCCCGTGCCGCCAATCCAGCACGGCCTGACGAATCTCCTGCATCGTATTCATGACAAGAGGGCCCTGAGCAACAACGGGCTCGTCAATCGGCTCACCGCACATCAACAGCTCTGCAACACACCATTAACAGTTCCAACAACTGGAAGCGGCCGGTTCACATGCTGGCCCTAACGATGAAATTCACCTGCCCTTTCCGGCTGATAAATAACTTCCGATATGTGAACACGCAGCACGCCTCCACCCGGCTTTGGCCACTCAATTTCATCTCCCTGAGAGAGGCCAAGCAAGGCACTACCGACCGGAGCAAGTATCGAAATTGTCTTGCCACTTGCATCAACGTCCTTGGGATAAACAAGCGTCAACTCGAATTCTTCGCTCGAAGATTCAACTCTAAACCGCACAGTTGAGTTCATTGTGACAACTGTTGGCGGTACGTCTTTCGGGTCTACCACACGAGCCCTTGCCAATTCAGACTCCAACTCCGTTTTCCCCATGAAGCTACGACCTGGCAGCGAGTCCATGAGTTTATCCAGCCTATCGGCATCTATCGTCGAGATAATTATTTCCGGCCTGATTTTCATGTTTTCCTCTGTGACGTTACGACATTTGCGACGCTGATTGCCCAATATACCCCCAAACGTCTGAATCAAGCCGGCCCGCAAAGCGGGTTTGGCTTGAACGACTTTTTTAGGGAAGCTCTGATTTACCCCGCCCGCTGAGGCCTGATTGATCAACGGTGCGGAGATCGTGATGAAGCAGCAAACGCTGACGGGTTTCGAGAAGTTCTGCAAGACCACGCGCCGAGCCCATCTGACCGGACGCGCTGTCATGACTGGCTCTTCAGAACTTCCTTAGAGGGCGTGCTACCGAACCCGCCAGTAACCTGGCTCGCGGCGATAATGGGCCACCGTGACGGAGCCTCCGAAAACACGGCAGCGTCAAGCTCAACCAGAAAGGCCGCAGCAGCGCCGGATTCAAGACTCCTGGCGCGCCGCTCAATCTCGATGCGCCAGGCTTCCTCGACGCCCTCTTCGACTTGCCCGCTTCGACCGGTCCCAGGTACAGGGACAAAAGATTGCGTCAGGCATCGGGTTGGCCATTTGCCACAAACGCAGATCCATTTTCCACGGCTGCGGCAATGGCTTCGGCATGTCCTTCGTGGAGATCCACAATAGCCGCGAGAAGCAACCCAACGTAATCCAGTTGTTCAATTATGGCCACGTTAACCTTGTCGAGTTCCGCCACGAGTTCATCGCAGGCCTTCGGCGATTCAAATTGAAACGTTACCAGTCGCGTATGCACGAGATCGTTGCGTACTTTCAACAGTGAAGTTGACGCCTCTCAAATGCCTGCATATCCGCAGGCGTAATGCTGCCTATGTTTTGTGCTTTTACCAGCAGCTCGATCAGCGGAGCACCGACTTCCTTGTAAAGGTCAATCTTCTGTTTATAGCTCTGTGCTGATTGGTCGGCTTGAATCTGGAGCGATGAGCGCAACTGCTCCAATTCATGATTGTGTTTAGCCGTCTCCTTCGCCATGAGGCGTTCGGCCCAGACCTTTCCGAGCCAGCTGGAAAGAGCCAACACTATCGCGCCCCCTGTACCCAACGAGAGCAGTATTGCTCCGGCAACTTCAAAGATCATTTCGGTGCTCATCCCCTAACATTTGAACTGCGCGCCGGCCAAGCCGCCCGCACCACTGATTGGTTGCACCAAACGAAGGCCCCAGAAACACAACGAATACTCAACGCCTCCTGGGCCGCAAGATTTCATTCCCTGCCCCCCTAAGCCCGCGGCAGCGTCACCCCCCGCTGCCCCTGATACTTCCCGCCCCGATCGCGATACGAGGTCTCACAGGCTTCGTCAGATTCGAAGAACAGCATCTGCGCCACACCTTCATTGGCATAGATGCGTGCCGGCAGCGGGGTCGTGTTGGAAAATTCCAGCGTCACATGCCCTTCCCACTCGGGCTCCAGCGGCGTGACGTTGACGATGATGCCGCAACGGGCATAGGTCGATTTGCCCAGACACACCGTGAGCACGGTGCGCGGGATGCGGAAGTACTCGACGGTGGAGGCCAGCGCGAAGGAGTTCGGCGGGATGATGCAGACGTCGCCTTCCATGTCGACGAAGCTGTTCTTGTCGAAGGCCTTGGGATCCGCCCAGGGTCTGGTGCGCTACACACTCAAGACCCCATACCGCGACGGCACGACCCACGTGATGTTCGAGCCACTGGACTTCATCGCCCGGCTGGCCGCACTGGTGCCCAAACCCCGGGTGCATTTGACCCGCTACCACGGCGTATTCGCCCCGCACAGTGCGCTGCGCGCTCAGGTCACCCCGGCGGGGCGGGGCAAGAAGACGGGCGTGAGCGAGCGCAGCCCGGCCGAGCGGCATCGGGCGATGAGCTGGGCGCAGCGGCTCAAGCGGGTATTCCGCATCGACATCGAGA
>JAGQOW010000301.1 GCA_020427155.1 Planctomycetales bacterium | reverse complement strand
CGCGCTGGGGCCAGGGTAGAGGTTGTAGCTAAACAGTTCATGCACATCGGATTTGCGGTTATGCACGACAAGCTGCTTGCCGCCAAACAGACTGTGACGAAACGGCGGAGCAACGTAAATGACGGCTCTAGGCGAGAAACCGGCTGGAATCTCCTGCGGTGTTAAGATCCCCTGCAACAAAGCCAGGCCCAAAGCAAAAAAACCTGCGTTCTGTGGGGCAATCACCAGGGCCGGCATTCCACCCTCAGGATCACCTGCAAAAAACGGAAACAGAGCCAATTCTTGATTCTTGAGCCACTCAAACGTCTCTTGACGCAGGTCGTCAAACTCTTTGCCGAACCGATCGCTAAAACGTTTCTTATTCGTCGGTCGACCGTCGCCAATGACCATACAGTCAGGGTCGCGACGACGCATGTAGGGATCTGTATAGTTCGCAGCAACTCCATTACGAGTGCGGCAAACTCGAGCTTCCACCACCTGGCCCGACTCTGGCACGTCGTAGGCTACCTCGTGCCAGCCGAATTCATCTGCGTCGCGAGTGGAGAGTTCAACAAGTTCGGCAATGCTTTCCGCCACGATGAGGTCCGGACATTCAGACAACAACTCCTTTACTTCCGCCGGTACCTCGAAAGAGAGCGTCTTGGATTTCAACACCTAAAGCTGCCTCCTATAGTTCGGTTTTACGATAGTCAACGACTTCTCTATGAAACCGGCCCTCTAAACCGAGGCATATTTCTCGGCTGAGAACACATCCGAATTAGCCCACTCACCTGACATGTGACGGCTCCAACATCGTCACGACCATATCTTTTCGGCATGAGCAGCAATTCATGTTGCCCATCTCAAACACTATCGGGCCTTGCTGTTCGACAGTTCCAGTTGCCCACGACACCCCCAAGAGGCCAAGCTGCCCGCACAGGTTCACCCTGTCATCGTCTGCAGCACGGCCCCGGGCAATAAAACCCTCGAAAAGCGACTGACGAATCGCTGCCTGAAGCTGCGTGAGACCGCCAATCGGCCCCACTGCAGACAACACACATTCGCCCAACTTAGCGAACTAGACAACGCTCTCGCAAGGCTCTGAGTGTCGTACGCCCAAGCACCGCGCACTACGACACCCAGTTTAGAGCGGTCTTTCGGCTCCCAAAACCTTAGAGACTCCTAGGTTCGAAAGGCAGAAGCGCACATACCGACTCTAAGAGAATAATCCTAGGAGCGAGTCGATCAACGAACTGCTCAGCGAATATGGCTCGTCCCAACTCCAAATATTGCGAATCATGTCGAGCATCATCACACCCGCCAAAGAAACCATCGCAACGCAGCTAAAGAGCCCAATCAGCTGACCAACCGAATAGGGAACTTCCGCCGAAACGCCGGCAGGGCCGGCTCCTGCGTACGACCCCATCTCGAATTCGTCTCCAGGGGCCGATGCAAAATCCTCGGCAATCATCACATCGTGGCCGACGTCTTCGGAAAAACCGACATCGTCATCCAATACTCCGACATCGTCGCCGAGATCATCGATGTCGGCATCCAAGGCGATCACTTGCGAACTGCTGTCACCCTCTTCACTCAGCCCTCCTTCGCTTAGCGGGGTAAGCTGGAAGTCTTCGTCGGTCTGCAATTCGGCCTCGGCAGTGCCGCCTATGTCCGGACCGCTGCCCACCAACGAGATCTCAGGATCCGAACCACTCAAGTCCAACGAACTGAGGATTGCCGAGCCGCCGATTTCTAGCGGGATATCGTCCAATGCCAAGCCGCTGTCGGCGGGTGCCAGATTGATACCACTATCGCCGCTGCCAAGCGTAATATCACTGCCTTCGCTGTCGCTCAGCACTAAGTCGTCGTCGATAGACAGTTCGATTTCCGAACCGGAACCTTCGTCCACTGCCGCCGCTTCCGCCTCAAGCAGTGGAACATCCGTCGAGCCCATATCGTTGTCAACGTCGGAACCTGGAATACCGTCGTCAAGCGTCAAATCGCTATCGCCCTGGTCAGAGACAGGTAGGCTGGCTGCTGCTTCCACTTGAGCAGCCTCGTCGGGCGAGAGAATCCGGCTCGACTCGGCTGCCAGATCGATTTCCAATTCTTCTAGATCCTCGAAACCGCTGGCGCCTACGCCACTACTTTCCAAACCAAGTTCGTCCAGCACATCGCCGCTGGCCGACTCCGACGAAAGCACATCCGAAGCACCAGAAGCTGCCGAATGGATTTCCTGTGCACTGTCCGAAGCTAACTCGAGATCGGCATCAGAATCCAAAGCGTCTTTGCCGACAATCGTGCTACCCGAGGCACTCATCGACTCGCCCAACTCCTCGTCACTGAGTAGTATCGAATCGGTAAGATCGCTTGGTTCTTCATCCAAAGCCAACTGTATATCGCTGGCTCCGGTCGTTACTGTGTCTTCCAAGTCGTCGAGTTCCAGCTCGCTGCCAGCCGAAACCGTGTCGGTATCTTCCACCTCCAGGTCGAGCGGCTCGGAAAGATCCCCTTCCAGATCGAGCGGTTTGAGATCTAACTCGCTCGATGGCGGAAGTTCTGGAACACCCTCTTGCTGCATCTTATCTATTTCGTCGGTACGAAACTTCCAACTCGGGCCGTCGCGATAAGCACGCAACTCACCGTGCTCGCGCAGATCGTTGAGTTTCTCGGGAGAAACGCCCAACTGCTTTGCAGCA
>JAGQOW010000300.1 GCA_020427155.1 Planctomycetales bacterium | reverse complement strand
CTCCCGATCCGCTCTCACCAACGTAACCAACAATCGCATCAATCAGCGCCGATTGGTCTTCGGCTCCAAGGGTTGCCCATTGGTCGAATCCGGTTTCGATAAAGAACTTTACCCCAATTGCGGCGACGTCGGGTCGGCTGTCGGCGCGAGCTTCGGCAACTGTTTTGGAGAACGCCTGTTCGGCATCGACGACTCCCAACTCTTTCAGCATCTGCAGGGCCTGCAATTTGAACGAATAGCCCTGCATGGCCTCCTCATCCGAGGGATTGAGCGCCAAAACCTTGTCGGCAATCTGAACGACAGTTCGGGCGATCTTGCGATGATGGGCAATGAATTCCTGCTCAGATTGACCTTCAGGCTCGTGGTCGGCGACTTCTTCAACAAAAGCAAACAATTGCTCGATCGTCTTCACTTCGGCGGGAATCTCGAAGGTGTCAGAGGCCGTTTCGGGTGCTTCCTGCGACAAGGCAGAAAGAGCAAAACCCATTGCCAACACGAAGCTGGCAAGGCCGGTTGCAAGACGATCGATTGGAATTGATAGACGATTGGAAGTTCTCATTATGTTTTACTTTTCAAAGAAAGGATGGCAGCTATCGTATGCGCTAGCTGTGGGAGGCGGGAATCAGCAGCGGTCGCTGGGAGGGTTCTCTATGCTGCTCGGAGGGCTCTTTCGTACACCATTTAGATTATGCGTGCCGGGCCGCAGATGCAAGTAAAGTTGGGCAAAACTCGTAAGTCCAGGCCCCAAGAAAGCAGGCTCTGGCAAAGCTTCGCCAGCCACACTCCAACGGCGGCTGCTGTAGCTAGCTGCTTATCGTCCGGCCCCCGTCGACCGGCAGGCAGACTCCAGTTACGAAATCGTTTTCCACCAAAAAAATGGCAGCGTGGGCGACATTCTCTGGCGCCCCGGCCCGCTGTACCAACGTTTCCCCGATTGCCTTTTGCCTGTCAGCTTCGGGCAGGTCGGGCGGAAAGATCACTGGGCCTGGCAGAATTGCATTGACACGCACTAAGGGATTTCGCCGACTAAGCTCGACGGCAAACAGGCGAGTCATGGTTGGTATGGTTCCCTTGGACGGAAAATATGCGGCGTAGTCGGTGTAGGGTCTGGCCACCGACCAATCGCCAATATTCAAGATTACCCCGCCCTGCTCTTGCTCGACCATTTTCAAGCCCGCATGCTGACAGCCGACAAACGTGGCCAGGGAATTGATCTCAAAATACTCGAGCACATCGGCGGCAGTGACTTCCTCTAAAGGTTTCGGCGACCAAATCGCGGCGTTGTTGACCAGCACATCAAGCCTGCCGAAGTACAGGCATACCCGGTCGATCATGCCGCGAATTGCGTCTGGCGACCGCAACTCGGCAGATTCGACTAATGTCGAGACACCGCGCTCATCAAGCAGCCTGGCCAATTCGTGGGCTTGGTCCACCGAACGATTTGCATGAATCGCCACTGCGTACCCGCGATCGGCAAACGCTTCCACAATCGCGCGACCAACACGAACCGCGCCGCCTGTAACAAGCGCAACCCGGGGTACTGAGCCTGACGACATGTCACTGTTCCAGATGGTGAAACTCAGAGATGATGGCCCAGGCTTCTTCCGGAGTCTCCGCAAAACTGATCAAATCCAAGTCTTCGTCTGCCACAACTCCCGCATCTGCCATCGCTTGGAAGTTGAGAACGCGGGTCCAATAATCCTCGCCGTAGAGGATGATTGGTATTTGCTGCATCCGGCCAGTTTGCCGCAATGTCAGTGTGTTGAACAGTTCGTCCAGAGTGCCAAACCCACCGGGAAAGACGACGAGCGCCTCTGCCCGCAAGACAAAATGAAATTTACGTAGCGCAAAATAGCTAAATTGGAAACACAGCTCGGGAGTAATATACGGATTGGGTTCCTGTTCGTGAGGCAGCTCGATATTGAAACCGATGCTCTTGGCCCCGACTTCGAAAGCTCCTCGGTTAGCCGCCTCCATGATGCCTGGGCCGCCTCCGGTTGCGATCACAAAGTCGCATTTCCCCTTGGTTTGGCAACACGAGGAAACCAGTTTCCCAAACTCGAGCGCGGCATCGTAGTAGTGACTCTTTGCCAGGATGCTCTCAGCCCGAGCTACGCTGCGCTTGGCGCGGGGTTCGTCGGGATTGCGAGAGAGCAATCGCTTTGCCACTGCCAGTCGCGCTTCGGCTTGATCTCTTGGGACTATCTGTGTGCCCCCAAACACGACCACAGTCGAGGTAATCTGGTTCTCGCGCAGCAGCGTCTCTGCTTTTTGCAATTCCAACTGCATCCGTACAGGTCGCTGCTCGCCACGTCCCAGAAAATCGATGTCCAGCTCAGCGAGTCGATAACTGTGCGAATCGAGAATCGCGCGACGATTCGCTTCAACGTCTTTGCCCATTTCCATAAAAATAATCCCAGTGACTAAATTGCCTTCGTCGGACTGAAGGCATTGCTAAAGGTACAGTTCTTTCATACGAGTTCGTGAGTTTCTCCTAAGTCTGGCACGTGAACCTTCCAGCCTCGCGTGCTGCTCAACTCAGCGGCGAATGCTTCAGCGCTGTCCGGCTCGCCATGGGTGAGAAACACTCGACGCGGATCGGGCAGTGGCCGCAGCCAACGCAACAGGTCTTTGCGATCGGCATGCCCACTGAGGCCCGGTACCCCTTCCACTGCGGCA
>JAGQOW010000299.1 GCA_020427155.1 Planctomycetales bacterium | reverse complement strand
TGCTCCTCACCCACGGAAGATGACGGTAAGACCGAAATTGACTGTTCGATTGCTCATTGCTAGGCAGTTTACATCATCAAATTGATGACATAATACTCTGCGACGGAAGCTGGGGCAATGAGGTATGGCGAGTGAATGCCGGGGTAGTGTGAAGTTGATCGGTTTGCGCTCCTCGCCGTCCAGGATTTCGCTTGTCATCAGCCAGGGCCTACGACGCTTTCCATATGCATATGACCCACGATAGAATGAAATTTATGTAGTCACATAATTTCTTATGCCTGATGCCCACACTTTTTGCCTGGCTTGGTAACTCAGACCTTCGCGCCTCGGAAGATGCGTCGGGCACAGACTTCGGTCCCATCTTGATGGCGCTGGAGACCGGGGTGTATGACCGTCTAGTGCTCCTATCAGATCACGGTCAGCAGAAAACGCAGAACTTCGTGGCGTGGCTGAGCGGCAAATTCACGGGAGCTACAGAGGTGCGGTACGCAAAACTGCGTAGCCCCACCGATTTCGAAGACATATACGTCGCAGCCAACGGAGCGGTGTCCGCGACGCTCTCTTCTTCTCCTGAGCTGCCGGTCACTTTTCACGTGAGCCCTGGCACCCCTGCCATGGCTGCTGTCTGGGTGCTGTTGGCGAAAGCCAAGTACGGGGCCAACCTCATCGAATCCTCTCGTGAACACGGCGTGCGTCCTGTCGTTGTTCCATTCGACCTGGCCGCTGAGTTCCTTCCAGTTGCGAGCAAGCAAGCTGACGAAGCTCTCGCACACCTTGTCCAAGGATTGCCCCCGGCAGCACCGGAGTTCGCCAGCATCATTCACCGCTGCAATGCGATGAAGCGTGTAGTCGCGATGGCGCAGCGATTGGCGCAACGGGATCTGCCCGTATTGATCCAAGGGGAGTCCGGGACCGGCAAGGAACTCTTTGCACGTGCGATCCACGCTTCGAGCAAGCGAAAAGGCGCTCCCTTTGTTGCAGTCAACTGTGGGGCCATCCCGCTCGAACTGATCGACTCCGAGCTTTTCGGTCATGAAAAGGGTGCGTTCACCGGTGCCCATGCAACCCGTGCTGGCTACTTTGAGGCAGCTGATGGCGGGACGCTTTTTTTGGACGAAATCGGTGAACTGCCGCTGCAGTCACAGGTTCGATTGCTGCGCGTACTCCAGGAGCATGAGGTGACGCGCCTGGGGGCCAGTAAGTCCCGAAAAATCGATGTGCGCATCGTCGCCGCTACCAACCGGGTTCTGCCGGAAGAAGTTCGGGCGGGGCGATTCAGAGAGGATGTGTTTCATCGAATCGCGGTTGGCATCTTGGCATTGCCTCCCCTGCGCGCTCGCGAAGGGGACCTCAATCTATTGATCGACGCTTTGCTGGCGCAGATCAATCGCGAAGCAACTTCCCAGCCGGGCTTTAAACATAAGACATTATCTGTTGGCGCAAGAAATCTTCTTCTTCGCCACGTCTGGCCGGGCAATGTGAGGGAGCTGCACAACGCGCTTTTGAGGGCGTCCATCTGGGCGCCAGGAGAGGAGATAGCCGCCGAGGATATCGATGAGGTTCTCTCGCTCACAACCACCGGCACAGACGACGCCATTCTTGGGGCCGCGCTTGGCGATGGGTTTTCGCTACCTGATCTGATGGCAGATGTGGCCCGGCACTACCTGGATAGGGCCATGGAGCAGAGTCGTGGCAACAAGACTGAGGCAGCGAAGCTGTTGGGTCTTGGCAGTTACCAAACTTTGACGAATTGGTTGCTCAAGTACCAGTCCACAAAAGCTGGCACGGATGGTGCATAAGCATAAGAACTTTTATGAATCGGAGGCTGGGTCATGGGGTTTGCCAAATACCAAGAAGACATCGTGAGTCGATACGTCGGCGATCTCGCGATGCGTTCCACCAAGGTGCCGGTTTCACCACCCAAGCCCCCAAGCTCGAATGCCAAAAATCAACCTGATCAAAGGACAAAGAAGATGAGCAGTCTCAAAAAATTCGCTGTCGCCACGCCCCGGCCTCTCCCCGTGATCGTCTTGGCAGACACAAGTGGCAGCATGGGGGAGAACGGCAAGATCGAAGCGCTAAATGCTGCGATGAAGGACATGGTCTCGACTTTCGCCAAGGAAAGTCGTTTGCGCGCCGAGATCCAGGTGGGTCTGATCACCTTTGGTGGCAAGGCGCAGATGCACTTGCCATTGGTTGCGGCACATGGCGTCGCAGGGTTCTCGGAATTTAAGGCTGACGGTGTCACGCCGATGGGTGCGGCATTTGATCTCGCTCGTCAGTTGCTGGAGGACAAGGATCGCATCCCCTCCAGAGCCTATCGCCCCGTTTTGATTCTGTTGTCTGATGGACAACCGACCGACGACTGGGAGGCTCCTTTCAAGGCTCTTTGCGACTCCGAGCGGGCACAGAAGGCGACCCGGCTAGCTATGGCGATTGGGCCGGATGCCGATGAAGCAATGCTGAAGGATTTTGCAAACGACGCAGAGGCTCCCATTTTTAAAGCCCACAACGCCCGGGACATCCACCGCTTCTTCCGTGCAGTGACCATGAGTGTGACCACTCGCACGTCAAGCCAAAATCCAGACATCTCAACCGCATTCGTTGTCCCGCCGCCGGATGACGACGCACTGGACCTCGACTTCCAATGAGGTTTATTGCCTGCGGCGCGAGCGTCATCG
>JAGQOW010000298.1 GCA_020427155.1 Planctomycetales bacterium | reverse complement strand
CCCCTGCTTTCTCGTGCTCAAACACCGCCCAGCGTGGTCGGGTCACTAACCAATCCCGACCAGCTGGACGGCGAAAAGGAAAGGAGCTTAATGCTTTGTTACACACCATTTGGCAGGTCTCAGTTCCGGCCAAATGGATCGACTCAGCGCCCCTAAGCTATGGTGTAGGCATCATGTAGCCGTGACGCTCGCACACTTCGGCAAGCGGTCTGGCAGCTGCGGCAAGCACAGCGTTAACTCTCTCCGGCAAAGCCTCTCCGAATTGCCCCGACCATTGCTCGGCAAGAAACTCCTTCAGGGTGATTCCAGCTGCGAGCATCGACGGCAGGCGTCTGGCGTATTGCGTAATAGCGTTCTCGACAACCTCTCGCTCCAGCTTTGCGAAGCGAGACTTGCCCCCCAGTGTCTCTAGCTGGAGGCTGTCGCACTTCGACGGCAGCGCTTCGCCAAACTCGCTCTCCCAGCGACTCGCTAGGAATTGGTCGAACTCGATGCCGAGTCGTTCCAGCGTTTCGGCCTCGTCGCTGTAGTCGGTTGCGGCCTGCGTAATCACGTCGCCTTCTTCGGGGGTAAACAAATCTTTGTCTTTGGTACTGGCCATGAAACATTACCTTTCATTTCGAAACAAAAAATGGGGTAGGGTAAACGTTCTACTCGCCTTACTCGGCGACAATCTGCTGTCGGATTTCTTCTCGTGCCGCGTGGGCCTCTGCCACCGCCGCAGCTGCAGCTTCGCACTCGTGCTCCCAGCCAGCGACTTCGCGCAAAAGCCGTTGCTCATGTTCGTCGGGCTCCGGGTCGCGAACCACTTCGCCGCGAGAATTGATAACTCGTGCATCCTCGCGACGTTGCACTTGCTCCACGTAATGACGCTGTGCTAGCTGGCACTCTTCTTTGGCTGCGCGATGGCGTTTTTCCGCCCAAAGGACCTGCTGGTCGACTACGAATCGCTCCGCAAGTAGCTCTGGGTTGGCCACGCCGTGGGCTGTCAGTTGCCCTCGCAATCGCGATGCTTCAGTGGTTGTGTCGCCCAGGCTCGCGCGCTGCTTTTCGAGTTGCAGGCGGAGATCTCTGATTGTCTTCGCTTCCGTTTCAAGCCGGCTATTCGCCGATGCGAGTTGCTCCAAGAGTTCGCCGCGCTCGTCGGAGAGTTCCGACGGAATCTCTTTGTCTGCGAGGATCAATTCCGTTGCTTCGAGCTCTAGTGTGGAGAGCCTATCCTGGATCGGCTGACACACTTTTTCGTGCTCGCCTTCGGCCTTCGCTTCGCGCTCGTTCAGCTTGCGAATCTGGTTGGTGATATCGCTGCGACGGCCATCGAGGGCCTGCAGCTTTGCAATCTCGCGTTTGATTCCTTTGCGACGGGCCAGGCGGTTGGCGTCATCGCCGACTATCGCCGCCTTCACGCGTTCTAGGACGGTTGGCATGGTAGGGTGTTCTCCGATTTGGGGGGGATTGAATTTGTTTCGCACAACTTAGCAGGTCGGTAGGTCGGTCCTGCCAAATTCTGGCAAGCAGCTTTCGGGGGGTTCCAGCACGATCAGAAACCGGCGCGAGCAATTGCGGCAAACGCACCGACGCGAGTAGCTGCCATCGCTCTCGACGGGCATGGTCCTAACGATGATCGGCTTCAAGCCGCCACAGTGCGGGCAGCTGGCCTGTGGGATAAAGGTGATCGGTGAGGTGTCCCAGGTGTCAGGCATCGTTAGACCCTGGGTTCCATTGCGGGCCTGTGGTACGCGATGGTACGCGTACCGCGCCAAAGTACATATAACATGTATATTTCATCTCTCTGCCTCCTTGAGTCGTAACGCGTACTTTCGAATGGAACGCGTACCATCGCGTACCACTCACTCAAAAGCCTTCTCCAAGTTGCCCAGGTCTCCCTATTCCTTCGTAAACACGCACTCTGGATGCACCTGCTCGCAAACTGCGCCTTTGCACATTTGGGACTGCTGCAAGCAAGTCGCGACCAAACGCTTGAATCGTGCCGACGTATCGCTCTCTGCCTTGTGCGTTGCACCAGTTCTTCCATGAGTCGTAGAGATCCGCTATCTCGATCGAGAGTCTCTGGTCGACTTCACAGCAATCCCGCACAAACGCTGAGACCGGGCTAGCAAGGTCCGCCATGTCGGTGAGGGCTTCTAACCCGCTGTCAGGCTGTGCAAACCTGCCGCGCTCTTTGAGGCGTTGCCAACCTTGGATGGCCCACAGAAGAATGCCGGGGCGTTCAGCAAGCAGCTTGTCGGTTAGGTAGTGATCCTCTTTGCCATAGAAGCTGGTGCTCATCTTCAGCAGCACCAGGCGACTGACAATCGCCCCGGAGGCATCGCTCAACTTTGGCAGCTCGTTGCTCAGAATGATGAATCTTGTAGAAAGCTTGCAGGTGACAGGTTGCATGTTCTTGCGGTCGACGGTAATGCTGTCCTCGCCGCTGATACTCAGCAACCTTTCCACGACGGACACCTGGTCGGTACGGGCTGAGAGGCGAGCGTCGCTGATTAGTGCAATACTCTTGCCTAAAAGCGGCCACAGCCCGAAGTTTGTTGCCAAGCCGGATAATGTTGGCGCGGCGATGTTCTCTTTCCCTAGCAAACCGGTTAGCACGCGAGCAATGGTGCCTTTGCCGCATCTCTTTGGCCCGACGAGCATGAACACCTTTTGTTGGCTGGTGTCAAGGGTCAAAC
>JAGQOW010000028.1 GCA_020427155.1 Planctomycetales bacterium | reverse complement strand
TGTAGAAAGCAAGCAACAGGAGTGAAGGAGAAGCGGCGTAGTTGATCCACCCAGAATGTTTGCAATTTGCTTGATATTTTGGCTATGTCAACTATTCTGGATGGGTGGGAGGTAGCGCCCAGGATGGGTAGATACTTCGGATTCAATTTTCTTGCGTTCATTTTAAGAAGGGTAAGCTAATGAAGAACTCTAGAGTGTTTATTGCCATGAGCGCAACTGCGATGGCAATTCTTGTCGCGGGTTATTCGTCGCCCGCTGCTGCCAGTCCGATCGGGACGACCTTCACACTAATCACGAATAACTTCTCGTTGAATACGGATCCGGCTCCCTACGATCCTGGGACAGATCCCTTGGGTCCTGGGGTCGATTCGGTGACTCCGGGCATTCCGTTTGGCGCTACGGTTCCGATCCCCGCTGCTGGGGTGGAAATCAGCACGAGCGTATCGACGAGTACTGCTGTGCCAGGCTTGCTGGTTGGCGGGTTGGATCTGATTCACATCTCGTTCAAGACACTAGGTGGTGGTTTTTTGAACGCCACCCCGTCTGCTCACAGCACTTGGATCGTTGACGGCTTGAACTGGGGACCAGGTTCGCCCCCCGGTATTGGAGCCGGCTTGATCTTCCTGTCGTGGGATGATGACGGTGTTGGGGTACCAATCGACGGGTCGGCATTTATGCTTCCCGTAGTGCCTGATCCTGTCACTGGGTTTCCAGCGCTGCCGTTGGATATCTCCGGCGATCCGGTAAGCACTGTTTTCTATGATACGGCCTCTTTGACTGGGGCGACTATGCTGACATCCTTCTTGGCTCTAGGCTTATCAATTAGCGAAGCTTTGGGGATCAACAGCATGCACGTTAGTTTTGAGGTTACTCATCCGGTTCCAGAACCAGCGAGCATCGCAATGCTTGGCACGGGGCTGGCTTCGGTGCTGATGGTGCGTCGTAGAGTTCGTTAGACGCTGAGAGTTTTTTGAGAAGCATAACGCCGCCGGTCTGGGTTTCAGGCCGGCGGTTTTTGTTTGCGCAGCGTGTCAGGTGGCGGTTCGAAAGTGGATGCTTTTGCGACGCGTGAGGTAATAGAAACCATAGGGCGAAAGGGTCGAGCCTTTGCCGCTGTCGCCCCAGCCGGTCCAGGGGAGGGCCGGGTCGAGAAAGTCGCAACGATTCTGGAAGATCGTACCGGCATTGAGACGGCTGGCTATCGCTTCGGCCCGCTGTTGGTCGCTTGTCCAGACCGAGGCGGTAAGGCCAAAGGCCGAGTCGTTCATTCGGGCTACGGCCTCGTCTTCGTCGCATACCGAGCTGACCGGGAGCAGCGGCCCAAATGATTCTTCCTGCATGACTTGGGCATCGTTTGCTACGTCGGCGAGCAGCGTAGGCAGATAGAAGTTGCCTGCTAGTTCTGAAGGGGCGCGGCCGCCTACGATAAGTCGCGCGCCGCGGCCAACTGCGTCGTCGACTTGCTGCTGGAGAAACTGCGGCGCGCTGCGGCTAGCCAAGGGGCCCATGGTGGTGGACTCGTCAAGCGGGTCGCCCAGCTGATACTCGGCCAGCAAAGCGGCAGCCTTTTCGAGGAAAGGTTGATAGAGGGTTTGATGGACGTAGACGCGCTCGATTGCGCAGCACGACTGGCCGGCGTTGTAGCAAGCGCCGTCCACGAGATTGGCGGCGGCAAAGTCGAGGTCGGCATCGGCAGCGACATAGGCGGGATCTTTGCCGCCAAGTTCGAGGCCGACGTCGATGAGGCGAGATTGGGCCACCGCCTGGTAGATTCGATGTCCTCCGTCTACCGATCCGGTGAAAGAAACGTGGTCGATGTGCGGATTGCTGATCAACTCGGTCGTCTGAGCGTGAGTGAGTGTGAGATTGGTGACGAGATCGGGGATCTCTAGTTTGGCAAAGGCATCGGCAAAAGCCTGACCGGTGAACGGCGTTTTGGCGCTGTGTTTCAGCAGTACCACGTTTCCGGCCAGTAGCGCCGGAACAATGATATTGATAGGAATCACGAGCGGGTAATTCCAGGCGGCGATGTCGAAGACGATGCCCAGCGGCTCGTGTTCGATGCGGCGGACGAAACCTGCTTTAGGCAGGATGTCGGCTGCCAGCGCGGTAGGGGCGTCGGCGATGGATTGTTCGGCGCGAGAGAACATGGTCTGCAACTCGCCGCGCGCTTGAGCGAGCGGTTTGCCCATCTGCAGGGTCACGTTGCGGGCGATCTGCTCGGCATCGGCGCGCATGTTTGCCAGGCCGGCAGAGACAATGCGAATACGATCGTCCAAAGAAAGGAGACGCCATTTAGCCAACGCGGCCGTAGCTGACTGAAGTTTGGCTTCCATCTGCTGCAGGCTGTCGTAGGGAATCTCGGCGACAAGCGAATGGTCGTAGGGATTGCTAACTGTCAGCAGGGAAGGTGAGGTCGAACCGGTATTAGACATCAGCAGTAGTGATTACTCGGGAGTGACGTAAGCGGCGGTGATGCCGCCGTCTACCAGGAATTCGCTGCCAGTGACGTAGCTGGAAGCGTCGGAGGCCAGAAACAGGGCGGCCTGGGCCATTTCTTTGGCTTCGCCGAATCGGCCCATGGGAATGTGGATCAACCGTCGCTGCTTCTTTTCTTCGGTATCGAGAAACTTCATCAGCAGTTCGGTTCGCAGCGGTCCGGGGCAGAGGGCGTTGATGCGGATGTTCTCGCGGCCATGAATGACGGCAAGTTCGCGTGTGAGAGCGAGGACGCCGCCCTTGCTGGCGGTGTAGGCAATTTGCGGCGTGGCTGCGCCGAGATGGGCGACGAACGAGGCGGTATTGATGATCGATCCGCCTCCGGCGCGCTGCAGGGCAGGGATACCGTACTTGCAGCCGAGGAACACGCCCTTGAGATTGATGTTCATCGTCAGGTCCCAGGTTGCCTCGCTGGTATCCTGGCTGGTGCCATCGTCGGAGTGCATGATGCCGGCGTTGTTGAAGAGGATGTGGAGCTTGCCAAACTGGCGTTCGGCCTCGGCAACCATTTGCTCGCAATCGTCCGCTCGAGAGACATCGGCGCGAAAAGCGGCTGCCGTGCCTCCGGCATCGTTGATGTCCTGAGCCGTCTTTTTGGCGGCCTCGATTTGGATATCCACACAGAGAACTTGGGCGCCCTCTTGGGCAAACAGCAGTGCGGTCTCGCGTCCGATGCCGCTAGCAGCGCCAGTGATCAGGGCAACTCGATCTTTCAAACTCGTCATGGGTTTCTCGCTATTCTCGCTTTGAGCTTTAGGCTCTGGATTCACGGCTCATCATTTTTGGCAGAACTAGTCGTTGGACCCAGTTTCGCACTTCGCAGTGGCGGACGTCTTCGTTGATGACATCGGCATCGATGCCGAGTCGCCAGGCAATGTCTTTTTGGCTGGGATCGTTGTGTAGGCTTTCCAGGTCGTCGATGTATCGAAGGGCTGCCGCTTCGTCGCGAAAGAAGCCGTGATTAATCAATTTTGGGATACGGCAAAAGGCGAGACGAGCCAACTCGTGGAGGTCGTATTCGGGATGGTACTGCAGTCCCCAGAAGGTACCGCCCTGGTGGGTGACGGCAACTGATTGGACCTTGGTCCAGGGGTTGCGGCTGAGTACCACGGCACCAGGCGGCAGGTGGGTGATCTCGTCGTCGTGGCTGGTGAAGGCATCGAAGACGCTCGTTTTGCCTTCGTACATAGGATGCGCCCTGCCGGCCGGGGTGAGTTCGATTTTTCGCGCGATTCCCATTTCGCGGCCGTTGGGATTGGGCTGCACCTGCCCGCCGGCGGCGACCACAGCGATTTGAGCAGCCCAGCAACTGCCGAAGCTGGGAACCTGGGCCTTGAAGGCCCGGAGCGTGAGATCGATCTGCTGAGAGACTTCGGGCAGATGCTTGTCGTTTAGACACAGGCTGCAGCCGGTCCAGGCGATACCGTCGTAGGCTTTCAGTTCGCTATCGTTAGGGAACGCGGCTCCTTCGTCGGCCGGAAAGAGGATGTCGCACTCGGCGCCAGCCGGGGAGCATTTGAGCAGCATGCCCTTATAGAGGTCGGCCGCCATCGACGCTCCGCCAGAAACGAGCTGTTCGCGCGCCGCGCGGGTGTAGCCATCGATCACCAAAAACCTTGGTCCGCTGGGCATAAACTAACTCCTCGCTGTGGCTAATCGATCGATAATGCCAGGCAAGTCGCGATAGCGCTGGCAAATGGCATCGGCCCGGGTATGGTCCTTGTCGACATCGCGAGTTGCAGTAAAGAGCACCGCCTGCATGCCGAGTGCGTGAGGGCCCTGGATGTCGTTGTGATCTCGGTCGCCGATGTGAATCATCTGTCGGATGGAAACTCCGAGTTGCTCTGCTGCCGCGGCAAACATTGCCCGGTGCGGCTTGGAATTGCCGACTTCGTCGGAAAACGCAAAGCCGCTAAAATACTGTTTTACACCGTGCTTTTCTAGCAGGTCGCGCAATCGACTTCCGGGAGTGACGATGGCGTCGGAAACAATCGCCAGCTGGTAACGGGATGAGAGTTCGGCCAGGGCCTCAGCACAGCCTTCGATGAGATTTGGCTCGATGTCGACTTCCATAGCAGCATGGGCGTCGACGACCTGATCGAAGGCGGCCTGGGGCAACTGGCGGCCGAGTCCGCGCAAGATAACCTGTAGGCGATCGGCCAGGGTCCAGGTAACGTGCAGGTCGTGCCAAACGACGTTGAAGGCCGCTTCGGCCGTATCGTATGCGAGCTCGACATCGGCTTTGTTGATCGGTTCGCAGGCGTTGAGCGCATCGAAGACGAGTTGACGTCGCTGGGCTTTCTTGGAAAGGAGCCCGGCGGCAGCTCGTTTGGGCTCGTCGGAATCGTCGTCAACAATAGTATCCCAGAGGTCGAAAGTTACTGCCTTGATGTCTGAACTCAACTGCTTGTTCCTTTCTGTGCCTAGTTGTCTGGCCAGAGTGAATTGAGAGCTGCGATTGTTTCGTCGGTAAGAACCTGTCCCCCCTCGTGGCCTACCTCGTTGCTGGCTGCGACGGCGCTGTAGCCGCCGCCAGCGGCTGCTTGTGGGGTGGGTATGTAGGTGCCGGCGCCAGCCAGTTGCACTACAAAAGTTTGCAGTGCTTTGCAGCGAGCCTTCATTTGGATGCCAAACTGAGTGAACAGCTCAAACTCGTTGGTGGCGATAGCCACGTCTCCCAACCGAATGGTGTGGACTTCGGCGAGAAAGGGTTCGACGGTGCCGGCTTGCTGTCGCTCGTAGCGATCGAGTACGTCTCGATTCCAAACCATTGCGCGATGCTGCACAGGGTCTTGCAGCATCTTTGCAACTACTGCCTTGGTTTCGTCGTATTCCTGCCGGGTGACCTCTCGACGAGGCAACTGGAAGGTATGAACTTGATGAATAAAAGGTACGTTGGTGTGTTTTTCTTGTTTTGCTCCTGTGTAAGCCGTTTCCCAGGCCTGGACGATTCGTGCCGAGATTTCTTCGAGTCGGGTGAGGCCGCGGAGCTCTCGCATCCGGTCTTCTGCCTGTTTGCGAAATCTCAGGTGGGGCGATTGATCGCCGGCGGCTCCGATCCATCCCAACACAAGCAGTTCGTTGCCGTACTTTTCGCGCAAAGTCTCTCTCACCGGATGCCAGAAGTCGGCGTCGATCGACGAATCGCCTTCGACCTCTTGTGCGGGGCAGGCGACGTTGATGGCCGTGGCAATAAGTTCGTCTTGCGGGTTCCAGAAAAACAGCACTTCGACGCCGTGGTCTTCGTAGCCCTCGATACCGCGAAACTCGGGAACAGTGGTCGAACCGTACATTGCCGCATGCCCGTCGGCATAGACACTACGGCGGTTGTAGGCCACTACCGCATGCCCGAGCCCCCAGCCAACTTGTGCCGGTTGGCGACTATTCCAGGCGTCTTTGACCGCTTGCGAAACTTGTTCTAACAAGTACGCAAAATACTCGCGCGGGAACATGATCCCTTCTTCAGGCAAGTGGTAGTTGCCTTCGAGTACCACAGGCGCGGTATGGGTGTGTGTGGCGCTGATAAAGATCTTATCGAGATCGAAACCTGGCATTTCGTCCTGGAGACGCTCGCGAACCTTGTCGAGCAGCCCTCCGCGAATCACTGCCAGATCGCAGGAGACCATCACTGCCTGGTCGATCACTTGATCGCCGTCGCGAGTTTCGATGGCCAGTGCCGTGGCGGTGATCTCGGTTCTCGCCTCCTGGGAAATCCGAGTACGCATTTGTCCGGCCAGGGGGACAGGCTGGTTAGGAGTAATGCTGACAGTCGATCCGCCGACGTACAGTTCCGAGGCGCGAGAGGCCCGTGCCCCAAACGACGAGACGGCAATCGCCAGCAGAAAGAGAGTAGTCGAACGAAACCTGGGAGATAAACGAGGCGTGCGAACCATGGTGGAGGACCAAAGAGAGTGGAAGATGGATTAGCCGCCGAGATTTTGGACTCAGGCCATGAGAATGTTTCGTCCTGCAGCACGCCGGGCATCGGCGATCTGCCCTCCGTGGAATCCCATGTGAATGGACATGACTGCCAGGCATTGGCCGATGGTGCCGAAGTAGTCCTTTCTGTCTTCGGGAGCATGAGAAGGCTTGTCGAGATCGGCATCAGTGATCGTATCCAGGTATGCCAGAGTATCGGACCGGACTTGTTCGAGCGTTGCTCGCAACTCACTGAAGTGTGGATACACCGAGGGATCGTTCGCGGGTTGGGAGCCGATTCCAAGAATATCTTTCCATTCGGCCAGCGGATTGTCTTTGCCCAGAATATAGACGTTGAGAATGTTAGCTTCGCTGTAGGCAAGGTGTCCCACGATCCAGAGGGGATGGTTTCCACCGTTAGGTGTGGGAAGCGTCAGGGGCGAATCTTGAATGTCGTCCATCAGTCCGCCGATCCAGCCTTTGCACATGCTCATTTCGAGCCGGATATAGTCAATCGCATTCATGGAATATCCTTCCTGCAGGCACAAGTGTGGAACGCTCAGCGTGCAGACAAGTATAGAGACGGCAGCGGTCGAAGTAACCCCCTGCGGGAGCCAGGGGCGGGGTAGAGCTTAACCGTCAAACAAAGAATCGCTAGAGCAACAGGCTCTTGATCGGATTCTGATCGAGAACGCCAGTGAGTCGCACGTCCAGCCCCTGGAACTTGTAGCTCAAGCGGCGGTGATCGATTCCCAGGCGGTCGAGGATTGTGGCGTTGAGGTCGTGGATATGGACTGGGTCCTCAACGATGTTGTAGCTAAAGTCGTCGGTCTGGCCATAGACCATGCCGGGCTTAATGCCGCCACCAGCCATCCAGATAGTAAAACACTTGGGATGGTGATCGCGGCCATAGTTTTCGCGCGTCAGATTGCCTTGGCAATAGATCGTACGGCCGAACTCCCCGCCCCAGATGACGAGCGTGTCTTCGAGCAGGCCGCGCTGTTTGAGATCTTGAATCAAAGCCCAGCTGGGCTGATCAACATCTCTACACTGCAAAGGCAAATCGCCGCCCACGTTGCCGTGTTGATCCCAGCCACGATGAAAGATCTGAGTGAAGCGAACGTTCCGCTCGGCCATCCGCCGCGCGAGGAGGCAGCTAGCGGCAAAGGTGCCGGGCTTGGTGACGTCAGGCCCGTACATATCGAGTATGTGCTTGGGTTCGCCGGAGAGGTCGGTGAGTTCGGGAACCGAACTCTGCATACGAAAGGCCATTTCGTATTGGGCGATGCGGGCGCGAGTTTCCGGGTCGCCGTAATCGTCAGCCGTTTGCTTGTTGATGAGGGAGAGCGAATCGAGCATTCTCCGGCGCATATCACGGTCGACCCCTGGTGGGTTGGAAAGGAAGAGCACCGGATCGCCCTGGCTGCGCAGAGCAACCCCTTGATACTTGCTGGCAAGAAAGCCCGAGCCCCAGAGTCGGTTGTAGAGAGCCTGAGCGTCTCGTGTACTCGACCAGGTGGAAGTCATGACCACAAACGAAGGCAGATTTTCGTTCATCGTGCCCAGGCCATAACTGAGCCAGGCGCCGAGGCTGGCGCGGCCGGGCAACTGATGTCCGGTGCAGATATAGGTGATCGCGGGATCGTGGTTGATCGCCTCGGTGTGGACCGACTTGACGATCGCAATGTCGTCGACCATGCGGCTGTGATAGGGGAGCAACTCGCTGATCGTAGCACCGCTGTCTCCGTACTTTTGAAAGCTGTATTTCGACGGGGCAATCGGAAAACGCGCTTGTCCACTGGTCATCGTCGTGAGACGCTGGCCTTGACGAACAGTCTCGGGGAGGTCCTTGTCGAACCAATTGTCCATCTCGGGTTTATAATCGAACATGTCCATCTGCGAAGGCGCCCCTGCCATGAACAGATAGATGGCCCGCTTCGCTTTGGGGGCAAAATGCGGCAATTCAGGCAGTCCGCCGACGGCTGCGTTGGCGGCAGCTGCGGTGAGCGGCCTCTCGGGCAAGAGCGAGGCGAGGGCCGCTGTGCCGAGGCCTAGCGCTCCGCGTTTGAAAAAGTGGCGGCGAGTCTCTTCTTGAAAGTGTTGTTGAATGGGATCCATGGCATTGCCTGATCGTTTTTTTCGTTGGTCGGTCAGTTCTTGGTTACAACTTCGTCAAGGTTGAGCACTACGTTGGCTACCATGGTCCAGGCAGCCAACTGGTCTAGGTCGAGAGTCTCGTCTCGACTCGCAGGGCCAACGCTTACGAGCGATTTGGCTTTCTCGGAATCTGCCTGGAACATCTTCAGTTCGTCTTGATACAGAGCGAGCAATTCGTCGACGGCCGCCTGGGTGGGCTGGCGCCCGGTACAAAGCCGCAGCATGAGACGTACGCGCGGTTCTGGTTCGGTTCCTCCCTCACGGATGGCACGTTCAGCCAACGCCCGGGCGGCTTCGACATACTGCGTATCGTTGAGCATCAGCAGAGCTTGCAGCGGGGTATTAGTCCTTTCGCGCCGCACGATACAGGCCTCGCGCGAGGGGGCGTCGAAGGTGCTCATTTGTGGGGGCGGTGCGGTTCGTTTGATAAAAGTGTAGAGCGTACGTCGATGCACTTTTTCGAGGTCGGTGTCTGGTACAAATCGCACCGTGTTGGAGCCCGAGTATCCCACCGCAAACCAGAGCCCGGCGGGCTGGGGTGGTTTCACACTTGGGCCGCCCAGCTTCTCCACCAACAGGCCGCTCACGGACAACGCCTGGTCTCGAAGCATCTCGGCATCGAGGCGGAATCGTGGACCACGAGATACCAGGCGATTCTTCGGGTCCTGCTCGACGATCTCAGGCGTCATGCGCGACGATTGCTGATAGGCGTTGGACATTACGATCGTTTTCATCAGTCCCTTAACGTCCCAGCCGCTTTCGATAAACTCGACTGCAAGCCAATCGATCAGTTGGGGATGGCTCGGCACTTCGCCTTGGGAGCCGAAGTCTTCGGCAGTATTTACTATTCCAATGCCAAACAGCTGAGCCCAGAAGCGATTGACGGCCACGCGTGCCGTGAGAGGATTCTGAGGATTCACAAGCCACTGAGCCAGGCCGAGCCGGTTGCGCGGTGCGTCTTCGGCCAGAGGAGCAAAAACAGCTGGCGTAACGCGATCGACCTTATCGCCTTTCTGGTCGTACTCGCCACGGGTGAGCATGAAGGCCTCGCGAGGTTCGTCCCGCTCGCGCCAGATAAGCGAGACCGCCAGGTGGGTCAGCACATCGGTTCGTAGTGCGTACTGCTGCGCCAGTTCACGAGCCAACTCGGTGTAAGCAGCGTCGGCGTTGTGATAATAATACTGGCGTAGTTGGTCGAGTTGAACTGCAGTGAGCTGCTCGAGCGGGAGTTTTAGCAGTCCGCCGATCACGCCGCGAAACATGACGTGAATGACTTCAGACGATTCAAGCGGCCGATTATAGACATGCAATTCATCCACTTGTGCACCGACCAGCGGCTCTCCAGCACCAAATCTGCCAAGCAGAAAGTGACCGTCGCCGCTGTCGATCGAACGCGGGACGCCACGATGGGCAAGCGTATCTTGCTTGACATTGGCGGGCTGCCGATTGCCATCGACATACATTGCCACGCCGGCCGCTTTGGCAGAACCGTCATAGTTCACGAGGAGATGGTGCCAATTGCCGGGAGTAATGGCATTTTCTGCGGAAGCGACCTGGATAGCATTGTTTCCATTGTCAAAGATGAGGAAGAAGTCGGCTTGACCATTCTCAACCTTCAGGGCGTATCCCCGTCCGCCTTTTTCTGTTTTGGAAAACACAGTTCCCTTAGCGTCTTGCGGAAGCTTCACCCAGATGCCCGCGCTAAAGCGGTTGTTGTGCTCCAGGTCGAAAACGTCTCCCAGGTCGACGTAGGCGTCGGCAGAGAGTTCGACGGCAGATCCGGCAGGTCCAGGCACGGCCTGAGGATTACCTTGAGTTTGCCCTGGGCTCTCAGCAGAAACTGCATTCAATACGGTGTTGTTTTCCAGGGAATCAAGCGAGTATTGTCCGATAAGCCCTTCGGCTGGGACGGCTGCGGATGCAGCCTCTGCGGCCGCTGGGTTTCGATCCTGGAGCCACAGCTGAAAGACTGATTCCATTCCCGTCCGGTGTTTCTCTTGGAGAGTTTGCAGTTCGGCAATTCGAGCCTCTGTTTGCTTGAGAATCGTAGCCTGTTCGGGAGTGGGCACAGTTTCGCTGGGGGCGGTGTCTGCGTGATTGCCATCTAGGGCCGGACCATCGATGCTATTGAAGAACGCAAACAGAGAGTAGAAGTCGTGCATTGTCAGCGGATCGAACTTGTGATCGTGACAACGTGAACATTCCAAGGTGAGTCCCAAGAAGACCGTGCCCATGGTCGTGACACGGTCGACAACATTGCGGACGTAAACTTCCTCTTCGATCGAACCGCCCTCGCTGGTGCTTACGTTGCAGCGACAGAAGCCGGTAGCAACGCGCTGGTCGAGAGTAGCATCGGGCAGCAGATCGCCTGCCAATTGTTCGATCGTGAATTGGTCGTAAGGCATGTTGGCGTTGAATGCGCGAACGACCCAGTCGCGGTAGGGCCAGATCTCGCGATAGTTGTCCAAATGCAAACCGTGCGTATCTCCGTAGCGCGCTGCATCGAGCCAGAATCTGGCCATGTGTTCGCCGTAGTGCGACGAACGAAGCAGCCGATCGACAACCTGTTCGTAGGCAGTCGGTGACTCATCTGCCAAGAACGCGTCCATCTCCTCCAAGGTTGGCGGGAGACCGGTCAGATCAAATGTGATACGACGAAGGAGTGTTTCCTTGTCGGCAGGGGGGGAAGGTTTGAGGCCTTTGGCATCGAGTTTGGCAAGGATGAACGAGTCGACGGCATTGCGGGGCCAGTTGGAATCGCTTACCGCGGGCAATTCAGGACGCAGTGGCGGGACGAACGACCAATGTTGCTGCCAGGGGGCGCCCTGTTCTATCCAACGACGGATGAGTTCAATTTGCTCAGGCTTGATTGATTTGCCGGAGTCGGCCGGGGGCATCAACTCGTCAGCGTCGGTAGTGACAATCCGGCGCAGTAGTTCACTCTCCTCTGGCTTGCCAGGGACGACAGCAATCGTGCCGGATGGCAATTCGCCCAGGGCAGATTCCTGATTGTCGAGACGCAACTCAGCCTCGCGATCACTAGCGTTGGGGCCATGGCAAGTGTAGCAATTGTCTGACAGGATTGGCCGTATGTCTTGGACATAGTCGACAGGCTCCAACTTCGACTCGTCAGCGAAGCTGGTTGCCGCTAGCAGCAGACTGACGAACGAAGAAGTGAACAGGCCCGTGGATGCAGTGAATGTGATAGAGGATCTTATGCGACGCACAATAGACTCCAGATGCCAGAAAACCGAGACAGAGGCAATTTGCCAAACTGATTGGAGGCGGGACTTTGGGTCCTCCCATTATCGCCAGAAAAAGAGTTGAGAGCTAGTGCCAAACAAGGCGCGCTGCCAGGGCACAATGCAGTTTATATTAGCAGATTCTACTGCGAAAACGCAGTTTTTTGACAGCCGAGAAACGCCAGTTTATCGCGGTCTTGCTTTGCGACGCTGACGAGGCAGGTCAATCTACGGTCGAACGTCCCTGCTGTTTGACTTGCTCTAGCAGAGCAGTGAGGCGTTGGACGACTTCGGGCTGCTCGCTGTAGAGATTCCTCGTCTCGCCAGGATCGGAAGCGAGATCAAACAGCTGCCCGACAGGGGCATCTTCAGCAGGAGTGTATCGAGTGAATCCACCGGAGTCGCGACCTGCGATTAGTTTCCACTGTCCCTGGCGAATCGCAAACATGCCGTGGAGCGAATGATGGATCAAATGGTCGTGAATCGGACTGGCGATTTCCTTGCCCAACAGTACGGAGGATACATCCAGACTGTCTTCAGCAGCGTTGTCGGGCAAGGTGATTCCAAGCATGGCGGCTAAAGTGCGCATCAGGTCGGTCAGAATCATTGGTTCACTGCTAGTTTGATTGTTTGGTACGTGCGCGGGCCAGCGGGCAATAAAGGGGATACGATGGCCTGCTTCCCAGATGTCGGCCTTCATCCCGCGCCAGGGTCGGCTGGGGTCGTGTCCGTATAGTTGTTTGACCGAACCAGTAGGCCCATTCATATTGTCCCCGCTCCGTTGAGGTGAACCGTTGTCCGAGGTGAAGATCACCAGGGTGTCCTCTGCCAGGCCGGCTCGTTGGAGGGCTCCCACGATTTGGCCGACTGTCCAATCGACTTCATGAACAAAGTCGCCGTACCAGCCAGCTTCGCTCTTCCCGATAAAGTGGGGCGAGGGCGCGATGGGAGTGTGCGGCGCAGTCAGAGGCAAATAGAGAAAGAAAGGCGCGGCATCTGCCGTGGCCTGGTCGTGAATGTATTTCACTGCTCGCTGAGTAAGCGTAGGCATCACGACCGAAAGATCCCAGCCAGGGAGGGCTGGCCCTGCCAGTCCAAACATATCTATTGGCTTGGCCACGCTGGGCATGCCGAGCAAGCGGTCATTCTCGATGAAACAGTAGGGGGGGAAGTTGGGGACATCGTCGCCGAAGTAGTAGTCGAATCCTCGCTCGATCGGGCCTCCACTGAGTCGGCGAGTAAAGTCGATGTTCTTGCTCAGCTCTTCGCTATTCTTGGCTGCGGTGTTGTGTTGCGAGAAGCTATCGCGAAAGTAGCCGCCGTCTGTGGTCGGCCAATCCCAACCTAGATGCCACTTGCCAATGCAGGCGGTTTGATAGCCTTGCTGTTTGAGCATCGATGGCAGCGTCAGTCGATCGGCTTCGATAAGCGGCGGGGCCCAAGGCCAGAGCACGCTACTCTTCAATGGCGTTCGCCAACAATATCGGCCCGTCAGCAATCCATAACGCGTGGGCGAACAAACGCTCGAAGGCGTATGGGCATCGGTCAGCCGTAGGCCTTGCGACGCGAGTTTGTCGATGTGCGGTGTGGGGACCTTGGACTGATCGTTGTAGCATTGCGGGTCACCATAGCCCAGGTCGTCGGCGAGGATGATAACGATGTTCGGATGGTCAGCTGCGTCCGCCGTTTTGGCGGCTGAGATTGTTTGTGCGGCGACTAGTGCGATGAACGGAAGTGATACCCGTATAGGCGTTACTCTCGATGTCATTTGCATACCTCGTGAGAACCGACATTCATATAACCGAAAAGAAGGCTGCATTGTAGCCGAAACACTGGGAGTTCAGAGTGAAGCAACATGAAAGGATGTAAGCAGAATAACTACTGTCCTGAGTGTAGTGTTACTGTAGACTTATTCTTGCACTTTTTTGGCCCAAACGTTGTATTCGTCGAGGCAATCGTCATAGCTAACGAACTTCTTCCAGAGCAATCGTCCCCGGAACCCGTACTCTTTCTCAGCTTCGACGCTGTGGATGACATACTGGAAATCCCAGGCTGGGCGGCGATGCTCGTCTTTGACTTTGAATTTGAAGAGGCTAAAACGAATTTCGTCTGCTGAAGTGTACGAACGGTCGAACATCAGCATGAGCGTCATTCCGTGGGCGGCGCGGCCGACATAGCATGGCACGGTGTAGCGGGGCCAGTCGTAGCTCCAGACGTTTAACTTGAAATTGTGATCGTCGTCGTACGTCAATGGTTGGGCGTCGAGGTGGCGATAGGTGCCTCCGCCCAGGTAGTCTGGGTGGGTTTGCGGAGCATCGGCTGCTATCCATTGTTCGTCGTCTCCGAGTCGATTCACGCCGCGAAAGTGCAAAGCGATATCGTCGACCTCATTCATGTAGTCGGCCCAAAAGAAAAGGGCGTAGTTTCGTACGCCGAACTTCGAGACGTCGTGCGGAGTGCAACGAAATTCGAAGTCGATATAGTAGGGCGGAGTCACCTTGTACCGCAACGTGCTAGAAACGTCCCAGGGGCTGTCTTCGCGGTTTCGGCGAAGTTCGCAAGTTTGCTCGTCGATTTGGTGCAGCGTGTAACGGCCGTGTCTGGGAGTAAACTTGTTGTCTGGAGTGCTGTGCCCCGCGATGATGTGCTCGAAATTAAGACCTGCCGAACTGCCGGGGGCATCGGGGTCGAAGGCGTCGTAGTCGGGTGCGAGTGCGAGATTCCGTAGCGATTGCACTCCACTTAGAATCTGTGGAGATTGTGAGTTATCGCGAAACTCGACAGCGAGCTCTCCGGCAGTGATCGTTGTCGAAGCTGCCAACTCCTCAGCCCGGGAGGCGTTGCCTGGCAGCAATGTCAGAATCACGCAGGCAAGCCCGATCGCGTTACGAGTCATGATTGGCAGCCCGCTAAGTGCTCATTTGTTGACAGCGCAAGCCGGCAGCGCTTCGGAGAAGTCTGCAACGCCTTCGTCGGTAACTTGGGTGCCAGTCAAATCAAGCTGCGAAAGTTTCTCCAACCCTTTGAGGTGGGACAACCCTTGATCGCTGATTTGCGTGCCGCTTAAATTGAGTTTTGTAAGCTTTTGCAGGTCGCTCAGGTTTTCTAAACCGGCATCGGTGATCTTGGTGTTGGCAAGTGCGAGTTCGCTGAGATCTTTCATTCCTTGAACGTGCTGCAGCGCGGCGTCGGATACTTGCGTATCATTCAGATCGAGACCCGTCAGCTCTTTACACTCGACTAGCGGCGCCAGCGCCTGATCGACGACAGGGGTAGAATCGAGGCGGACGTTGTGCAACCCACGGTAGTTCTTCATCTCCGCGATCACTTCGCCCTTGACCTGAGTACCGCTCAAGTAGAGATACTGAAGGCTATCCAGGTTTTCTAATTGTTTGAGCCCTGCGTCGGTGATCTCGGTCTGGCTGAGATCGAGGCTAACGAGATTTGCCAGGCCCGCGATGTGAACGATCCCTGCATCGGTGATCGATGTGTTCGAGAGTTTGAGATTGCCCAGATTCTCTAAGCCCGAAACACAGGTGAGTTGGCTATCGTTGATCTTCGCATCGGCCAAATCCACGAAGGCAATATCGCCGCCAACCACCTGCACTTTACCTCCAAGACTGGTAATTGATCTTTCTTTGAGTTTTCCGCAACCCGAGCAAGTGATCGCGATCAGCAGAGCAACACCCAGAGTAGCCACGAGGTGAGATTTCATTGTTTTTCCTGGGAATCAAGAAGGCAGACAGTCTGTAGTGGCCTCTGCGGCCTGGGAGAGGTGATTTGAAGATGCTTCAGTCTAAAGTCTGAGGCAGATGACGCCAGGGCTGAATCGAGCTGCTTTCCCAGGTCCTGACGAGCGGCCAAACGGCCCCGGACGGTCCAGTTACTGCAGACGACCGGAAAAACAGATCTTCGCCACTTCTTGAACTCTGCAATTCAAGTGGTCATCATTTCTGTAGCGATAGGCGAACCGTTGCCGGTAGATGTTTTGATGCCAGGGGCTATGCTTGGCCAGGGGGCGCCTGCAGGACGTTTTCAGTGCCGGAATGGGACTGCTATTCACTTCGAGAGGGACGCAATGCTTACCAGAGTGATTCGAGAGACCGTGATGCTAAAGGCAGCGACCCTGCAAGTAGCGGTCATGTTTTCCGGCAGCTTGATGGCAACGGAAAACTGGCCCAACTATCGAGGGCCGACGGAAGCAGGGCACGTAGCAAGCTCCCAGTTGCCGTTGCACTGGAGTGAAGCAGAAAACGTAGTTTGGAAGACGGAAATCAAGGGCAAGGCCTGGTCGTCGCCGGTGATTTGGGGCGAACGAGTCTTCTTGACCAATGCTCCTGAAGACGGTTCCCGATTGTCCGTAGTGTGTCTCGACAAGGAATCGGGCAAGGTGCTCTATGACAAGGTATTGCATTCCGTTGCCCTGCCGCAGTATTGCCACCCGTTCAATTCTTATGCCTCGCCTTCGCCAGTGGTCGAAGAGGGTCGACTGTACGTGAGTTTTGGTTCGCCCTACAACGGCTGCCTCGATTCGGAGACTGGCGAAGTGATTTGGGAGCGGACCGATCTTGTGTGCAATCACTTTCGTGGCCCTGGCTCTTCGCCGTTTCTGTACAAGGATTTCCTGATTATCCATTTCGACGGCAGTGACGAGCAGTACGTGGCTGCATTCAAGAAAGAGACGGGCGAGACCGTCTGGCGCACAGATCGAACCGTCGACTATGAAGATGTCGACCCCGAGACCGGAAGAATCGAGCGCGAGGGAGATTGGCGCAAGGCGTTCTCGACTCCGATCATTGCCGAGGTGGAGGGGCGCGATGTGTTGATTAGCTTGGGGTCGATGGCGATCTATGGGTACGATCCCACCAATGGCGAGGAGTTATGGCGGGTGGAATTCCCGCGAGGCCACTCCGGCGCTTGCCGTCCTGTCTTCGCGCATGGACTGGTGTACACGCTGACCGGAGCCGGGCAGGAATTGTGGGCGATTCGACCGGATGGTAGAGGCGTTGTTACCGACTCGCATGTGGTTTGGAAACACGAACGAACTGCCGTGCCCCGGCGACCGTCGATTGTTGTGGTCGACGATGCGATCTACATGATCGACGATGCTGGCGTAGCAGGATGCCTGGATGCTCATACCGGCAAGCTGATCTGGAAAGGCCGCGTTGGCGGCGAGTATTCGTCTTCGCTGCTGCACGCAGGCGACCGGATCTATTGTTTTAATCAGGAGGGCAAGGCGGCCGTGATGAAAACGGGCCGAAAGTTTGAACTGCTTGCAGAGAGCCAGCTGGACGAAGGTTTCATGGCTTCACCGGCAGTTTCAGGCAACGCCTTGTATCTGCGCACACGTACCCACTTGTATCGAATTGAGGATTGAATGGCCGAACCTGACGAGGGTGAGCCGATCTTCATGCTAAACGCGTTGTGGTTCAAACCGAACGGCGGCGAGCAGACCTATCGGGAATACCTGCGCGCCGTGCAGAGCGTCTTTGCCAAGTACGGCGGGAAAAAGCTTAATTCTTATTCGCCTAACCTGGATCTGATAGGCAAGTTTGATGCTGATCTGGTATTCTTTGTCGAATGGCCAAACTGGGATGCGTTCCAGAAGTTCGTCCACGATGAAGAGTTCCTTGCCGTGCGCCACCTGCGCGAAGAGGCTATCGACGATTCGTTGCTGATTCGTTGTGGCAGAGTGAAATAGTGACAGGGATTCATTGCTGACCTCAATTAACAACTAAACCATGATGATGAAGAACAAACAAATACTGTTGGCCGCCCGTCCCGTGGGTTTTCCGAAAGCTGCGGATTTTCAGTTGGTCGAAACCGAGGCGCCTGATTTGAAGCCGGGGCAGTTTTTGGTTCGCTCAATCTATCTATCGGTCGATCCCTACATGCGGGGCCGCATGAACGATCGGAAGTCGTATGCCGATCCGGTTGGGCTTGGCGAAGTCATGATTGGCGGCGTAGTGGGGGAAGTCGTCGAATCGCAGCACGAGCGTTTCGGTGTTGGCAGCCTGGTCGTCGGCATGTTCGGTTGGCAAGAGTACGCAGTTTCTGATGGCACAGAAGTACGATTGGTGAAGACGGGCAGCGCTCCCAGCTCAACCGCTCTGGGCGTGTTGGGCATGCCGGGACTGACGGCCTATTGTGGATTCCTTGACATCTGCAAACCGCAAGCAGGGGAGACCGTGGTCGTCTCCGGGGCTGCGGGAGCGGTTGGGTCGGTGGTAGGGCAGATTGCGAAACTTAAAGGCTGCACAGTTGTGGGCGTTGCCGGTTCAGATGCCAAGGTGGCGCATCTGACTGACGATCTTGGTTTCGACGCGGCATTGAACTACAAGAGCACTGACGATTACTACGGCAAACTTAAAGAGCTCTGCCCGGCAGGTATCGATGCCTATTTCGATAATGTGGGAGGGCCAGTGACCGATGCCGTGTTTGGTCATCTCAATCGGTTCGCGCGCGTGGCGATCTGTGGGCAGATATCTCAGTACAACGCCACCCAGCTGGAACAGGGTCCGCGGCTTTTCTGGAAACTGATCGAAAAGCAGGTCAAAGTCGAAGGCTTCTTGGTTTTTCAGTACGCCAACCAGTTTCGCGAAGCAATGCAACAATTGACCGCTTGGGTGGAGGGCGGTCAGCTGAAGTATCGCGAGCGTATTACCGCGGGTCTGGAAAACGCTCCGCGCGCTTTTTTCGAAATGCTGCAAGGGGAGAATATCGGAAAACAACTGGTAAAGATTTCATGACTGCGGAGCGGCCGATTTGCCAAACCAATCGATGGGACCTTTACCTGCGTGATTTTCAAATCACCATGCCGCCATCGACTTGGAGAATGGCTCCGGTAGTAAAAGAACTTGCTTCCGAGGCGAAGTAGAGCGCAGCTCCGGTGAGTTCGTCGGTATCGCCGATGCGGCCGAGCGCTTTTTGCGCCGTCACGATCTTCTCGATTTTAGGGTCAGCCCAAATCGCTTCGCTTAATCGTGTTTTGATCAGACCTGGGCAGATGGCATTGACGCGAATCTTTTGTCGGCCCAACTCTCGCGCCATCGCTTTGGTAAGCATGATCAGTGCGGCCTTGGAGACCGAGTAGATGCCTTGCTGTTCGAGAGCCGTCAGGCCGGCGACCGAGGAGATATTGATGATCGAGCCTCCGTCGGTCATTTGCTTGGCGACGAGTTTCGAGAGCTGGTAGGGGCCTTTGAGATTGACGTCCAAGGTTTTGTCCCAAGCCGAGTCGGGCGAATCGACGATCGGTCCGAAATAAGGATTGGTACCCGCGTTATTGACAAGTAGGTGGACTTCGCCGAAACGCTCTCGAGAGGCAGTAAGCAGTTGTTCCATCGACTCGAGTTGCGCGACATGCACGGTTTTGCCAAATACGTTGTCGCCGTGGTCTTTCAACTCGGCCAATGCCTCGTCGACTCCCTCTTGTTTGCGGCTGCAGACGGTAACCGTGGCACCGGCCTCTAAGAAGCCTCGCGCCATCGCGAGGCCAATGCCACGAGTCGAACCGGTGATAATCGCGTTGCGCCCTGCGAGCGAGAATCTATCGTTCATGCTGTTTACTCATTCTGCACAGTAGAGGTCAGTATTAGATCTTGCCAGTCTCAACGACTCGCAGTCCTGTCTTGCCAAGTGATTCAACCATTGTATTGAGTTGAGCAAAGCGTTTGTCCTGCGTTTTGCCAGCTGCATAGCGGGTGTAAATCTGTTGGACGATGACAGCGAGTTTGAACAGGCCAAAGGCGTAATAGAACACCATGTCGGGCGTGGCAATGTCGGCCGATCGGGCGTAGCGCTCGGTGAGTTGCTGTCGGGTGAGGCTGCCAGGAAGCATGGTAGGCCCGAACGCGCGCGCATGTTCTGCAGGCGGATCATCGGGTTCGACCCAGTAGGCAAGTGTCGAGCCGAGGTCCATCAGGGGATCGCCGATCGTAGCCATTTCCCAGTCGAGCACGCCGATGATGTTGGTCAAGTCGTCGGGATCGAGCACCAGGTTGTCGTATTTGTAATCATTGTGAATGAGAGCTGGCGGGGCGTCGGCGGGTTGGTGGTCTGCGAGCCACTGGCCAAGCGATTCCATTTCAGGGTATTCGGAAGTCTTTGCTTTCTCGTACCGGCCTACCCAGCCGGTGACTTGTCGATGGACGTAGCCGGTAGGGCGACCGAGCTCACCCAGCCCGGCTGCCTGAAAGTCGAGCCGGTGCAGTTTGGCGAGGCTATCGATGAAGGATTCGCAGAGTGTGGCGACAAGCCCTGGGGCGGCGATCAGCTCTTGCGGCGTGTTGGCCTTTCGCAAGATGACCCCATGGAGTCGCTTCATGACATAAAACTGGCAGCCAAGGATCTGCTCGTTCTCGCACATGAGCAGGGGTTCGGGCGCCGCGGGATAGACGCGGCAAAGTTTGGAGAGCACCCGATATTCGCGACTCATGTCATGTGCCGATTTGACGACGTTGCCCACCGGGGGACGCCGGAGCACGAGTTCCTGATCTCCGAGGCGGAGCATGTAAGTCAGATTGGAGAACCCGCTGGGGAATTGCTCGACCACCAGAGGTCCGCGGGCCGATGGCAAGTGGGCGAGCAAATACGGCTCAAGCTGAGCGACATCGAGTTGCTCGCCTTGTCGAACGGCGCCAGGCTGATCGATCGAGGCACTCATCGGAGATCGTATCCGTAGGATTTGAGCATTTGCCGTGCGACGACTCGCTTGTGCACTTCGTCGGGCCCGTCGTAGATACGAGCCGAGCGTTCGTTACGGTAGAAGTTCTGCAGTACCGTATCGTCCGAGATGCCGAGAGAACCATGCACTTGAATCGCCCGATCGACAGTGTCGAGCATTGCTTTGGCAGTGCAGAACTTGATGGTCGAGATTTCGATTCGCGCGTCGCGAGTGCCAACTTTGTCGATCTTCCAAGCAGCATTGAGTACCATTAGTCGGGCAGCGTCGATCTCGGCACGACTCTCGGCTATCCAATTCTGCACAGTTTGCCGGCTGGCCAGCACCTCGCCAGGGGCAATTTCGCGTGTGGCGGCATGTCGGCAGAGGAGGTCGAGCGAGCGTTCGGCGATGCCAATCCAACGCATGCAATGGTGAATTCGTCCTGCACCGAGTCGGGCTTGGGCGATCGCAAAGCCAGCGCCTTCCGCGCCAATGCAGTTGGCAACAGGGACTCGAACGTTTTCATATTTCACTTCACCGTGGCTCAGCCAGTCGTCGCCCTCGTGTCCCATGCAGGGGATGTTGCGAACGAGTTGAAACCCGGGGGCGTCGGTCGGCACGATAATTTGGCTCGCGCGTTTGTGTGGCGGAGCGTCGGGGTCGGTTACCGCCATCACGATGGCAAACGCCGCGCCGTCGGCGGCGGTAGTGAACCACTTGTGGCCGTTGATGACGTAGTCGCCGCCTTCGCGGACAGCCGAGGTATCCATCCAGACGGGATTCGAACCAGGACGGCCGGGCTCGGTCATCGAGAAGCAACTGCGGATTTCGCCGGCCAAGAGCGGCTGGAGCCAACACTGCTGCTGTTCTGCGGTGCCAAACTCGATCAGGATTTCGATATTACCGGCGTCGGGTGCTTGAGCGCCGAACACGTAGTGGCCGTAGGGACTCTTGCCAAGTTCCTCGCTGACCATTGCGTGTTCCAGGAAGCCGAGCCCCATGCCGCCATGTTCGCGCGGTACTTGCGGCAACCACATGCCTTGCTTGCGCAAGAGTTCCCGCTTTTCGTGCAATAACGGAATCAACTCACGAAAACTCTTGCCTTGGTCAATCGCTTCGATGGGGTAGAGCTCTTGCGAAACAAACTCGCGCACGCGGGCAAGCAGCTTTTGGGTCTCTGGGGAAACTGAAAAATCCATCGTCAGTCAGGTCCGGCGCAAGTTAGCGAAATGTCCAATCACCAGGATCGGGCAGATGGGGCAAGGTATTGAAACAGTCGAGCGTAAAGCGATCTTTAGAGAACATGGCTTGGGTTAGGGAACAATTGCGTAACCGCCAGCCGGTGGCCACCGCAGCCGCGTTGCTACAGCCAGTCGCGACCTGGAAGGCAATCGAGATCGGCCCTACGGAGGAGAATACCGCAATTTGTCGGCTTTGTCGCGACCCAAAGTCAGGATCGGCCAGGACCTTGGTAATTCCTTGCATGACACGGCTTTGAAAGGAGACCCAGGGTTCAATACCAGGGCGGGAGACCTTGCCTGTCAGCCAGAGGCCAGTAATGGCTTCGAAGAGAAACTGAAATCGCCGCGCTTGTTCCGGTCGCTCGGTTGCCTGATCGAGGGCTGCGACCAGCGGCAATAGATCGGGAAACTCTGCGGCGATCGAGTGACGGTGCTCGATCAGGAGTTGATCGACCTGGTGTTCATCGAACTCGGGCAACTCGACAAGGTCGGTTCCATTGCCAGAGACAGCCAATGCAATCTCTGCCGTTTGACGGTGCCGTCGGCAGGGGCCAACGACCACCTTGCCGAAGCGCGTATCTTGCGATCGCCAATGCTCTCCCAAGAGGTGCGCCTGGCGCTGACCGTGCTCCGAGAGCCGATCGTAATCGTCGCTAAAGAACGAAGCCTGTGCGTGGCGGAAAAAGGCGATACTGCCCATGATGAGTTGTTTCAGCGTGTGACGGGAAAGCGATGATTCTAACGAATCGCAGGCTCTAGGGACAGACGTGGAGCGGCCGTGGCAGGTTGCCGACGGCGTTAGCCGCGGGTGACGATTCTTCCGCACAGTAGCGGCATAAACCCGACACTAGCGCGTACGGCGCATGATTTCTGCAACTGCTGCTAGTCAACCTTCAAACTATCGATGTCGAGGATCGACATTCCGCAGTCTTCTTTGCCAATCGAATAGACGACATAGAGTTTTCCGTCGTGCTCGTAGCCATAGGGGTAAGACCACTGCTTGCTTTTCGCAAAGCCGGGAAAGCGCGGTGCAGGCGACTTGCCATGACGGATGCGCCACATGCGGCTCAACGTTCGATCGCCTGGGCGTCCGGCTGAGATGACCAGCGTGTCGCGATTCTTGAAGTTGGACAGCAGGTAGAGCTGACCGTTGCTGAGTCGGGCCAAATAGGCTTTGGCGCGTGGCATGGGAAAGTTACTTTCAGTTGCCAGCGACCAGGTCTGTCCGCAATCGTTGCTGAGGGAAACCCAGGCGACGCCTCCGCCGCCACGAATGACGGCGAGCACCTGGTCGGCGTCGGCCCAAACGGTCGTTTCAGCAAATGCCGGTTCGAGCCGCTGAGGATAGGGGATCGAGATCGTTCGCCAACGAGAAACATCGTCGCCATGACTAACAGCAACCACTGGCAGTCCGTCTTTGTCCTGCCCGCCGGTAATCCAGTTGCCGTCTTCCATGCGTACGGGTTGATCGTAAGGCCAGCAATTCTGCATCGCAATTCCGCGCGAGCGCCACTGGTCGTCGTCCTCGTCAAGTACGAAAGCCTCGGCGCAGAGTCCCGAGAACTTTCGCCCCGGCGCTCCAATACCAAATCTTGCACCAATCGACCAAAGTTCACCCTGGTGAGAAAGCAGAATTCCGTGGCTGTGTCTTTCTGGTCCCTCGAATCCTGGGCCAATGATCTGTAGATCAGACCATGTTTTTCCATTATCTAATGAGCGCCGACATTGCAGAGTTTCGTGTGGCCCGTTCTCGTCGTTCGGACTATTGGCCCAGCTGGCATAGAAAGCCCCTTGGTGTTCCACAATCGCCGCGCCGTGCAGAAACCGATACCCGTCGGCAGCTGCCTGATGGATCGTTCGATGGTGCATTTTTTCGACGAATGGAATCTGCTCTGCGTCGTTAGAAATCGGCAATCCTGTCCACAAGACGTAGGGCTGGCTGGCTTGTGGCGCGGAAGAACTCGCATTCGGTGCCTCGGGGGCTTGCGCGCAGGCCCAGCCGTAGGGCATCCCTACCCAAAGGAGGCAGTTGCAGCAGAAAGTCAGGAAAACCTGACGGAGGGAAGTGTGAATCATGCTCGATGATCTCAGGAGCAAGGGGTTCGATCCGCTTCTACGGCAAGTGGTAATATACTTGGTAGTCGATGGATTGATAATGTTGCTGTAAATTGACAATCTCATTCGGCTCCTTCTAGAATGCCAGCTCAAATCGAGACGGAAAACACCTCTGATTATCCAAAGAGTGAAGGAGTTGAGGCTCCTGTAGGAAGACTTGAATTGATTTATGAATCTTGCGGACCGAGTCATTGTTGTAACCGGTGGAGCCAACGGGATTGGCCGCGCGCTATGCGAACGGTTCGCTCGCGAGTCTCCCCGGAGCATTGTGGTTGCCGATATTGATTTCGATAAGGCGAAGCTGGTGGCCGACGAAATCGGTGGCTTGGCAGTTGCCTGTGATGTGGCTCAAGAAGAGCAGGTTCAGCAATTGATCGCCGACGCCGAGTCGAAGTATGGCCCGATCGATCTGTTTTGCGCAAACGCGGGGATCGTGACGCCCGGCGGGCCGGAGACGCCTGACGACCAATGGCGGCGGATCATTGACATTAACGTTATGGCGCACGTGTATAGCTCGCGAGCTCTCATTCCGAAGATGCTGGAGCGAGGGCACGGATATTTGCTACATACCGCTTCGGCGGCCGGCTTGGTTACGGAGATGAGTTCGGTAACATATGCTGTTACGAAACACGCTGCGCTAGCCTATGCCGAGTGGTTGGCGATGACCTATGGAGACCGCGGTGTGAGGGTCTCGTGTCTTTGTCCCCAAGGCGTCTGGACCGACATGATTGCCGGTGACGACCCGATGGCAAAAATGCTTCAAGCAAGTGCGATTAGCCCCGAGAAACTGGCCGAAGTAGTTGTTTCGTCGCTCGAAGTCGAAGAGTTCCTGATACTGCCGCATCCCGAAGTGCTGGAGTATTTTCGGCACAAGGCGTCGGATTACGATCGGTGGTTGCGCGGCATGCGACGATTGCGGGCCGAACTGTACGGCAGGGCCGAGTAGCAGTGGGCGATGCACTTGAGCTATGCCGATTCGCATTATCTATCACTATCTTGTGCTCAGAGATGAAAGGCTACTCCATGATTGCCAGCCGTACTGCCAAGTGGCATTTCGCTTTCGTCTTCGTAGCCATCAGCTTTGTTTCCCCTGTGGCCGCGGACGAGGCCTCGCTCATCGGACATTGGCCACTGGTCAACAATTCAGAAGATCATTCAGGTAACGGCAATCACGGAGAATCTCACAATGTTTCATTTGACCCGAGTGGCGGCGCACCTGGCCAGGGTGGAGCGGCAAGTTTCGATGGCCGTACGAGTCTTGTGACAGTGGCTTCCAGCGAGTCCTTGCAACTGGGCAAGGATGAGTTTTCGATCGCCTTGTGGGTTCATACTGCAGAGAAGCTGGATGATGTGCTGGGTGATTTGTTGAGCAACTATTCGGGCGAAACTCGCCGAGGTTTTAATCTCAGCATTCAGAATTATTCGGGCGTGACCTCGTCTCAATCGAATGATCGCCACTTGCATTTTGGGATCGACACTGGGCAGGAAGTGCCTGAGTGGACTGATCATGGGCAGCTAGGCAAGGCGATGATGATATTCGGCATGGCCGTGTACCAAGGGCAACTCTTTGCCGGAACTTGCGAAGCGGGCGAACAGGAGTCAGGCCATGTGTTTCGCTACGACGGCGAGACTTGGATTGACTGCGGCAGCCCCGATCGCTGCAACGCAGTTTCGTCGCTCGCGGTGTACGATGGCAAGCTTTATGTCGGAGTCAGCAAGTATCGTTTGCGTGGTTCGTCATTGGCGGAGTCGACAAACGAGAACTTGGGCGGCACCGTTTATCGTTACGATGGCGACAATCAATGGGTCAACTGCGGCAAACTGAAAGATACCGAGGCGATCAACGGAATGGTTGTCTACCGAGGGAGACTATACGCAGGTTCTTTATACGCTCCGGCTGGTTTCTTTCGCTACGAGGGCGGCGCCACTTGGGCTTCTTGCGGAACGCCTGCTGGCAAACGAGTTGAGTCGTTAACGGTCTACAACGGCGACCTGTATGCCACCGGCTACGACGAAGGGGCTGTGTATCGGTACGACGGCGAGTATTGGCACCGTGCAGGCACGATTGAAGGCGCAACGCAAACCTATGGGTTCGCGACTTATCGCGGCGAGTTGTACGTTAGCGAATGGCCGAATGCGAAAGTGTTTCGTCGGGGGGGTGGCCAGCAGTGGCTCTCGGCAGGACGACTCGGCGAAGAAAAAGAGACCATGCCGTTGATGGTCTACAACGGCAAACTCTACGGCGGCACGTTGCCCCTGGCCGAAGTGTATCGCTACGACGAACCCAATTGGACGAAAGTCGGGCGCGTCGACCACACTCCAGACGTCCGCTACCGCCGTGCCTGGACGATGGCTGTTTACCGGGGCCGACTTTTTGTCGGTGCATTGCCGTCGGGGCACATTCACTCGACCGAGATTGGCCGTAACGTCACGTATGACTACGCGTTGCCCTCGGGTTGGGTCCACGTGGCGGCGGTGCGAGCCGCGGATGAATTGCGTTTGTACGTCAATGGCCAACTGGTGGCTGCTTCTTCTAAGTTCGAAGGCGACGAATACGATTTGACCAACGACGAGCAGCTTAAGATTGGGTTTGGAGCGAACGACTACTTGAATGGTCGACTAAAAGACGTACGGCTCTATCTTGGGACGCTTGCAGCGGAAGAAATCAAGCAACTCGCAGGCCACTAACACTCGATCGCACGGCGGAACAACAATTGAGGAACTGAGGAACTATTGGCCTGTCTGCGGAGCGAGGACCCTGAGGCCGTTCTCTTCGTCGGGCACGGCTAGCAGCAAATGCCCAGTGCAGCCAATCTCTTTCTGGCATTTCCCGCGAGCGATGTAGAATTGGCTTTCTCCCAAGCCGACAATTCCCAGGCCGCACTCGAACGTGTAGCGGCCTAACATCTCAAGATCAGTCTTTGCGGTCAGCAGCTGCTGACCGTAGCAGGCAAACCACCAAGCGTCCTCTGAGTAGGTTGCCCCCTGGATGCCAAGGTAGGTTTGTCCGCTGTCCAGGGAGTGCTGCTTCACGTAATTGAAATCTTGGTCGAATTCGTGAATGTCATTTTCTTCGCGGTCGCCAGGCAAACCTCCTACCACCAAAAAGCGATTGTCATGGACCGCCACTCCGCCGGCTCCGAATTTTACTTGCTGCACTTCATGGCGGGCAGTTTCTTTCAGGTTTGCTGTTTTGTAAACGTAGACCCAGGAGTCGGCGTTGCCTTGGGGATCGTTGAACTTTCCGAGGTTTACGGCAACATAGACTTTGCCCTCGTCGTAACAGAGATCGCCGTGATGGTTGGCGACAGGGACTTTGTGGATGAGTTTGCCCTGGGGGTCGGTCTTAACGAGCCAGGTGGTAAAGCTCCAATAGATGTTTCCTTGTTCGTCGAGACAGATTCCCTGGAGATGTCCGGGGTAAGTGCCCTCGCAATCCACACGGTGGGGGAACCTAGGCGCCTGTTCGGCGGCAGCGTCTTGGCTTGCGAGGGGAATGGTCAGGACGACGATTATATGGAGTCGTGCGGCAAACTGAACCAGGATAACTGGTGTACGGATCATTCGGTTTCCTCGGCGATTCTTCCCAGCATGGTGTAAATGTTGATCAGTGCCTGATTCATCATCTTCTCGCCTGCGCCAACTTCGACAGGCGAGACCGACGGGTCTGCACCGTAACCGCCTTCCGAAACGGCTTCGATCGTAGGAAAGTAGAGGTAGTGGTCGTTGCAGTAACCGAAAAACAAAGTGTGGCCGACGTAGGATCGCTGCTTAAGGCGATTCGAGTGGTTGCAGAAGAACTCGCCAGAGCCGCCGACTAAGGCAATTTCTTGGTTAAGCAGGACGGTGTTGAGTTCCGGCGGAACGCCGTCTTGCAACTCCTTGGCGAAGCAACGAATGAGCTCTGGAAAAAAGGCTTCGCTGTATGTGAAGGTAATCAGCGGGTTATTGAAGTTGACGCGCGATTTGAATTGGAAGTGATCGACTCGGCCCTGCAAGGAAGGCTTTTCGGGAACTTTAGTTTCTGTCGCCTGGGCCAGTTTAAGAACATGCGAAGCCAACAGTTCGCCGTAGGCTTCTGGACCCGCGGAGCCTGCAGGCGGATTGGTGCTCAGGTCGCCAGCGGCTCCTTGCATAAAGACGCAGCCAGTCTGCAATTCACTCTCGACTTTGTTTTCCAAGAAGCCGGGATAGTCAGGCGAAAACTTCAGAATACTACCGTCGGTCATCACCGGGTGAGCGGCGTAGTTGACGAGTACGGCAATCGGTTGTCCAGCTTGCTTGCCCCCTACGGCATCGAACCTTATGATCGCCAGCATGGGGTCGACTGCTTTGGGCTGGCGCTTCGTGTGACGGTTTCGATTGAACGCGACCTCCTCGGTCGACACGCCAAGGCCCGCGGGCTGGGCCGCACGGTCGGCTGCCAGAATAGCCTGCACGATCAGGTCGGGCAGTTCCTTGCTGTAGGCAACAGCGGCGTCGAATGTGCCCTTGCCAAAGCCTTCGTGATCGAGCAACTCGATCACTGGGCCATGGTGCGTGTGGCTGCCGCTGATCATCACGTGTTCGATGCCGGCCTGCTCAGATATTGCGGCACGGATTCTTTCGGTCATCGGCCGCGTGGGGCCGCGCCCCAAATCGAGCCCCACGAGGGCCAGTTTCTCGTCGCCCGCCTGGATGACAATTGCTTTGGCGTAAAGCGGATGGAGCGTGCCTTGAGACAGCAGGTCGTGCCGAGCGCCGTAGCCCCACATCGGCATGGGGGCCTGGGGAGTGATGTCTTGCCTGGCATAGCCTACGCGGAAGACTGCTTGCTCTGCAGCAGTCGCGCAGTTGCTCTCTACGACGACTAACAGACAGACCGTAATAAGAACCCGAACAAACAATCGCGAGCAATCACATTTCGATTTGGTCATAATCAGAGTCCCGTCGAAGCCATGCCGGTTCCGCCGAATCAGCATTACCTTTGAAATCCTGGCATGTCTTCCATGCGGAGCAAGATGAGGCTACTGATTCCCACACTGTACAACTTCGGGCCTATGGTGCGCTGAAGTGGCGAGGAACCTCTGCCCGACAACTTGAAGGTATGCGTGCCACTTTCCAAGTCGTGCAAATCGAAGACGTATTCTCGCCAGTCTCCCCCCTTGCTGCACATATCCAGTACAGGCCCCAACGGTTGATCGTCTAGTAGCGGCTGATAGCGGCCACCGAAGACGTTATCCAGCAAGATCGCAGAGAACTTGTATCGGCCTGCTTTTTCGACTTCGAAGTCAAACGCGATCTCCCCGTCGGCGACTCCTGGGTTGAATGATACTCCAGCCTCGCTCATTTCGGTCTTGTCCGGCGTAGCTCGCTTGGTGAGCAAACTGGCAAGGAGTATTTTGTAAGGGGCCACGCGGTCTTTGGCTGCGGCGAGCGGCTCTTCCCAAGTGGTGGCGGGCGACTGGTACCAGAAGGCGGTCGAACTGATCCAATCTTCACGCTCGCCCGAGCTCGAAAGTTTCTCGGCTGTTTCGCTGTAGGTGCTGCCCCGGTGTTCGATGGATGCCTTCAGAGACTTGCTGAAGCGAATTGGATCAGTTAGATGCCAGCGGTAAGCGGTCACGCGGTCGCCGGCCATTGGTCCCTCGTACAAAGTGACACCGTGAAAAGGACCGGCGAATTCTCGAAAACCCCAGGCATCGTCGAAGTAGTCTTCGGTGCCAGTCCCGCGAAGCGACGGGGTCGCTTCGCCATCGATCGTAAAGCGATCGTCTCCCTCGCCAAACCAGCCTGTGCGCGTTTGGTGGGCTGAATAGACTGTACCCACATAGTGGCCACGCCCTTCGGTTTCGAGGAGCACATGATCGCCCGGCTTGGCAGGAGTTTGTTGGCGATAGCGCGCGTGAAAATAGAGCGTGTCTTCCGGAAGTTGTTCCACCTTTTCCCAGTCGATGTAGTAGTAACAGGCCGTCGGTCCGAAGTCCGCTCGCTCATTGGTGAGGGTAATCTTGGCCCGTTTTCGAAACGGCATCTTCCAGCGGCAGGTTCGCGAGCGGCCCAGCGAGGAGACGCCAACAGGCAGCGATTGGAACGAGGCCTGAACTCCGTGGCCTACCCCGAAAAAGTCGCCCAAAGGGACCTCAACGCTGGGCTTATCCAAACCGTCCCAGTAAATTCTCAATACGAGTGATCGCCCGGAGAACGGGTCAAGCGAAGCTGTAGTGTTCCAAATATGATGAATGACGCCAGGCCCTTCCAAGTCGGCGAGCACGAGAGTCTGGCCAGGCAGGATGGTTTTGGAATCGCCATTGGCATCCAGATCAGGGTCGCTGCTCGAAGCTCGCCTGGTGCTTCCCGGTTGAGGGCGCGTCAGGTGGTCGAGCAGATCCGACGCGGGGTCATCAAGCGGTTGAGCGGAAACCTGCGGAGTGGCGAGGACGGTAAAAGCCCAGATTCCTGCGATCAGGCACAATAAGCGCCTCAGTTGCCTGGTGGCGAGTCTTTGCATATCAATCTTCTCAATCAGCGCTTTACAGTATTACTAAATGAACCACATTTGGCGCACGACCCGTTCTTGCGGAGACACTAGCACTAATCTATCGTCCCGGCTGGGGTAATCAAGAATTATCTGCGCGATGCGGGGCAGATCCGCATAGACTGGAAAGCTCATCTGGTAGCCAAACGGCGTGGCGAACTCGCAAAGTAACGCCTGCTGGGTCAATATGGTATAAATCGGTACCTTGTTTCAATGAGTTGGATAGACCAACCGCTAACATCATCTCGAAAGGGGCTTACTGGCGATGACATCTGGCCCAATAGACAGACGCTCATTGTTGAAAGGAACGGTTGCCAGTTCGTTGGCTTTAACTTCGATGAAAGCCGTGGGCGCGCCCACAGCGCTTAGCGCCGTCGAGAAAGAGAATTTACTGCCAGGTACCCGCGATTGGCTGCTGGACCTCACGCGCATCGACCCGGCGACGAAGTTTCGTAGCCCTGGGATTGAAGGCTTCTGTTCGCACACCAGTTTGCGTACAGGCGAGACGATTCAGTTTTTCGTCAGCACCAATCCCGCCTCAGCTCTGACGCTCGATATCTACCGCCTGGGTTATTACGGCGGGACGGGCGGGAGGCTGCTGAAACAACTCGGACAGATTGAATCGAAGACAATGCCAGATCCCGAGGTTGGTCCGCTACGTCTGCGCAACTGCCAGTGGGAGGTTGCTGCCGAATTGACGATACCTGATGACTGGCTCAGCGGCGTCTACGTCGGCAAGATGACCACAGTCGACGAAGGGTTGCAGAGTTACGTTATCTTCATCGTCCGCGACGACCGGCAGGCCGATCTGCTCTTTCAATGCAGCGACCACACCTGGCAGGCATACAATCGCTGGCCGACGCAATTCGCCTTGTACGACGACGGCGTCAACCAGTGGTATTGGGGTCCCAACGTTCAGGTGAGTTTCAATCGACCCTACGGCAAGTACTGCCAGATTCTCGATCAACCACTTTCGATCGGATCGGGCGAATTCTTTCTGTGGGAGTTTCCGTTTGTCTATTGGCTCGAGGCGCAGGGATACGACGTTTCTTATGTTTCGAATCAGGATACACACTACGATCCTGCCAGCCTGCGACGGACAAAGGGTTTTCTGAGCGTCGGACATGATGAGTATTGGACGATCGAGATGTTTCGCCATGTGCAGCAAGCGATCGCCGAGGGCTTGAACGTGGGTTTCTTCTCGGGCAATGCAGTGTGTGGTCGGATCCTTCTCGATTCGAAAGTGCGAGGTTTCGAACGCACAGGGGTTTTTGGGCCTGCGGGAGGCATGCGCGAGTTTGAGAGCATGTCGACGCTTGTGCACGAACGCCCCTATGCCAACGAATTGATGGGGGCCCATAGTACCGGCCCGGTCACCGGCGGCGCCGATTGGGTTTGTTCTTTGCCGGAGCACTGGATCTATGAGAATACCGGTATGAAGCAGGGCGATTCTGTGCCGGGGCTGATCGGTTGGGAGTGGCATGGCGATCCCGCGGCGATCGAGGGTCTGGAGATCGTCGCCACGAGTCCCACGCAGAGCGGTCCCGGCAAGCCCAACGGGGGACAGTACACCGCAACCGTGTATCCCGGATTGAAAGGTAACTTTGTGTTTAACGCAGCCACCTGTTGGTGGGCCGACGGATTGAGCGAACCGCCCGGCTATGTGCGTCCTAACGTTTACACAAAACCCATGGGGCCCGACCGGCGGATCCAACAGATTACCAGCAACATTCTCAATCGAATGATCAAAGGCTTGGCCTAGGCAAGCGAGTGATGGTTTGCAGCGTCAATTTAGCGCCGTCCATGTGATTTGATGACCTGCGCTCATTCCTTCTTGAAAGGAACTTCCGTGTTTAGAGTTTTTGTATTTGTGTGTTGCTTGCTGTTCGGCGGTGCTTTTGTTGTGACCGACCAGAGTAGGGCTGCCGAAGAGACGCCGATGCAGTTTGGCTTTGCCAAGGTAGACGTAACGCCGACCGAGCCGATTCGACTTTCCGGTTATGGCGACCGAAAGACAGCATTTGAAGGCGTAGACGAGCGACTCTACGCGCGAGTCATGGCGCTACGCTACGGCGACGGCAAGGTGCATCTGCTGGTGGCGGTCGACACGATCGGTTTTCCCGGCTACTTGACCAAGCAGATTCACGCCGAATTGGAGCTGCAACACGGGATCGACCGCGCCCAATTCGCGCTTTGTGGAACGCATTCACACACAGCCCCGCATCTCGACTTGTTGAATATGATCAATCTGTATGAATTTCCTCTCAAAGAGGAAGAGATTGCGGCGACGAAACGTTATGGCGAGGCGATTTCGGCCCACATTATCCAGGCTTGCGCCGACGCGATTACCGATTTGAAACCAGGGAGAATGTTCACGGCCGAAGGCAAGGCGTCGTTTGCCGTGAATCGGCGTACAATCGATGAGAACGGCAACTATCTTAGCATGCGGCCCAATCCAGGCGGGTCGGTAGATCATTCGGTCCCGATTTTGAAGATTACCGATCCAACGGGAGAAGTAGTCCGCGGCGTCGTGTTCAATTATGCCTGCCACTGCACGACCTTTACTGGGCAACACAACCGCATCAATGGCGACTGGGCTGGGTACGCTGCCAAGAATGTCGAGGCTGCTTCCCCCGACGTGGTAGCGCTTTGCACGATCGGCTGTGGCGCCGATGCCAATCCCACACGTGCCACGGGACGAGATCTAGAGATGGCACAACACCAAGGCAAAGAACTCTCGGACGAAGTGCTCCGTTTGGCCCAGGGGCCGATGACCGAAATCACGGCCAAAGTGCAAAGCAATTTCAGCTACGCCGGCCTGCCGCTCGACCGTTCTCCGCTCGGAAAATACAAGGAGGATCTTAACAGCCGTCAAGCGCAGGTCCGCGTTTACGGTCAGCGGATGCTCGATGTTTTCGAGCGCATGGGCCGGTTGCCCGAGTCGTATCCGATGCCGATCCAGGTTTGGCGGTTTGGCGATCAGCTGACGATGGTCATGCTGGGGGGGGAAGTCTGCTCGGAGTATTCTCTGCGGGCAAAACGAGAGCTTACCCAAGGGGCGGTCTGGGTTACCGCCTATGCCAACGATGTGTTCGGCTACGTGGTCCCCGAGTCGATGCGGTCTGAAGGTGGTTATGAAGTCGATTTCTCGATGGTCTTCTACAACAAGCCGGGCCGCTGGTCGAGCGGCGCCGAGGAGATCATCTTTCGAGAGTTGCATCAACTGGTCAACGACAGCGTTCCCGGCAGCCCGCTCTCGCCGGAAGACGGGCTAGGGTCGATCACGGTGCCTGCAGGGTATGCTGTGGAACTTGTTGCCGCAGAGCCGTTGATTGCTGACCCAGTGAACTTCGCCGTAGGCGCAGATGGCCGACTGTGGGTTGTTGAGATGGCCGATTACCCCCGCGGCGCGAACGACGACGGCATGCCCGGAGGACGGGTAAAGGTATTGTCCGACACCAATGGCGACGGACGGTACGACGAGGCAGTGCTGTTTCTCGACGCGCTCCATTATCCTACCGGTGTAATGCCGTGGCGCAAGGGAGCGCTAGTGAGTTGCGTGCCGGACGTCTTCTATGCCCAGGACACCGATGGAGACGGTCGCGCAGATTTGAGAGAGGTCTTGTATACGAACTTCTCGGAAGCCAATCCACAACACCAAATGAGCGGCTTCACGCGAGGCTTGGACAATTGGCTATACCTTGCCTGCGGCGACGACAATGGCAAAGTGCTTTGCGTCAAGACAGGCGAAGAGGTGAGCGTCTCGGGTCGAGATGCACGAATCTTCCCCGACAAGGGGTACCTCGAATCGGTGAGCGGCCGCAGCCAGTATGGGCGCTGCCACAACGACTGGGGCCACTGGTTTGGAAATACCAACGGTGAACCCTTGCTCCATTTTGTCGTCGACGATCGATATCTTGGCCGCAATCCTTATGTCCCGGCGCCTTCGCCCAAGGTGGCAACGACCGATCCACCCGTTGCCCCGCCCGTGTTCCCGACGAGCCGAACCGTCAACCGCTTCAACGATCTGTTCGACGCCAACCGTTTCACGTCGGCATGTAGCCCGCTGATCTTTCGCGATTCAACATTGGGCGAGGACGTGCAGGGGGCGGCTTTCATCTGCGAACCGGTCCACAACCTCGTGAGCCGATTGATGCTGTCGCCCAACGGCGTTACCTACCAGGCGACGCGGCATCGAGACGAGCAATCTTCTGAGTTTTTTAGCTCGACTGACCCCTGGTGCCGACCGGTGCGGACAGCCACAGGCCCTGATGGCGCCCTTTGGGTGGCCGATATGTATCGGCAGGTGATTGAACACCCCGAGTGGATTCCTGAGGACTGGCAGGTAAAGCTCGATCTCTATGCCGGCCGTCGACAAGGACGAATCTACCGAGTATTTCGTCGCGACCAACCGCCGGGGGCGATTCCTGATTTGACGAAGCTTGACTCTGCAGCCCTCGTTCAGCAGCTTGGCGCCGACAACGGTTGGCGTCGCGATACGGCTCAGGAACTGCTCGTTCAGCGTAACGATCTAACGATAGCTCCTGAATTGCTTTCGTTGATTGCCGATGACTCGCGCCCGCTCGGTCGGCTTCATGCCTTGGCAACTCTCGATGGACTCGGACAACTAAACGAGGAGGCTTTGCGCGTTGCGCTCGCAGATAGCAATCCCTATGTTGTGGCACGGGCGATCTCGCTGGCCGAGCCGTCATTATCGTCGAGCCCTGAACTTACTGAACGCCTCATTGCCCTAGCCGATCATTCTGATCCGCACGTGCGGCTTCAGGTCGCACTTTCACTAGGTGAACTCGATGATGCTTCTGCGGGGAGCGTGCTATTGAAGTTGGCGTTGCAAGACACTGGAGACAGCTGGCTACGGGCTGCGGTGATTTGTTCCTCTCACCGCTTTGCAGCGGAGATGCTGGCGGCAATGCTCGCTGCGCCCGACTCGATCAACGGCCATGAGCAGTTGCTACAAGACCTGATTGCGACTTCCTTGGGCGGAGATGTTGCGGGGGGTGCGGCGCGCGTAATCAACTTGGTATTGCAGCAGTCCGGCGTTGCCGAGGCGAGGGACTGGCAGTTTCGAGCGCTGGCTAGTTGCTTCTCTGCATTGCGTCGTAGGAATCAATCGTGGGAATCCATTGCACAGGGGAATCCGGCTTTGGCCGAGAATGCCCTGCCATTCTTCGACGCGGCAAGAGATGCTGTTGGCGACACCGCCGCGGCACTAGAGCAACGGCTGGCTACGATCCAGCTCTTGGGCAATGAAGCTGCCGCTAGTACAGAGGATTTGGAATTGCTCAGTGAACTCTTGTCGCCTCGTGAACCGGTAGAGTTACAGCGCTCGGCAGTGCAAGTGATGGCTAGGATTCGCCCCGGCGATCTCGTCGATCGACTCCTTGGTGGTTGGACGAGCCATGGGCCGCAACTCCAGGCCGAGATTCTGGCCACGTTGCTCTCGCGCAGCGAGTGGGTCGAAGCATTGCTGAAGGCACTTGCCGATGGCACACTGCCTGTGAAAGATCTCGATCCTTCCTCGCGTTGGCGCTTGCTCGGTTATCCGGTCCCCCGCGTTCGCGCTGCTGCATTGGAAATCTTTGGCGATGGCTCTGCTTCTTCTCGCGCACAAGTTCTCGTCGATTACGAGGCTGCTGCATCGTTGGAGGGAGATGTCGCAAACGGGGCGAGACAGTTCACCAAAACTTGTGCCGTTTGCCACCGGCATGGTACGATTGGCACCGAGGTTGGCCCCAATCTCGCTGCGCTGAAGGACAAGTCGTCGGCGTTCCTAATGACTGCGATCCTTGATCCGAATCGTGCCGTCGATGGGAAGTATCACAATTATACGGTGTTGACTGCAGATGGATTGCAACAGAGCGGTCTGATCGCTGCCGAGACAGCTAACAGCATCGAATTGGTCGACGCCCAAGGCAAGAAACACACGATTCTGCGGATCGACATCGATGAACTCGCGAGTTCGGGTGTCTCTTTTATGCCCGAAGGGTTGGAGAAGGAGCTTGCGCCTCAAGACCTGGCAGATATCATGGAGTTTATCCGATCTGATCCAGAACCTAATTAGCCGACTTGAAAGTAGACATCTATGAGCAACACCATCGACCGACAAGAAAGATTCGTGCCAGGTTGGCGAATCAAGATCCTGATTCTGCTCTGCTGGGCTGCTTATGGAAGCGAGGCTTTTGCTCATAAAGGCCCTGATCCCCTGGCGCGGTGGGTCTTCGACAGCGTGGCGATCAAGGAGGATAAACTCGTTGCCAGGCTTGGTCCTGACGGCAAACTTTCGGGGCGTCTGAGTCTGGTAAAAGACGACTTTGGCGAGTCGCTGCAGTTTACAGGTTGGGCATCCGATTGTGTCATTGCCGATGAACACCGCGAAGTGTCGCAAGTATTGCCCACCGGGGCGATTACCGTTTCGGCGTGGGTCAGCGTCGACGAGCGACAATCGAAGGGAGGAATAATCGGGGCGCTGCAAGACAACGGCGACGAAAAGGTCGGCTGGCTGCTGGGATACGATGAGCAAGTTTTTAGCTTTACCTTGGGAAGCGAGGGAGGCAGGCGGGGCGACCGCGACCACTTGACGTTTCTCAAGGGCAACACGCACTATGAACTTGGCCGTTGGTATCACGTCGTAGGCGTCTACGATGGCGCCAAGATGGAACTCTACGTCAATGGCAAGCTCGACGCATCGAGCGACGCTCAATCTGGCGCGATTCGCTATCCGAGCACGGCGCCGTTTACCATTGGCGTTTATCGAGACCGCAATCACAATGTGTTTCACAACGGTCGAATTCGATCGATCTCGCTGTTCGATTTGGCTGCCAATGCAAAATGGGTAGACGAAGAGTTCGAACACGGGATTCAACTAGTGAATCTTCCTGCTCCAGAGAAGGCGACCGAGATGGAGTTTGTCATCAAACCTTACTTGCAGTATGGCACCAAGGACGGCATGACCGTCATGTGGCGAACCTCCAAGCCGGGGACAAGCATCGTGCATTACGGCGAAACGTTTCTGTGCGGCAACAAGCAGATTGTGCCGGGGTCGCGTGAAGTGCACGAAGTGCGACTGGAGGGACTTAAAACCGGCACGCAGTATTTCTATCGCGTGGAGACTGAGAACGAGGCAGGCGAAGGGGCCTTCAGCGACGGCTATACTTTTACAACGGCAGTAGACGAGAATCGACCCTATGCTTTTGCCGTTATTGGCGACACGCAGGGCAACCCGGAGGTTTCGGCAAAGCTCGCCAAGCTGGCCTGGGCTCAGCGGCCCAGTTTTGCAGTACATGCCGGCGACCTGGTCAGCACAGGAGGAAACCCAGATCACTGGACGCAGCATTTCTTCCCAGGTATGGAAGAGTTGATTTCGCGAGTTCCTTTCTACCCGGTGCTGGGCAACCACGAAGACGACTCTCCGCTCTATTATCAATACATGTCGCTGCCAGCGCCAGAGTACTACTATCAATTCAAGTACGGCAACGCCCAGTTCTTTATGATCGATTCGAATCGCAACGTAGGTCCGGGCAGCGAGCAGTATCAATGGTTGGAAAAGGAACTGAGTGAATCCAATTCGCGATGGAAGTTCGTCTGCCATCACCATCCGCCGTACTCTTCGGACGAAAACGACTACGGCGACCTTTGGAAGACCAACATCAGCGATCGCGGGGATACCGATGCCCGCCAACTCGTAGGCTTGTACGAAAAATACGGCGTCGATCTTGTCTGGAACGGGCATATTCACTCGTACGAAAGGACCTGGCCCGTCGCAGGCGGCGCTGCTAGAGAGCAGGGGGCGCCGATTTACATGATCACGGGCGGCGGCGGAGGCGGCTTGGAAACTCCGGGGCCGTATCGACCGTTCTTTCAAAACCATGTGCGCTACGGTCATCATTATGTGATGGTGCATATTAACGGCGGGGTGCTGGAGCTTCGTTCCTACTCGTTGGATGATCGATTGTTCGATCATTTAACGATCACCAAACAGTAATACGGATTTTAGAGAGCGCGACGGTTTCGTCTCATGCCCTTTCGAGAGGCTTTCTTATGCGTCAGACAACAACAAGCATCAAATCGTTGCCGTCTCGCCGAAGTTTTCTTAAATCCGCTGCAGGCGTTTCTGCAACTGCCATTGCTGGTCCCGTGATCGTTCCGCGGTCGGTTTTCGGCGCCAATGCGCCGAGCAATCGCATCACGGTAGGGGTAATCGGTTTGGGCACGCGCGGCATTCCCGATATGCAGCTGTTTATGCAGAACGACGATGTGCAAGTCGTTGCCCTCTGCGACGTCAATCGTAGCAGCAAGGGATATCGCGACGAGAATGCCGTGATGGGGCTCGAGCCGGGACTGCAAGCAGCCAACGAGTATTATGCGTCGCGTAAGCGTTCGGGAGAGTTCCAAGGCATCGCTGCCACCAGCGACTTTCGCGAGATCATCGGTCGCGACGACATCGACGTGGTGGCGATTGTAACGCCAGACCACTGGCATGCGGCGATGACCATCATGGCTGCCGAAGCGGGCAAAGACATCTTTTGCCAGAAGCCACTTAGCTTGACAGTGCAAGACGGCAAAGACATGGTCGCAGCGGTCCGCAAGCACCAGCGCATTTTGCAGACGGGCAGCCAGTGGCGTTCTCATGCCCGGGTGCGTTTCGCTTGCGAGTTGGTTCGCAATGGGTATATAGGCGAACTGCAAACCATTCGGGCGTTGATTGCTTTGAACAATAAACAGGGGCCGGGCCCCGGCTGGAAGCCAATGCCGGTGCCCGCAGGTTTTGACTATCCGATGTGGCTTGGCCCTGCCCCCGATGCTCCGTACCACAAAGACCGCTGCATCTACAAGTTCCGATTCAATTTGGATTACTCCGGCGGCCAGATTACCAATTTCGGGGCCCACGCTTTGGATATTGCCCAGTGTGGCAACGGCACAAGCTTGACCGGCCCCGTCGAAGTGGAAGGGATCGAAGCCGAGTGGCCCCCTGCGGGCAGCCTGTTCAATACGGCACTTCGCGCCGAGTTTCGTGCCAGGTATGCCAATGGTGTGGAGTTGATTTGCGCAAGTGAACCGCCGTACTTTGGTACTCGATTTGAAGGCTCGGAAGGATGGGTAGAGTTTAGCCAGGGAAGTGTGAAGACGTATCCCGAGTCTTTAGCCAGCGTTGAACTGAAGGCAAATGACCAGCGGCTGCCGGTTGTTAATCCGTTGCGCACTGTTGCCAAACCGGGGGATTTCTACGCCGATCATGTGCGAAACTTTCTGGATTGCGTCAAGTCGCGCGAAGAGCCGATCGAACCTGTGGAGGTCGGTCATCGCACAGCGACGATCTGTCACTTGGGCAACATCGCACTGCAGCAAGAGAAGCGGCTCGATTGGGATCCCGTGGCTGAGCAGTTCGTCAACGACGACGGGGCCAACCGGATGCTCGCTCGTCCGCGGCGCAGCGACTGGAATTCAGCCTGAAGGGCGTTTCTGTTAGGATGATCCCGGCTTGAATGGAACTGTTGGAAACAAGGAACGAATATGACGAAACTGACCAGCGAAGCAGACGGGCGGAGAGTTCCCTGGTGGCAACCGGTGGTGTTTGCTTCGATGGCGGGAGGAATGGCCTGGGGCATTCGGGGGCAGTATGGTCACGAAACCGGCGCGATGATCGCCGGGCTGTTGGTAAGCCTCACGCTGGTACTGCTGTTGTGCCCCAAGGCCTCTTCGATTTCGCTTGCACGGGCGGTTGCTTGGGGCACGCTGGCGATGGGTATCGGCGGGTCGATGACCTATGGCTCGACGGTTGGCCTGACGCACGACGCCGAATTGATCGGCCATTGGGCCGCGCTGCGTTGGGGCATGCTCGGGCTGGCAATCAAGGGGGGCCTCTGGATCGGCTTTGCCGGAGTGTTTCTGGGCATGGGGTTGAGCGAAGTGCGCTATCGCACCAAAGAGATTCTGCTGGTGATGTTGCTGCTGGTCGCGATGTTCTTTCTGGGCAACTTCTTGCTCAACATGCCCTTTGATCCAGAGAACAGGATTCTGCCGAGGTTCTACTTCTCGGACCATTGGTTTTGGGAACCCGAGGGCAACGTCGAGCCGAGGTACGAGTGGTGGGGGGGTGTGTGTTTTGCCTGGGTGACACTCATGGTCTATGCGGGCGGCATTCGTGGCGATCGGTTGGCTTGCAATCTGGGCTTGTGGGGCCTGTTGGGCGGAGCTCTGGGATTTCCGCTGGGACAATCGATTCAGGCCTACAGTGCCTGGAATCGCGAGATGCTGAGCCAGACGTTTTTCGCCAAGCTGCACCTCAACTGGTGGAACGTGATGGAAACCGTATTCGGTGCAGTGATGGGCGCTGTGTTGGGGCTGGGAGCCTGGCTCAACCGGCGGCTGATCAATCCGCCGACCGAAGACCAGGATGCCCTGATCTCGCTGCCGCTCGAGATAGTGATGCTTGTCTGTCACTTGCCGCTGTTGTTTGCGGTTGAATTCATGGAAATCGCAGCGGTCGACGCCTTTTACGACATCGGTCTGATCATGGTCGTGATACCGATCGTGGCCTCGCTGGGCGGGCGTTGGTGGCCCTATTGGCAGGTGCTGCCGCTCACGCTGCTGCCAATTGCCGGGAAGACCATTCGCCAGCTTGGCAACGGCCAAACCGGCAATGATCTGATTTGGACCTGGGTTTGTTACGGCGTGGCGCCGATGTTGCTTGCCGTGGTCTTCTCGTTTCTGGCGGCTCGTAATTCGAGCCGGTTTCAGCCAGGCAGGGCTTTTGCACGTTGGACCTTGCTCTTCACGGCCTGGTTGTACTTCTACTTGAACTTCGGCTTCTTCGAGTACCCCTGGCCCTGGGCCGAGTGGACCGGCCGCACGTTCAACGGGATCGTATTTACGATCTGCGTCTTCGGCCTGACAGTGCTTGCCCTGATGAAGAGAAAAATCGCAGCAGAAAAACAAACTGCCGCTTAGTCGATTTAGGGTGGTTAACCCCAAACTATCCCCCCTCCGCTTTCGGCTTTCCGCTATCCGCTTTCGATTCTGTCCGCTGTGCCGGGATCCCAACTTTTGGGACAAAACTGCAACGTGTGCAACAGAGTCTGGGGTGATTATTGCAGTTGCACGCGGGTGGTGCTACCATGTTTTTTGGCCGCGCGCTGGGGTAGGATGGAAGCTTCAGGAACTCCCAGAGCGCAGAGACAAGGGATGCGTTGGTGGCGTGATTTCGAAGAATCGTTCTCCTCTATTTGCGATTTGCCATGAGAAGCTCTCGTTGGTGGAAATCGGTTGGCTCTGCTGCTCGGCGCACGAGGCGACGCAGCGTGCGGGATCGTCGGCAGCGGTCAAGCAGCCTGGCGATTGATGCAGGGTTCGAACTGCTGGAAAGACGCATCCTGCTCGCTTCCGACTTTGGCGATGCGCCGCTCCCCTATCCAACCACGTTAGCCGAAGGCGGGGCGGAACACGTCGTTGTCGTCGGCGCTCCCAGGCTGGGGGCAACGATCGATGCTGAAACTGACGGCACGCACTCGGCAGCCGCCGACGCGGACGGCGCTGACGAAGACGGCGTCACGTTTGGCGCCATTCAGGTCGGCGCACTCGCTGCCACGGTAACTGTGAACGTGCAGGGCTCCCCGGGTAAGCTCGATGCCTGGATCGACTTCAACGGCGACGGCTCATGGGGCGGACCGGGGGAACAGATTTTCGCCTCCCGCGCTGTCGCCCTGGGCGACAACTTGCTCACCTTCGACGTGCCGAGCTATGCGATTTCCGGCACGACCTATGCCCGTTTCCGCTTGAGCACGGCAGGCGCACTGGGCGTAATGGGCTTGGCAACCGGCGGCGAGGTGGAGGATTACCAGGTCACGGTAGTCAGTCCGGCTGCGGCTAGTGGCGTCTTCGGCGATCCGCAGACGATCTCCACAGGAGCCGATGGGGCAGAGAGCGTGTTTGCGGCGGACGTGGACGGCGACGGCGACCTCGACGTCCTCAGCGCATCGAGCTTAGACCACAAGATCGCGTGGTACGAAAACGATGGCAGCCAGAACTTCACCTCCCACACGATCACCACTTCTGCCGAAGGAGCGTCGAGCGCGAATGCGGCTGACTTAGACGGCGACGGCGACCT
>JAGQOW010000297.1 GCA_020427155.1 Planctomycetales bacterium | reverse complement strand
ATTGTTCGGAATCGGGAGACCTTCCGTTCAGGTATGGCGTCAGGTCGATCTCTGGCGACGCCGACATGTCGATCAGCCCTGCATCTTCCAAGACCGCAGCGGGGCCTGTGGAACCAAATTTGCCAGTAATGATGTATCTCCAGGTCCTCCGCCAAGCAACATAGGAGACAAAATCCAGCGGCTCATCACTCCCTGCAGACACTGTTCCGAACAAAGAACTATTACGATCCGGAAAGTATTTGGCGTCAATTAGATAGAACAATGGAACATCCTCGTGCCGCGCGGGAACATTGTTCATCGAATTCCGCATTCTAGAAAATGCTTCGGCAAATCTATCCACCGCCGTTTGCCCGCCCATTTCAAACCGCTTTCGGCCTATGTGGTATGCACGCCACTTGATGTCCTGAAGCGATGCGTTGCTTATTTTTGGACTGCTTAGAAAAGGGTGTTCGTTATAGCGAGCAACAAAGTTTTCCTGAAAGCGCACAAGAGCGTCGTCACCATCCATTTGTTCTTCCAGTCGCGCGCAATCTTTCTTTGCGCGGGATCTGTTCAGATCATTGGCTGCAACAGGATTTCCGGAGACCTCAGAAAGGACGCCAATGAACTCGGATACAACATATTTTGACATCCGATTTTTTACTTTACCCTCGTCCGCCACACAGCCATCTGGATAGGTCACGAATCGACGAAATTCATCAATGTCCTGCGGCGTAGCTCGCTCGGACAGATTTGTTGAGCGAAGTGCATTTTCAATATCCGAATATTCAAGTCGAAAATCGCGAATGTCCAACTGTTCGAAAAGGACGCAGTTGGCGGTAGCCACGACGTCTTGTCTAGACTGGGCCAATGCTGAATTGCAAAGCGGCAGCAGTGTTGAACTTGCCAACACTCCGATTATTGAAGCGATCTTGTGCATGATAATTTTTCTCGCTTAGCTATAGTCTAGTGAACGCACTCTATCCATACAGGCAAGACGCACTTTCCCACCCCAACCTCTGCATCAAACCGAACCTCGATTTCACCCGAACTGTCGAAGGGGCCGGCTTCGAGGGTTTTGTGTTGCAATGGCTCGGATGCCTGTGCTTCAGGTTCTACGAAAAGCACGCGGAAACGCTTTCCGGCGTACTTTCTTTGCACCACGTCGACCGGGCAGGCGATCAGGAATCCGGTGGGCGCCGCGTGTGGATCCATCGACGGGAAGACGAGGCTCATGACCATGTCTCCTGCGACGTATTTGCCTCGGCCTACGGCGTCCCAGTTGGTTTCGGCGACATAACGCAGGATTTGCGAGCCCTCGCCTCCTGCCATGGTGCGGCGTCTTTTCATCCGTGCGACAAGGCTAACGACCTGGTCACCGTAGTCCGTCGTCAAATTGGCTTGACTGGGTTCGACGAAATCGTCCAGCGACTGTTGCACTTCATCGAGCATGCCCTGCTCGATGATCTGCTGGATGCCGATAAGAGTGGTCCACAGTTGACGCGCCTCGTGGCTGCTAGCCACCAGACCGACCGCCTGCCCGTGGGATGGCGTCCCCGGGGCGAGCCTGTCCTCGGCAAGCAGTCGCACCAATTCGGCTTCAGCGTCGTTCAATGCTCGGTTGTCGCCAGGTTCGCGCCATTGCCCGTATGCACCGAGCAATGCTCCCATGCGCGTGGGAAGTTCTTCAGGATCGATCATGGTGTGCCTCCTGCTCCTGCTCCCGCATGCTCTGCACGGGACTCGATGCATTCCGAGCGGGAGTCATCGTCCCAGTAGGGGAAGATGACGGACACGGAATCGAATATCGAGGAATCCAGCCCGGCGACCGTTGCGGCTTCCCGCAGGCGCACCAGAATGCGTTCCTTTTCCGGGGCTTTGGGTGGCCTCCCGCGTTTGGCAGCGGGAGGAGCAACGATTCGACAAAGGATGGCAGCTTCCTCGGCAGTCAGTGCGAATTCTGGGCCAAGAATCGCCTGGATAAAGTTGCGTAACCTCGCCTCAAGGCTGCCGTCGTGCCGCGTGGCTAGATCGGTCCATGCCAGCCTGTCGAGCAAACGGCGACGGTCTTCTTCGCATAGAAGCTCGGCAAGAGGATTGCCTTCGATGACCGGAAGCTGCCTTTCGCTCTCTTCGCCGTCGCTGTCGGTGAAATGCAAGGGCACATCGGAGGCGACAGGAAACCATTGTTTGACCTGCTCCAGGTAGCTACGGCACCAGGCCGCGATGGCTTGGATGCGAGCTGCTGAATCGCCCTGGAAGTCAGCTTCGATCTGCTGTGCTCGCGCTTGGAATCGGCGTTGCACATCGGTCATCCGTGCCTCTCGATCTTTGGCATTCACCCCGAAAGGTTTGTCCTCATCAATCGGATCGTCGGGCACGGTGCCGCGCTGCTCGCCAAGCAGAAATCGCTCCACAACGCTTTGCGTACTGGAGTGCCTGATGGTGAGATGGAAGACATCGATCCAATCGCGATGGAGAAGCCGGCTCATCCAAGCGTCCGGGCGGGGACGTTGAGGCTGACCGGGTCTCCATGCCACTCGCCGGAAATCCACCAACGCGCGGGCAAAGGCCGCTCTCAGAAAGCCGGCGGGATTGGAAACCTCGCGAACCGGAGTAGCGCCGGTTGCGACGAGTTTTTCGTTGACAAGGTGCTCGAGGGCCCAATGAAACGCTCGTTCGCCATCGGCTTCGTCGTTGAATTCACGAAGCGCCT
>JAGQOW010000296.1 GCA_020427155.1 Planctomycetales bacterium | reverse complement strand
CGCCCCATGAGGGACGCCACTTGCTGACGCACTCGCTGCGCTTGTCGGGCGGGGGAGTGGTGTTGCGAGCCCGGTTGCGGCGGGTCGTTGAAGAAGGTCCCGACCTGTTGTTCTACACGAACCCGATTCGTGTGATTTCGATCGAGTAGCCCAGGTCACTCACGTGAAGCGATGGGGCGTTGTGACCTCTTCGCGGTCGAGCAAGTCGCTACTGTTCCAGCAGCTCCACGAACACTTGGCCGACCACGACGAACGTCCCGGGGGCGATGTCGAGAAGTAGTTGGCCGCCGTCACGCTGCTCAACGATCTTGCCGGTCGCGCCGCGCAGATCGCCGTGCAGAATTCTCACGGACTTTCCGGCGGGAAAGTACATGATCTGGGTGTCGTTAATTCCGAGTTGAGTGTCTGAGTTCACTTCAAATCACCGGAATGGCCAAGGGGCATTGGGTTGGTTAACGGCCGACGATACGGACGGAGCGCTGAGCGTTGTTGGAAGAAAGCGTTGTCGGTGGAGTTATTAAGGATACGGTACGCGATGCGAATTGTGGAAGTTCTTGGCTGCCCCTCTGTCGGGGGTTTGCGCGAGAAAACGCCATTAAGCCACTGTGAGTTGGTGCCTGGTTGAAATCGCTACTCACTGATGATAGCCGACAGCAAAAATCTGCTGACAGCGGGCTTCTCGTTGGTTGATTCGAGTGGTGAATCGAATCTTATTCCAATTTAACTCGCAGTTTTGGGCTTCCGTGACTGGCAGCTCTTCGTGGTTCCCCGACTGGTGCGAAACACTTGACAGTGTTGGGGTGCTCACTATTATCAAACCTTTGGGGGGGATTGAATTGCCGTCCTCCTGTGCCTCTCTCCGCGTCTGTTAAGGGGGCGGAGTCTGCCCCAAATCAGCGCCCGCGCCCGCGAGCGCCTGCTGCCGCCATTTTCCTCCCTTGCGGCGATCCAACGTGAATGTGTCGGGTGGAAAATCTACCGGTGGTTCATGAAGGCGGACTGAAGAAATGAAGAAAAAGAAAAACAGACGTCACCATCCGACGCCGCGACGCGAGGGGGCCCATCGCGAAGCATCGCCGAAGAATCCACCCAAGCCTCTTCCGGAACGCCCCGAAGAGCGGGCGTTTGGTTGGCGCGCGGCGCTCGCGTTGATCTTCTTTGCCGTATTCGTCGGCACCTACTGGCCGAACTGGGTGCGGATCGTTGGGAAGTGGGCATCCGAGCCCGACTATTCTCACGGATTTCTGGTCATCCCGTTTGTCGCATGGTGCGGGTGGCGTCGACGCGAGACGCTCCCCGCCAGTCGATTCTCGAGCCTCGGCTTGCTGCTGATCGTTGCCGGCGTCGCAATGCGAGTCTTTGGCGGGATGTACTACATTGACGCTGTCGAAGATTGGTCGATGCTGCTTTGGCTGGGGGGGGCGACTTGGCTGATTTGGGGAGGGCGTGTCTTCTGGTGGGCTGCCCCCCTGATCGGTTTCTTGTTTTTCATGACGCCACTTCCCTTTGGGTTGGAAGAGGCAATGGCGCGGCCGCTGCAGGCGTTCGCCACCAAGGCGAGCACCTGGTCACTCCAGTTGCTCGGGCAGCCGGCGTTGGCCAACGGGAACGAGATTCACGTGGGTAAGCAAATTCTGGACGTAGAACGAGCGTGCTCCGGGCTGCGTATCTTTATGTCCATGGTGGCCATGGGAATTGGGTTCTTATTGTTCAATCCCAATCGACCCTGGTGGGTGCAGGCAACCGTTCTCGCGGCCACGGTGCCGATTGCGCTGATCTCGAACGTGACTCGCATTGTCGCGACCGGCCTGCTGCACACCTGGGTGTCAAGTGCTGCAGCACATCAGTTTTCACATGCCTTCGCAGGTTGGGGGATGATTCTCTTTGCGATGGTGCTGTTCGTGCTGATGCTGAAATACCTCGACGCCTTGTTTCCGGTGGCGACCGATATGCGCAAGGCCATGGTGGCTCCTGCAGTTGCGCCCAGGCAGGCTTCCTCTTGAGGTTGGCTGCGCGTCGAGTTTTGCGCGGCGAGCAGCCGCTAGGCGTCGCCAATGCCTATTTCAGACAGATTCGGCCGGGGCAGTTGGATTGCGCACTCCTGCACGGGCGAGGGCGCCCATGCTAGTGCGTGTGTGAGGTTGTTTGATCAGAGAGGTGGAAGTCCTCTTCAGGTAGTCATTTCCGACCTGTATCCGAGAGTAACTGCGTCGACGGCGCGGCAGGATGTCTGCTCCGTTCGGGGTGGGAAGCAACTGGAGGAGAAAGACCAGTCCGTAGTAAAGCGAACCCGTTTCGGCCAAGCCTACTGGTGAGCCTGCTAGCTAATGGTGAAACCCGAACCGCAGACAAATCGATTGGGCAGACTCGTACGATCGGCCCGGAGAGGATGCTGTGGACGCCTGTCGCAATAGGGGATGTGCAATTGACGGCAGGAGCAAGGATAGACGGTGGTTGGGGACGGAATGGTCGGAAGGCCAAACCACTAAAGCGCAGAGATCCGCAGACCCGTTAAGGCACTCGTCGGAGACGAAGGGGCTGCGGAAGTCAGAGCCCTCATACGAACGCTGAAGCCGGGCAACCCCGGTGGAGTAAAGGGGGGCAGGAATATGGATGCGTTATGAACAGAAGCACGGAACACAACTCGACGGCAGTGCCATCGGCTAAACAAGTCGAAGCGGGAAGCGTACGGGACGAC
>JAGQOW010000295.1 GCA_020427155.1 Planctomycetales bacterium | reverse complement strand
TCCAAAAAACCAATTCCACTCGGGCCGATGAGGCCCCGAGAGAATATAAAAGGAAAATACTCCAGCCGCCGCCAGCAGTCCCAAGCCTGAAAGTAGCGTAAGCAGCAGCCCGACCCATGAAGGCGCTGTTGGGAGCGCCCCAGATCGCCGCGCCGTAATGATCAGCCAAAGTGAGTGGGCCGAGCGTACAGCGCGCGACCAGACCAGCATGCCAAAGAACAGGCCAAAAAATATGGCCAACCCGCGCATGAGAATGTCCATTAGCTCTAACGTTCGCGTTGAGCGCCCGCGCGCAACGCGCGACGGCGCACCGAGTTGGCAGAATGGCGACGCGCACGCTCGGTGCGCCTGGCAGAACGCTCATCCAGAGCGCTCGAACGCATGGTTATGTGCCCGGCTTCGACACGAGCGGAAACCTGCTCGGGTCGCGAATCGACTCTACCGCGAGATCAACGTCCAGCTCCGGCCAGAACAAATGCTCGGCGGATAGCAACTCGACGTGAGAGATCTCGCCGATAGAAGCATCACGAAACCAAGGGAACTCGGAGAAAGGAACAAACAATTCCTCCGATCGCAGCAGCAGCCAGAAGCCGTGCGGCGAAACGTTGGTGACCTCAACTCCCGAAGTGTTTCGTCCAAGCGCTGCGGATTTCACCGATATGCTCCTCGACAAGGCGCTGCGCGGCGCGAACCTGCTGGTCTGACAAGCCATGATTCTGCGCCAGAGCCACGACGGGCTCAAGCCAGTACTTCGCTTCCCCGTCAGGGCATTGAACATGCACGTGAATTTTCGGCTCCTCGCGCGAGAAAAAGTAAAACCGAAAGCTGCCATCTCGGAATATGGTCGGGCTCATCAATGCGGCCTTCGGTGAATTTCAGGTGGGCACATAACGACTAAAGTGACCGGCGGCGGCCAAGAAGAAGCCTGGGACACATTTCAGCGTTATAGCCGGCGCCCGGTCGACTGATTGGTTAGATTTCATACCGCATAGTAATAGCCAAGGTAGATGAGTCTGCAAGTATCATCCGTGCACACGCGCTGAAAATGTAGGCCTACTCCGCACCCGCTATCCACCTCGAGCCAGGCCCACACGTCGTCAGCCTTCCACTCTAAGGATTTAATATGGTCAAGATCGCTCGACTTCAATGGCGATTTGTCCTTTGATTGGTGCCCGGGTTGACTAAGTGAGTCTTCCATCATGTCGAGAGCGTCGCGGGCGTCCGTTGTGGAAATATCGGCAGCTATTTCGACGCGGCGCCCGCGATGCTCGATATACTGTCGAAGCCATTCTGAGCATTGCCATGATCCGTCATACGTGCATTGCAGGTGACGGATTTGCAATCGCCCCTGCTCTGGCGCAGTGACGGATTGCTCGAGCGAGACGCCCCATATCGCTTGGGCGTCGTCGAGCCATGCCAAGGTGGAAGCAATTCGCGGGAGTACTCCCGTAAACTCCATCTCTATCGCCTTTGACTCCAGTTCCGCATACATTTCCGGAGACATTTCTTCTGATCGCTGCGGAAGATTAGTGCAAGAGCTGGCGGTCTCGCTTATAGCCAGAAACACGAAAGCTAATGCCGTAGCTCTTTTCATGGGAAATCTAACGCCTTGAACAGTGGCGGCAGAACTGCGCAGCGGTTCTGCCGTCCAACTGCTTCAACTGGTTAGGTGCGTGCGCAGCACCACGTTGAAAACTACTCGATTGTGAGGCCATCTACGTTCTCACTGAGACCAGACTCCAGCACCCAAGACTGTAGGTCGAATTCCTGCGGTTCCCAACAGAAAACTCTCCCATCGCGAAGATAGACAGACCGACAACCTCGGTTGGGGTCGACTACCCAGCGAACCTCTCCTTTCCGAATGAGGTCCTGCGCGGCCTCGACCGACAACGGCTCTGCAGACCGTGGATCGCTGGCAGAGCAGGCCGCAACAAGAGACACCAATGCCCCTAGAACCAGCACAAGCGATAGATGGCGCATCCACCTAACGCCTGAGCTCACCGGCGCAAGCGGCTGGCGCGCGGGTTGCGAATGCAAGCCGCGTGACAGGCGCGTCAGGCGACCGGTGGAGCGATTGGTTAGATGGCGCACTCTCATCGAATCGCTTGCAGTTGGGTTCGGAGAAGTACTGCCATGCTGCTTGGGGTGCCAATTCCTGAAGGGAACTGGGTCCAGCGGTGGCGTAGACCACTACCGGTGATCTGCCAGGCGCACTGAGCACTATCGCAACGGCGTGCCCCCAATCATCTGGGAATGCGAACTGATGTGTCGCTGCCCCATCTACCACAAGCAGAGACCGCGTAATCTTAACCTTGAGTGTGACCGGGCGCGGCTTGAGACACTCTTGGACATCTTGTAATGCAAACGCAAGATGGGCGTAGCCTTCGCTGAGGCCGCCGTCGTCGTTATCCCGCTCTTCTTGTGTAGTCGGCGGAAAGATGCCGATGGCGGTGGGACCAGTAATTTCCGCAATTTCCTCATTTTCGGGCAGTGCCGCGCCAGCTGGATTGCCAGCACGACTTCCGCTGAATAAGAGAAGTAGCCCGCCGAGGAGAAGGAGCCGAGTCATTAATCCTGCTCGTAGCGACATCTAACGTAAAAGTGAGGGGCGCGAGCGGCTTCGCCGCGAAGCGTCCCTCTCGACTGACGGGTTATGCAGCTTTAGCAAAATATCCACCAATTTCAGTTTGCAAGCTTTCAGTTGTAAACGGAGGATTCAATGTGCCAAGAAGAGTCCTCT
>JAGQOW010000294.1 GCA_020427155.1 Planctomycetales bacterium | reverse complement strand
AAATCCCCAATCAATCGAGCGACACCTTCGGTGCCGACATGCGCGATATGCTGGAGAAGAAACTAACCTTCAACGAGGCGGTCTCCAGCGATCAATTCTCGATCATGAGCCGCCAACGCCTGCGCATGGTCCGCAAAGTTGTCTACGAACGCCTCGCCAACGCCCTCGCCGCCTGACCTCGAGCTGGAACGGATCCGCGAACTGCTCGCGTCACGTTTTGGGATCGTCGTATCGGCCGACGATCCCATCCTCGCGGCAGTCGCCCTCAATGAGATTGTGCTGGATAACCACGCGCAACGCGTCGATCGTCTGCTTCAAGAACATACCCGCCGACTCGCCCAAGCCGACGATGCGCGCCTTGCCAAGCATCGCGACCTGGCGAAAACCGTACTCGGGGATGCCCTTCGCCAAGCCAAACAAGACCTCCAAGACCACGCCGTGAAACTCACGAGCCGTGGCGGATCCGGCACCCCGGCGGCACCGACCCCCACCCTGCCCCTTTGGCAAACCGCAGCACTTCTGAGCACCATTGCGGCGCTGGTCGGCTGGGGCGCCTACCTGATTACCGCACTCCGGTGAGAATGTTACCCACAGCCGCCCACAGCCACCGCGCTATGCGCGGTCCCTCGCTTGGCCTGCGGACCTTTTGAGGGGTCCTTCGGCCGTCTCGGGCAGGAGCTGTGGACGTTGTGGATAACGCCACACTGCCCCGCCCTCCCTTGAAGCCGCCGTTGCTCTTGATCGAGGCTTTGCCCGAAACCGGCCAGGAGCGGACGTGGGGTGGCACTTGCTGAGACGCTCTCCCAATCCTCGATTGCGGACGATTTCGTAGCGATAGCTCAACACCCGTTTCCGACCCGCAACGGACCGTTCTGGTGCCCAGTTGCCCAAAGGAGTGATACTGCAAACGGACAATATAAGACGGTTAAGGCAGTCCCCGAAAACTCCCGAGAGGCTATGCGACGCAAGCCAGAAGGGTCTGCTCCGACTTGAAATCAGCAGAGCGAGTTCCCGACGGGTAGTCGTGGCTTGATGTCGAGACAATAGGGCCATTCACGCGGGTGAGCCTCTGAGCTCGTGATACATATCAGGATATCCACAACCCTAGACCGCACTCGGTCTTTGACAAACTATCAGTACAAAGCGAGTGAGAAGGATTCCACGATGGAATCGACTACGAGTGTGGGAATTGATCTGGCAAAGAATTTCTTCCAAGTCCGTGGCATCGGCCACAGTTATGCAATTCCGGGGAGGTTGCAATCAACCTGCCCATGGCCGGTTGCCAGAAAGCCTGCCAGGGGACTAACGGTGCGGCGTGGAAAAAAGCCCCGCGTTTGGCGGGGCTTTTTCGCATTCGGGCCGTATTTCAGTGCTAGGCAGAATGTTTGCGCTTTCTGTTGCGGAACCCGAGCGCACCGAGGCCGACAGAGAGCAGAGCCAATGAGGCGGGTTCGGGAATCGAACCATTGTTGCCACCACCGCCACCGATGTCGCCGACATCCCCAGAATTCAATTCGATATCGTAGAGGCGGATCAGCGACACTTTTCCAGGCACCCATTCTGTTTGTGCGGGACCACTCGTGTTGTCTGAAAAGAAAGTGAGCAGGTCGTTCGGATTGGCAGCATAGGTTGCAAAATCCATGACGGTGGTAATCAGGTCAAACTGGAAGTTTCCGTCAAGGTAAGCGCTGACATGCCCGGCCCCATCGTTGGTCATGGTGACGCGATGGTAGTCACCGAAAGTCCAAAAGTCAGGGCCGTTGCCAACCGGGTAAATTTGTAGTTTACCGCCTGGTTCTACGTAAAACCCGTTGTCGCTAGAACGATTGGAGGCATCCAAAATGCGTTCCCAGCTGGGGCCGTTCGAGTCAAAAGAGAAGACGATGTCGACGGAGTATGCCGAACTACTCAACAATCCCGTGGTGTTCAGAGCTAAGCCGCCTTGGTTGCCCGAAACGGAAGTTCCGTCGAACTGATATACCGTTTTTGTCGTACCAAACACAGAATCTGTTACAAAGGCATTCGCCGACGCCGGGTCAATCGCTGTTAGCGAGGGCGCCCCGATTTCGCTGGCCGCGAGGCTGTTACCGCTAAAGTCGTAAGTCGCCACCGCGATAGGTGTCGCATTCGCCATTCCTACTGACAGAACGGCAGCGACACATACGAGCGGTGCCTCGATATTGAAATGAGACATTATTGTTCCTCTAGTGACGCAATGAGACAGACCATTGTTATTCATAAAGCAATAACTGTGCCGCACAGCATGCGCTGCCGCAACGCGACTGCGCATCGAGAATCTAACTTGTTGGTTAGCGGATGGTTCTCATCTCTTCTCCGAGGTCGCGCTGGCTCGCGATTGAGCGCGCCCTGGTGGGCAACCCGTCAGAGTACGTGGTGACTGAAAAAAAAATTGACACTTCGGCAATCGCGTCAACGTTCGGGATGCGTTGCGCCGCTGCCCAAGTGGCTCGCGAAGTACGTGATTGGCTGTAGGCAGGTATGATCGGCGGCGTTGAGTAACTTCCGCTGTCGCAAACTTCGGGGCTGTACCGAATTCTGTGTGTGAGCCGGTTGTTGAAATCAGTCTTCGAGCGTAAACCGCTCGCCGAATTGTATCGCTAATTGTGACTTTGCAGCCTGCCATTCCCTCGGTGGTCGCTTCCATTTCGCTTCTATCTGCCGCAGCGCCAGGTAGATCAGCTTGGTCGCCGCGTCATCGTTCGGGAAGTGCCCCTTGTTCCGGATCGTCTTGCGAACCTG
>JAGQOW010000293.1 GCA_020427155.1 Planctomycetales bacterium | reverse complement strand
GCCATCGCCGTTCACGGCTTCGTTGTCGTCTTGCTTGGCCGCTTCATAGGCCATGCGAGAGATAAACTGATCGACGATGTTGATCGCCGCGTCGCTTCGCAAACGATTCGACACGTAGCTAAGTACCATACGCTCTGCGGCGGACAAGCGAACTTGCCCCCACGTTTGATCGCTGGCAGTACCCGCGCCGGTTTCACCGGGGTAAGTCACCGCAGGGCCAGTCAGCAGCTTCGGCACCGTCAACGATTCGGCAGTCATTACGTGCCGATCAGCCAAGTTGCGCAATACGCCCACGGCTTCACGTCGCTCGATAAATGCCATTTCAGCAGGTTCTGGCACCAGATAGCCGCCGCTGCCTGAATCGCCCTCGGTGGCGACAGCACGGATTTCCAAGCCACGATTTGCGATGAACTCTGTGGCTTCTGTGTCTTGCGGACCGCCCATCTGCTGGAGCAGAGCACGCATCCACATGGCCGTACAGTGCGCATCGCGTCGGCCACGATCGTCATTACGAAAGGCATTCAAGCGGCCAGCCCGATAGGTGAATCGCTCGTGCTGATCGATCATGTCGCCGGCATGACCTTCGCCCGTCTGAATATCGAACTTGGTGCCCTCCAGCGGGTTGCTGCCTCCATGCTCGCGAGCCAGTCGAAGCGTTGCTAGTCGCTTCTCTTCGCCTTCCAACTTCATGGCCGCTTTGAGCTGCACCGTCAGTGCGGTAATCTCGCCGCCCTCTTCGGCCATCAGGGCATCCCATTCGCCCTTGAGATCGTCGCTCCATTCGCCATCAGCCGCAGCCACCAAATTCTTGATGGCTTCGGCCCGGTCGGTTTTTTCGGCCAGCTCTTCTTTGAGTTCCTTGACACTCGCCAGCTTCGCGACGGGAACAATTCCCAGCCGGTTTGCTGCTGCCTGCAAGGTGGGCCAATCATAAAGATTTCGCATGTTTATCCTCTTGCTGTTGGTGGAAGTCAGCAGAGGGCAAACAAAAACGGCACACCCTGCCGACGACTCAGTGAAGAATCGTGAGCAAGCTGTGCCGCGAGTATGGCGGGTTGGCCTACTGTCTTCGTTTTACAGCGAGCGTGTCTGGCTGCACGGCAAAACGAGTAGATTGATTTGATGTCGCAATTCTACGGCTAAGCCGCCCCGCACGTCAATAGTTCTGCCCGGACAGCCTGCAACTGGGCTGTCATCGCCGCTACGCTCGCCGGTTTGGCATGTGGCGGTATCTCTTTTTGCGGCTGCGGTGCGTTGCGATAGCCGAATTTGCCGGGAATGGTATAGGCTTTGGCAAAGCTCTCCAGTTTGGAATCAGCCAGCCCGAACTCTACCGCCTCATCAGCGGTAAACCACGTTTCAGCCAGCATGGCTTCGCGGATTTCCTTTTCGGTCTTGCCGCTCTTGGCCACGTAGGCACCTGCCAGATTCACGGCCATCTTATCGAGCAACTCCGCTTCCTTCACCATGTCGCGCGAGTCGCCAATGACGATCGACCACGGGTCGTGGATCATCAACATTGCTCCATCGCTCATGGCAACCTTTTGCCCTACCATCGCGATATAACTGGCGGCACTCGCAGCCACGCCGTCAATCTGCACGTCAACGCCACCTGGATGCTCGCCTAGCAGCGTCACGATGCTTGCCGCCTCGAACACCAGCCCGCCAGGTGAGTTGATACGCACTAGCAGCCGCTCTGCCGGATCAACTCCCCTCAGTTCGTCGCGTACACTCTTGGCCGTCACGCCCTCGCCGAAGAAGTCTGCGCCAATCACGTCATAAATCCAAAGTTCTTTAGCCATTCGATATGCTCTCCATGAGTTTATTGACCAGCGAGCAAGCCGCCGCCGTCGTCAACGGGGGTTCTTTGACAATCTTTTCTAGTTCTTCTTGAGAGTGCCAACCTGCGAGTGTTAGCAATGCTTCATGCTGTGCAGAGGCGTGGGCTGCTATTACTGATTGCCAGTCGCCTTGCCGCTTGAGCAAGCCTGCCACAGCCTGCATGGGAATCTCAAGATACTCGGCAGCAAACTCCGAGTAAGCACCGTAGAACCCATCCAACCATTCGACAAAGTTCTTGCCACCTACCACTGCGCGACGCACTTTGTTCGACTCTGCCGCTATCATCGCGTTGACGATTTGCGTTAGCAGTCGATTTGCTTTCCCGATGTTTTCTTCTTCCTGATCGGCGGGTATTTCCTCTTGGCCGTCCCCTGTCTTATCGACCGGGTTGATGGCCGGATTCGAGTAGTCGTCACCGCCCTCGATCGGGTTCATGTCTTCCAATTCGCGCACATCGTTGACCGACAACCAACCTCCCGCTCGGCCCTTCATGTATCCTTCGTTGCGGTCTTTCGAGTTGCCGCGCAGGAATGCCTCGACAACCCACTTGAAATAATGCTCACCGCTGCGCCGCTCTTTCTCTGTGAGCAACTTGCGTTCTGCCTCTTCTTTGAATTTGTTGAGATGGCGAGCCAATGCCATCATCAGGTATTGCAGATTCTGCTCTTCTAGATTGGCACGTACCGCCGCATTCTCCAGTGCGTTTAGTTTGTGATTCGGCAGATTGAACAAAGCAGCAACCTGCTCTCGATCAAGTCGCGTAGCTTCCAGCCATTGAGCATCAACATTCGAGAACGACAATACCTGGAACTCTGCGCCCTGCTGCAAGAGAGCGACCTTGCCTTGGTTGTCGATGCCGCCATAAAGCTGGTTCCATTCGTCGCGGTAGTGCTCACGTTGCTCCGGCCCAATTTTGCCAGGATGTTTCAAGATGC
>JAGQOW010000292.1 GCA_020427155.1 Planctomycetales bacterium | reverse complement strand
AATTCATCAGCCCCAAAAATAGGCTTTGATCGGTTCATTCAGCTTGATTGGGCGGCTGCGGCACTGAATATTCGTGCGGGCGTGGCTGGGCTAGATGATCTGAATGCACTGCTCGATGCAGCCGAGCTTGGCGTGGAAGCCAAGAAGAAAACACGCACCGTACTGAATCGGCTGTGGCTGGAGCCGCGCGCCGAACTGGTCGATTACGCCGATCGCGGCGTGGCCATCCACCAGACGCAGCCGGACATTCCCGTCTCAGCACTGTGCTGGGGCATGTCCGTGGCGACGTACCCGTTCTTTGGCAAGGTAGCCGAGCTGGTGGGGCGCCTGTCCGCCATCCAGGGCGACTGCGCGTCCGCCGAGGTGCATCGGCGCATGAGTGAAACCTACGGAGAGCGCGAAGGCACCCGGCGCATGACCAACATGGTCATCCAGAGCCAGGCGAGCTGGGGAGCTGTGGAGCGGGTTGAGAAAGGCAAGCGCGTCATCCGCCTGGCACCAACCACGATCGACAACGACGGACTCACGGCCTGGTTGATCGAGGCGGCAGTGCGCTACGCCGGCAAGCCCGTTTCAGTGCCCAGTCTGCAGTCACTGCCCGTGTTGTTCCCGTTCACCCTGACGCGGCCCCTGGCCTACGTGGTGTCGAACAGTGCAAACCTGATCCTTCGGTCGGAAGGACCGAGTAACCAGTTTGTCGCTTTGCGCAGCACGATATGAAAACGGAACTTGGTCAATGACGGAATCGAAGCAACCGCATGGCGACGAGCCGAAGAAAAAATCGCTGAAGCTACTGCTGAGGTCGAAGCCCGTTGCCGAGGTTGAGACATCGATTGGCCGCATCTATCTGTACCCGCTTCGGGTACGAGATATGACTGACTTCGAAAAGCTGGAGCCTGCGGAGGCCATCGATCAGATCAGAAACTTCCTCACCAGCATAGGCAGCCTGGCGTTGGAATCTGATGAGACACCGGAACGTATTCCCCTCGATCCTGAGATAGCGAAGACACTTTCGGACGATGAAGTAGAGCTGCTTTCCGAAGCTTATGTGCAATCGTCGGTATGGCAGAAAGTCCGGGAAGGCGACGAGGATCGAAAGCCTGTTGCTCGGGAAGATGGTGAAACGGCCTCGGCTTATCTGATTCGTCTGGTGCGGGACGAAGTCGAACAGCAGCACCAGTCTGCAAAGCAGCTGCACGAGAAAATGCTTGGCTCCAGTAGTAGCCTATTCGATCAGGTGCGCAGGAGTACATCCGCTTTGGGCTCGACGTTGAGCGCATACGAACAACTCACAAAATTCGCAAAACCAGCACAACCGGAAATCGAGCCGATTCGCACAGATCACTTTGATGCTTTTAACAGGCACATGGTCGAGCAAGCACGGGAACGTGCGGAAGAGCGCGCCGAAGAAATGGCGTTGGCTCGCCTGACGGGCCAGATGACGGCAGAGTCCGCCAAGACGCTCAAGGATTTGGCTGAAGCGGCGACCACCCTGATGGAGCAGTTCGACGAGCGTGACCGAAAGACAGACAAGTCCACGCGCAAGCAAATCACCATCGCGGTTTGGTCGGTTGGCATCTCGGCAGTATTGGCTTTGCTCGCCTTGATCGTCTCAGGATTTGCCTATCTTCAAGATCGGGACAACGGCGTCTCCGGAGACCAGTGGCAAGCGAAATTGCTGACCGCTATCGAACAAGGGAATCAGCAGAGTTCCGCCATCGAGCGTGAGAATGAGGCGCTTCGGGAACAAGTTAAGTCGCTGGGTTCCCGCATAGCTGGTCTGGAGGCAGCGCAGCGCGCCACTGCCAAATCTACGGCATCAAACCAAAAGCCTGATTGATATATCGATGCGACGAAAAAGACTGGTAAGGATATAGAAATGGCCCGAATCGAAAACCACAAGTACAGCATCGAGGAGGCATTCCGTGAGTGCTTCTACATAGTCCCGGACTACCAGCGTGAGTATGTCTGGACGGACAAGGAAGTGCATCAGTTGCTGGAGGACATCGGCGAGCAGATCGATGCGGGCACGACGCGGGAATACTTCATCGGCACCGTGCTGGTGTCGCCAACCGAGCAGAAGAACCATTACGAGGTCATTGACGGCCAGCAGCGCTTGACCACGTTCTTCCTGCTGCTTTGCGCGCTCAAGCATCTGTTCCAGGGCGAGCCACAGCGCCAGATGATTTCCGGGCTGATCTCGACCAGCTATGTGGACAGCGACGGCGAGGTGCGCACCACCCTGAAGCTGGAACCGCGTTATGAGAGCGCAGGCGAAGTGATGGCCAAACTGGTCGAGCTGGATGCCGAGCCACAGACCGTGCGCGCCGGCATCCAGTCTGCTGGCATCACCAGCTTCGGGTCGCTAGAGAACTTGGTCAATGCTTACAGCACGCTGTACCGATATCTAAAGGACAACTACGACGACACGGCCAAGCTGAAGAAGTATTGGGGCTATCTGGCCAACAACGTGGTGTTCATCCAGATTTCCACCGACGTCAGCAGCGCGCTGAAGATCTTCGAGACCATCAACGAGCGCGGCGTGGGCCTGAACCCGATGGACTTGCTGAAAAACCTGCTGTTCACGCAGGTCAAGCAGGCCCAGTTCACCCAGCTCAAGGACGAGTGGAAGAAGATCACCAAGCCGCTGGAGAAGGAGAAGGAAAAGCCACTGCGCTTCCTGCGCTATTTCCTGATGGCCAACTATGTCATCAAAAACGAGCGTGGCGATGCGGTGGTGCGCGAGGACGAGATCTACGACTGGTTCGTGGCCAAGGACAACGCG
>JAGQOW010000291.1 GCA_020427155.1 Planctomycetales bacterium | reverse complement strand
GAGCCGGGAGGGTATGCCTACTAGGGGCAGCGTTCGATACTCTCCGAACGGAAGAAACCTCTATTGGTCACGGTTCGCCTTAGAGGCAGTGCAAAAGGACATTGAAAATATCATCCAGGTGTCGACGTGGGCCCAACAGCTCATCGACGACATGGTAACGCAAGTCAATGGGTAAGGTCATCGCATACACGGTCACGGTCGACGGGATTCAAAAGGCCATTACGAACGTCGGAGAGCTTCGAGACGAACAAAAGAAGCTCAACGAGGAGTTTCGTAATACGGACACCGGTACGGAAAAGTACGATGAGCTGGTCAACCGGCAAGGCCGCCTAAAGATCGTTCAGGAGCAGTTACGCGAAGATGTGAAGCGTACCCAACTGGAACTGACGGCTTCCGGCCGGGTGGCAGGCGTGGCTGCTGGGTCGTACAAGGCTCTGGAAGCGCAAGCCAAGCTGCTGGAATTGGAGTACAACAAACTAGGGAACAGTGCACAGGAAGCAAAGAGGAAGCTTGAGATAAGCAAGGAAAGCCAGCGCATCCGGGCCGAACTGAAAGAACTTCGGGAAGACATCGGGCGCACAGGTATTGAGGGGGCTTTTTCCCGTGCCCTAAAAGGTATCAAGGGCGACTTTGCGAACTTATCCTCCTTCCTGCAAGGCGGGGTCATCCTGGGAGCTATTTCAGCCGTCGGCCCGGCTGTTCAAGTGTTGCAAGATGCCATTCAGTATGTGGCCGACCTGACGAGCGAGTTTGTGAAGCTCAGGGGGGAGGTGCAACAGCTGACCGGCGCAACAGGTCCGGAACTTGATCGCTTTTCCGTCGGCATTGCCGGCATCGCTAAGACCTTTGGAAAGGAGACGAACGAAATACTGATCGCCGCCAATGCCCTGACGGATCAGCTGACGGGGGATTTTGACGAATCTTTGCGGTTGATCGAACAGGGATTCTTGGCAGGAGCCGACGCCAACGGAGAGTTTCTGGATACTATTCGGGAGTACCCAGCTTTCTTCCGGGAGGCCCGTCTGTCGGGTGAGCAGTTCGTTTCCCTTATTGCGCGGTCAACGGAACAGGGTATTTTCTCCGACAAAGGGATCGACGCTATCAAGGAGGCTGAACTTCGGTTGCGCGAACTGCCGAAGGCTACCGTCGATGCACTGTCAGCGATCAATATTTCCAGCGAAGAGATCCGTAAGAGGATCGACGAAGAAGGCGTAGGTGGGGCCATTCAACTGGTAGCCGAACGCCTGAAAGACTTCGAAGATGACAGCCGGGAGGTTGGTCAGGTGTTAGCAGATGTGTTCGCCGGACCAGGTGAAGACGCGGGTATCGCTTTTATCGAATCCCTAGCCGACATCGACCAGGGGGTTAATGAGTTGATCGATAGCAGCAACGATCTGGTGAACCGTCAACAGCGACTGCTTGAGGTGAATAAGGCCTTCGCTCAATCTCAGAACGAATTGGCAGTGCTACTTGGAAGCGTAGACGGTACGCTGGAAAGTGTAGCGACCCAACTGCAAACCAAGTTGCTGGAGGCCATTGTCGAGATCGTCAAGCAAGCGAAAGAATTTCAGGCGATCATTGCCCCTATCCAAGAAACTATACGGGGTATTCAGGAGGACTTATCGGCGATCACCGGCACGACGGGCGAAGCCTCGGAAGGGTTTGGAAACCTGGGTAACGTCCTCGAGTTTTTCACAATACCCATGCAGCGCGTCATACAGTTCGGCAGGTTTCTTGCCGACCGCATTAAGGCCGTCACAGGTGCAGGGCGCGAACTGTTGGAGTTTCTTGGGATAATCAACCGCGCAGAGGGAGATGCGCTAGCCCGGCAGAAACAGACCTTACAGGAATCCGGGCAAGCGTTCGACCAAGCATTGCAGACATTGCGCAAGCAGAACGAGGAGGTGCAAGGGGCGGTCAGCGACACGGCAGACACAACGAAAGCGAGCGTTGACAGCGCCAACGAGAGTTTCGAAATCCTCAACAAGCGGCAAAAGGAACTGGTCGACGCAATCAAAGACAGGGCCCTCCGAGGAGAACCTTATGCCGACCTGAAGAAAGAATACGACGAGATCACCAAGAGGTTGAACGGGGTTAACAAGCTATTCGAGGCACAGAACAAAGTGACGGCAGCTTTGGCTGTCGGGTCAATCGCAGAGTTACGCAAGTCACTGTCAGACCTCAACAAGGAGCTAGACAATACGACCGACGCCGAAAAGACGGTGGCCATCTTGCGGCAGATAGATGAGGTGAACGAGAGCATCAACAATGTGCTGAAGCAGCGGGCATTGTTGTCGAACAACATTTCGGGGTTTCTGACAACCGGGGAGGAGGTTGACCAAAGCATCAAGGCCCTGGAAGCCGCGCTAGAGTTTCAGCGCAAAGCTCAGGAGACTGCCGGCGAACTTCCGGAGACTGACATTCAGCCGGCGATCGACGCGATCCTAAGAGTGCGCAATGCCCGCATCAAGAGCATCCAAGAGCAGTACGAAGCAGGGGTTATTTCAGAAGAGCAATACAACCAAGCCAGAGAGGCTATTGCCGCACAGTCTGAAATTGCGATCATCCGCGAGCGGTTGGCATTGCAGGAGGTGGGTAGTGAGCAATATCTCGAACTGAAGCAACAGGAGGCAGACATCGAATTTGAGATCGTCCGCGAACGGAACGAAAGGATATTGCAGGCGCAGCAAGAATTAAACCAACAGTTACTACAGTTTGGGGTGACGACGGCCAATGCTCTTTCCGGCCAGATCCTTAACGTGGAGCGCAATCGCACGCAAGAAGAGTTTGAC
>JAGQOW010000290.1 GCA_020427155.1 Planctomycetales bacterium | reverse complement strand
AATCTGTCGTCAGGTGTAGCACTTCTAGGAGATCAAGAATGATTTATTCAACCGTACCTATGGCAGGTCCTCATTCCGCATTGAGCGTCATAGCCCAAGCCATCAAGGCGCTTTACGGAGCGGCTGAGGAAATCAACGAGTACCTGGATAAGCATATTGAAGAGATGAGAAGCTCAGAGAATCCCACCATTGCTCGAACGGGCAGGGTGCTGGAAATGGCGAAGTATGGTTTTGGAATTGGATATATCACCCCGGTCATTGTTATTGCAGTAGGCCAGCTTCTCCTCGGCAATCCACTATCAGCGGCTGTAACTGTCGTGACGGCAGCGACCTTTACGAATCCGATAGCCATGACATGTGCGGCAATTGGGGCAATCTACTATGGCTGGGGGGCACTGACAGAAGTTGAGCGCAGCGAAATACTTGACAAGCTTAGCAACGGACTTGAGGTAGGGATTGAGCTGATTAAATCCATAGTGCACTTCATTGTCGACAAAACCAAGGAGTTGCTGAGCTCGAAAAACATCGAGGAAATGAAAAAATTCATCGCGGCGGCTGCAGCAACGTTTGGGAAAACGCTTGGCGATGTAACGCACAAGATCACTGATGTCGTCAGCGATTCCTTTGGGGCATTCAGGAAAAAATCAGGTGTGGCCGTCGACAGGACTGTCGATCTTGCTTCAGACGCATATGTGACTGTAAAAGAAACTGCAGGAAAAGTGGCGGACCAAACGCGCACAAAAATTAAGAGGATTAAAACAAATACATCGAACTCCTCAGACAAGGGCGCGAGTGTGAAGCGGAAATCAAAATAGCACGGGCGTCTTGATGTGGTATTGGATCGTCCAGAACTGGAGTTATCAAGCCGCGACATGCGGCATCCGTTGATACAACAGCGAGGCAAGAGATGAATTCGACTGGGTTTCGTGCTGTTTTCTTTTTGCTTATCGCGACGCTGTGCCTGACGAACTATCTGGCGCTCTTCAATGACGGCTTCCGGGATTTCTTCAGGAAGCCAGCCGAGACTGAGCAAATGCAGGCTAGGCAATTGGAAGAACAGCTTGCCTTGGCAAAAGAGCAGCTGGCGATGATGGCCGTTATTCTTGGCGTGGAAGTTGCCGATCTGGCTTTGACGATGAAGAACCAAACAGCCCATAAGAAACTCCTGGAGTCGGAAAACAGCAAGCTGAATGACAGACTTGGCACGGTGAGCAGGGAGAAAGCCGAAATGGAAAACCGGACCCGGCATGCCGCGAAAAAAGCGGTCGGCAACGTTTCTGCCCGTTCAGCCAGAAGCGTGGCCAGGAACGTGGCAGGCGCCGCGGGCGAATCGCTTCCCGTGATCGGGACGGCAATCGTTGCCGGCATGGTGTACATGGACGTGAAGGACGCCTGCGATACCCTCAAAGATCTGAACGAAATGAGCCGCGCTGTAGGAGCGGAACCTGAAGACGAAAGCAAGGTCTGCGGCGTGCGTGTGCCGACTCAGGAAGAACTCGCGGCCTTTGCGATGAGCAACTGGAAAAATGCCTACCAGTCGGCGGCGGCGGCGATCGGGAAGCCGATTGCCTTACCCAGCGTCTCTTGGGATGACCTCAAGAAGCAAGTTTGCGCGATGACCGGTACGGTGCCGATGGTTTGTCCATGAGCTTAATGTGCTGACAAGATATGTTTTATCCTGAAATTGCTGTATTTTTGTTATTCAGGATAAATGCAGATTCTTCTGATGGTTAGGGCAGGTTGCATTGACTAAGTACGGTTGGCTGACCAGCAGGTTATTTGAATGTCGCCGTTCGACCTGCTGCCAGATTCAGTCAGCAATTCGTCGGCAAGCTGCCCTTCGTCTGGCGCCGTGTGCGAAGTGATGAGGCCGCCAAAGGCCTGGTCGATCTGGAAGGTCAATCCGTCAGCGAACGGCAGGCGATAAACGACGTCGGGAGCGTGGGTTGCATTGAAGTCGCTGATTCGGAAGGATGACGAAGTCCGAATGCTGTAGCCCTGGCCGTTGTTCCTGGCGCGAAATACAGAGGGAAGCTCAGTGCAGGCCTTTCATGACGCCCGTCGACAACCCGCTCGACTTCATCGGCATGCTGGAGCTGATGAAGCACGACCTCTTCAGGGAAAAGTGAATGCTCGGCGCCTGCATCGGCGACATCATCGGCTCGGTCTACGAGTTCAATGCCTGGAAGATCCGGGAGTTCCCGCTCTTCAGCGAGAAATCCGAATTCACCGACGACACGGTGTGCACCATCGCCGTGGCCGAGTGCCTGCTCGACTGCGGCGACCCGGCTGCCTCGCTGCGCAAGTGGGGCTATCGCTATCCCGGCCGGGGCTACGGGGGCAGCTTTTCCGTCTGGCTGCGCGACGCCGGGATGGGCCCCTACAACAGCTACGGCAACGGCGCGGCTATGCGCGTCAGCCCCGCCGCCTGGCTGGCCAGAAGCCTCGACGAGGCGCTCGCCCTGGCCCGCCATGTCACGGCGGTTTCCCACAACCACCCTGAAGGCATCAAGGGCGCGGAGGCCACCGTCACGGCCATCTGGCTGGCCCGGCAGGGCGAAGCGCCCGAAGCCATTCGGGACCGGATCCGGAAGGAATTCGGCTACGACCTCTCCCGCAGCGTCGACGAGATCCGGCCGGACTACCGCTTCAACGAAACCTGCCAGGACACCGTGCCCCAGGCCATCGTCTGCGCGCTGGAAGCGACGAGCTTCGAGGATGCCATCCGCAATGCCATCTCGCTGGGCGGGGACGCCGACACCCTGGCGGCCATCGCCGGCCCCATCGCCGAGCTGCGCTTCGGCATACCGGAAGAGATCAGACGCAAGGGCTGGTTGCGCCTGCCCAAGGACATGCG
>JAGQOW010000289.1 GCA_020427155.1 Planctomycetales bacterium | reverse complement strand
ATTGAGCGGCCGATGGCCGATATCGTCTCAGAAAACATCGAAGCCTGTCCCATCGGTCCGCTCTAATGCGTAGTTAGCTTTCAGCACCGAGTCTTCTCAGCGCTTCGATCAACTGGTCGTGGCCATCGTGGCGATCGTGGTTGCCAATTACAAAGCTGCCGTGAATGCAGCCGCGACGGAAGTCTTGCTCTGTGACCAGAGGCCCATCGGAGAAAACCAACACCCAGTCTCCTCGCCAGGCGAATGGATCATAAGTGTCTCCAGACTGCGCCAGCCTCAGGGTCGGAGTTGTTTCAGGGGGAAACGCACCCTTCAAGACGTCGACCACCTCAAGTGGCGCGCTGATGATTGACGTTTGACCTTCACTCTCGGAAGCCAGTCGCTCAGTTGGCCCGACCACAGCTACAAATACGTGCTTCTTGGCGTTGAAGAGTTGGGTCGACGCCTCATGCAGAGACAGAATCGGAGGCGAACACGTAATTGCCTGCGCATCGCCCAAGAAAGCGAACAAGAGCAGTGGTGTAGCGAGTCGGTTCATATTGAAAGCTAACGCCGCATTGAGCGGCCGATGGCCGATATCATCTCAGGAAACTCGAAGCACGTCCCATCGGTCCGCTCTAATGCGTAGTTGGGCGTCACCCACCAGATGGCTGGGTTCGCTGAAAGAGCTCGCCGAGTGTCAGTTCGTCGTGCCATATCTCACCGAGCTGAATTCCGTGCCGCGATGCCAGGGCGTCGCGCAACGTCTCGACCTCAAGGGCATCACTCCAGCCGAGCCTCGGATAGAGCGCTCGGTAGATGGACATCAGTCGGTCGGAGGGAGCGAACTTGAGAGCGTATGCATCGGCGAACGCGAATGCGCTGGTGAAGAGGCTGAGAAAGCTTCGAATCGACGCAGTAGACGACGCGGGATAAGCCCGGCGCCACGCAGTGCCCTGACATTTTCGAGCGACGTACAACTGGGGTGGTGCTCCCATCGCCAATGCCACCCGACGGAGGAACGAAGCAGGCCGCCTAGTGATCACGCGCCAAACGTTCACGAACTGGCCTCTTGGGACGCCCAACGCCGCATTGAGCGGCCGATGACCGACATCATCTCAGGAAACACCAAGGCACGTCCCATCGGTCCGCTCTAATGCGTAGTTGGGCGGCAGCTACAGATCGGCGGGAGTCAGCCCGGTGTGCTTGGCCACTCTCGCAAGCATTCTTGGACCGACCTCTTCACCATCGTGGAAGGCAAAAACATAGTCAGGCCAGCCTTCGCGGGCGAGAGTGCGGTGAGAGCCGGACTGACGCTTTACGGACCAGCCGAGTCGAAGTAGCGCCTGAAGGAGAACCTTGGCCCGAACCGACGGCCAGTGGCTCATGCAGCGTTGGGGAGGCTAATGCGAACCGGGAGTGGCGCGGTTTCGGCGTGCTCGATGCGATCAGCGAGAACGCGAAGTGCCAAGACCTCAGCCTTGGCCATTGCCTCGGCCTCGGTAGCGCCATAGACCATGACACCGGGAAGCTCTGGAACCTCAGCAATCCAGCGGCCATCAGCTTCAAGCTCAACGACAAGACTCAGGTCCACGGAGCGTCTCCTAGCGCAGGCCGACAGAATACCGCGTTCCCCGCTCTGCCGCCCAACGCCGCATTGAGCGGCCGATGGCCGACATCATCTCAGGAAACATCAAAGCACGTCCCATCGGTCCGCTCTAATGCGTAGTTAGGCATATCACCATTCGTCTTCGGGGATCTGATCTGGTGTGAGATACGTTGTGCCATCGCAACGCCCAACGAAGCGGACCCCCTTTCGGACCCGCTGCGTATCAGGCTCGATGAGAACACCTCGGAAGGTGCCGTCAACGCCAGACACTCCAACCCACTTCAAACCGTCGTGCTCCATTTCGGGATGAATCGTCGATGTACCTGGAAGGTAGGACAAGCGACCAGGCTTCCAGCGCCACCAGAGCAACGAAGACTGATATGAGACGAAGTCTCCGAGATTCACATCTTCGCCGTTGTCGTAGCGAATGCCTGACATGGATATGCCTAACGCCGCATTGAGCGGCCGATGGCTGACATCATTTCAGGAAACACCGAAGCACGTCCCATCGGTCCGCTCTAATGCGTAGTTAGATTGCGACACACACGCCAACTGGCTAGCTGCACAGCGCTAGACCTCTTTGAATGAGTGGCTGAATGTTGAGCTTGAGGCCCGGAACCTCCGGATCTTCGCTCCAGATTGCGTCGATCTCGTGCCACCCCTTCGACTTCGCGTGACCTCGAGCGATGCCGTTGAGCGCGTAGACCTTCGAACCAGCCTGAAAGGTTACGAGCTTCGAGGTGGAGCTACCTGGAAGTGGGTCGCATCGCAGAGTGCCAGCGGGGACCGAAAGCGGCCAATCTTCACCAAGATCACTTCGAGAAATCTCCGAACTTGCGGCCAGAGGTGCCGATGAGAACGCAAGGAGCATTGAAGCTAGAAGACCTGTGCGCATGAACTACCTCATCAAGTGACTTCGCAATCTAACGCCGCATTGAGCGGCCGATGGCCGATATCATCTCAGGAAACACCAAAGCACGTCCCATCGGTCCGCTCTAATGCGTAGTTAGATTCAGCCCGCGCGCCGGTCGCTCGGCCGCAGTGACTGGCGAGTGGACCGAAGGCTCCCGGAAGATTGTGTCTGCGTGAACCCTGGGCTGCGGAAGGTGATCTCACCATCGGGCCAGTTCACTCGGAGCACCCATGCAAAAGAAGCGTAGCCATTCGGATACACGTGCTCTTCTCTCTCAATCGCGTCAAGCGAAAACGGGCAAAGGCCGGCAGTCGGGGTTGCGTAATCAAGAGACACGCGAAGGTCGGTGACTTGATGGAACTGAAGG
>JAGQOW010000288.1 GCA_020427155.1 Planctomycetales bacterium | reverse complement strand
AGGCAAACTGAACTTACGGCTGATCCACGAGGCGATTTCCGGCCATACATCGGATACCGCAAAGATGGAAAACAGCAGCGATTCAATCTGGGCAAGAACAACACTGAGGCCAAGGCCCGAGTTGATCGCATTCGCCGTCTATATCTCGAAAGCATTGCAGTTCGTGAGTCTTATCAACTTAAACCGTCATGGACCGAAGCCGCACTTCACGCAGCCCGAAACATCGCACAGGGAATGGAACAAGTGCCGCTTCCGAGTTGCCATGTGATCGACGAGGCATGTGGCGAACGTCTCCAGTACCCAGATTACGATCCCTGCTGGGACCCGGCTTTACCCGCTGCAATGCTCTGGTCACATGCGGTCGCTTCCAGACTGTACCCGAGTGTCAACTGGGTCTTCCCTGATACCGCAGCAGGCCGAGTCGCATTCAAGACCGCCGACGCTCTCTTTGAAGCAGCAGCAAAAAGACAAGCGGCAGTCCTGAATATCAACTCTCCTCCTGAGCCGATAACAGGGAAACTCCACGAAGCGCTGGACGGGTATTGGGAGGGATATATCAAGACACTTGCTCGGTCGCCGCAGACTCTTCACCAGCGCCACACGATGATCGAGAAGTTGAAGCGAGTTCATGCGGATTTCCCACTGGCAGTCCTCGGCCTCGACCAATGCGAAGCAATGTACCGTTATTGGACAGAACGGCCATCCAGAGACGACGAAAAAGGCAGATTGTCGAAAAAAGCCGATTGTGCAACAGCCCTTCTGTAAATTCGATGCTTTGCTTGGGTTGAATTGATTCGGTTGTTCGTCGTCTTGGTAAGGTAAGGAGCGGCTGCGCCGCGGTTTGATTTTTCAGGTGGGGGAGACGAGTCCCCTCTCCCCCACGCCCCCTCTACCCTCTTCTTTGTTCCGGGCGAGGTTCGTCTGGTTCGAGCGTCAGGTAGCGTTTGCCGGTTTCCCACTCTTCGCTGGTTTCGATCAGCACGGCGCTGACCAACCGCAGCAGCGAGGCCTCGTTGGGGAACAGCGCAGCCACGCGCGTGCGGCGTTTGATTTCCTGGCTGAGCCGTTCGAGCATGTTGCTGGTCCGCAGTCGACGCCGCAGCGCCGCCGGCAGCGCGAAGACAGTCAGCCCTTCAGCCACGTTCTCTTCCATCCATTGCGACAGCTTCGGCGCTGTGCTGCGATATTTGTCGACGGCCATGTTCAACAGGCGTTCCGCTTCGCTGCGATCAGCCGCGTTGAACATGGCGCGCAGATCGCCGGCGACTTCACTGCGCATGTCCATCTTCGGGACGTACTGCGCGGCGTTCTGTTGCAGGTGGAACTGACAACGCTGCCAGGGGACGCCGCTGAAGCAGGCTTTACGCGCTTGCTTGAGTCCCTCGTGCGCGTCACTGACGATCAGCTCCACGCCGTGCATGCCGCGCTCGATCAGCGAGCTGAGGAACTCGCGCCAGTGGACTTCCGCCTCGCTGAGCGAGACGCTTACGCCCAAGATGCTTCGTTTGCCGCTCGGCAACACGCCGACGGCGAGCAGCACGGCGCAGTCGACGACGCTGCCGCCGTGGCGCACCTTTTCATAGCGGGCGTCGAGGAGCAAGTAGGGGACTCGCCCCAGCGAGCGATGACGCCACTTGTCCAGTTCGTCGTCCAGCAGTTGGGTCGCGCGGCTGACCTGGCTGCTGGAGACATCGAAGCCACAGAGCTCGCGCGTGACCTCCTGCACTTTGCGGGTGGAGACCCCTTGCACGTACATTTCGGCCATCGCCAACTTGAGCGCGCGTTCGCTGCGTTCGCCTCGTTCCAGGGCGGACGGATAGAACTCGACGCCGCGCGTTTGCGGCACGGCGAGTTGCAGCTTGCCCAAGCGGCTGGCGACGGTTTTTGGCTTGAAGCCGTTGGCGTAGCCGCGGCGGCCTTCGCACCGCTGGTAGGGCGCCGCCTGCAGGACTTCGCTGCGCTCGAGCTTCATGGCTTCGTTCATGAGGATCTCGATGCCTTGAGCCAGGCCGTCGAAGCCGTGGTCGGCCAGGAGTTGGAGGACTTCGTCGAACGGGTTACATTCATCGTGGCGGGTCATGGATTGGTTCTCCTGTCGTTGTGGTGACGAACAAGAGACCAATTCGGACCCGCTTTTGAAACACCGACTCCCAGCCCCCGCCGCGTCTTGCTACGCTCAACGGTCGCTGCGCTTTTACAGAAAGAACGTTACACCAGCCTTTGACGAAATGGGGCGACCCATTCACTCTCAGATCATTGTTGGTTCTCAAAAAGCAGCCGAAACGGTGAAGGAAACATTCGAGAAAATCGAGAATGACCCCGCTCTTCGGAAGGAATACGAAACTCTAATCGAACAAAAAAGGCAGGAATGGCGTGATAGAGAGGCTGCTCGAAACTTGGTTGAATAAGGCGAATGAGCGGTCGTTCCAGATTCCGTTCGCTCACTGGCTGGCCCATGAGGGCCATACAGTCATCCATGTGTCTCGCCACTGCGCCATGGAGTTGGGAAAAGACGTACTGGCTATCGCACCTGACGGTGTTCCATGTGCCTACCAACTAAAAGGACTTGATGGCGGCAGAATGACGCTTGCTAAATGGCGAGCAGACCTAAGCAGCCAAATTCACCCGCTCGTTCATGGACGACTTGTTCATCCGTCGCTGGAGAATAAGCAACATCACCGTTCGTACATCGTAATGAATGGTGATCTAGACGAGGAAGTACAACGTGAGATTGATGATTTCAATCGGAGCAATGCCGATGCGGGGCAACCCGAACGACGGGTCGAGACAATCCTAAAAGGACAGTTGTTTCAGGCATTCAAGGACCTCCAAAGCGACTTTTGGGCGACAAACCTTAATGATGTGAAGACGTATCT
>JAGQOW010000027.1 GCA_020427155.1 Planctomycetales bacterium | reverse complement strand
ACTTGGAGCCCCATGGATACCCTTGCTCAAATTCCGACGATTGCTCTTAACGTAAATTCCGAGCAGCACCACCAAGCGCTCGAGCGGCTCTTCACTCGCGTCGGTCAGCTGTCTTCGCTACCTGCTGTTGCCCAACGAATCTTGCAGGTGGCCGAGGATCAGGAGTCGAACGCGGCGGATCTGTTGGAGGTTGTCGGCCAAGATCCCACGCTCGCGATCCGTATTCTCAGAACCGTGAATTCCTCGTACTTCGGTATTCCCAACCAAGTAGCCGATCTGCGTACAGCGATTGCCATGCTAGGCTTCGTCGAGGTTCGCAATCTCGCGTTGACGGTTTATGTTGCCCGGCTATGCGACGAGCCTTCAAAATACCGCAGCTTTTCTCGCACCGCGCTCTGGAACCACATGGTCGCAGTGGGAACCATCTCCCGTGAGATTGCCCGCATCTACCAACGCGTCGAGCCCGAAGAGGCTTATATGGCAGGGCTGCTTCACGACGTTGGAATGATCCTGATTGATCAGTACATGAACAAGGCGTTCCGCCAGGTTGTCGACCTGGTTTCCGATGGCGCCGAGGTCATCCAGGCCGAGAACCGAGTGCTCTCTTTCGACCATACCGACTTGGGCGCGTACGTTGCCCGCAAAAGCAATTTCCCCGAACGAATTATCACGGCGATTCAGCATCATCATCGGGCGAGCGAATTCGAAGGCAAAGCTCAAGAACTCTTACGCATCGTGGCAGTGGCTAACTATCTCGCTTCCTTTAAAGGACTCTCTTCTCTGGGAGTTTCAACCATCCCCGTGCCTGACGAGAAACTCTGCGATTCCATCGGTCTCGGACCTCGAAAACTGCAGTCCATAACCGATCAGCTCGACTCGATCCTCGAATCTGCCAAAGTGTTGGCTGATATTTGAGCGGTCTTATTTGCTGCCTGCGTTGTCAATTGCCGCCCCTTATTGCTGATTGGCGATGACATCTCCCCTGACGTAGACTAGGCTTGCAAGAAGGCGAGTTTGCCTGATTCTGCTTCCATACGGGTGATCTTTCACATGCAGTTTATTATCACCGCCGTAGGTCCCGACAATTGCGGACTGGCCGACCCGATCGTGCACTGTGTCACTGAGTTAGGCGCAAACATCGCCGAAATCCAGATGTTTGACCACGACGAGCAATCACTCTTTTCTATGCTCACCCGTGTCGAAATGGATCCCGCTAACGGCGAGCCTTTGAACCGGGCACTGGCTGAGATCGGCGAGCGAACCGGCCTGTCGCTCAGAACCTGGTCGCCGCAAATCGTAGGACGCCGACCACGACTGGCGATCTGTGCTACCTATCGCCCTGAAACGCCACGCGCCGTACTGCAGGCTGTGCGCGATCAGCAAATCGCCGCCGATGCCTCGGTCATGATTAGCAATCGAGATGCCTGTCGCAGCCTGGCTGATGAGTTTCAAGTGCCCTGGTTCAACGTCGGTGATTCCACGGGAAAGGCCGACGAAGATCGGCTCATCGAGATTTGTGATCAGTATCAGATCGATTTCATCATCCTCGCGCGCTACATGCGCATCCTTTCCCCGGCGACCGTCTGGAAATACGCCGGAGGCAGGATCATCAATCTCCACCACGGGCTCTTGCCCAGCTTTCCCGGCATGCGACCGTACCACGACGCCTTTGCAGTGCGCATGCTTACCTATGGTGCAACATGCCATTTCATCGTACCTGAGCTCGACGCCGGCAATCAGATCATCAACCAGTCGACCTTCTCTGTCTCTCCCGGCACGAAACGCGAAGCGATTATTCTCCAAGGGCAAGAAGTGAACGAGCCCCGCTGCCTCGTCGAAGGGGTACGCCGGGTCGTCGATGGTGAAGTCCAGTTGCATTTCAACCGGGTCATTCCGACGGCGTAGGCGGCCGCGTCTCGGCTCACCGCCATTGTCGAAGTGTCCCAGTGCGCCCGTCGTGTCCCTGGACCACGTGTGGCGTGCCCTGCGCATTGTAGCGGTCTTAACGACTGGGCCCTTTCCTACCGGCCGAATGCTTCTCTCGCCCGCGTTTTTCTTGACCTGCCGATAGCCCCTGAATAGTGTGGAGTTATCGGATCGGTTCAGGGGCCTTTTCAGACTTTCTCCTTCGGCGAGTACTTTCGATGCTTCCACGCTTTCTTGTTGTTTCTACGGTGATTCTCCTGCTGGCGCCCATTGGCCATGCCCAGACGGTTCGCTTCAATACTAACGTGGGCAACTTCGATATGGAGCTCAATCCCGACAGCGATGACAATCTGCAAGTCCTCGTCGACAACTTGCTCGCCTATGTCGAAGCGGGTCGCTACAACAATACAGTGATCAATCGTGCTGCGGACAACGACGATACGAATCCGGATAATGACTTTGTATTGCAGATGGGAAGCTTCGTGATCGACTCGATCTTTCCGCCTGCCACCTCGGCTGAGCTCTCGGCCAACCCCATCGAAACTTTTGATCCGGTGACGGTGGATCGCGATGACGATCGAGTCGTCGATTTCCCTACCGAATCGAATACACGCGGGACCGTCAGTCTTGCCTTGTCGAATGGACCCAACACGGGAACTAGTAGTTTCTTCGTCAATCTGGGCGATAACTCCCAACTCGACAGCCAGGGGTTTGTTCCCTTTGCTACGATTCCTGACATGTCCACGATCGATCTGATCATGCAGCTTGATAACGTGAATTTTTACAACACTTCTTCTTTGACCTTCCACGACATTCCCATGATCGACAACGGCACCTTCGTTTACATCGAAGAGGCTTTTGTATTGGGGGCGGTTGTTGCTGCCTCGGCAGGCGAAGGCTCAGGCTCGGGAGCGCTCAACGCGATTGCCGTTCCAGAACCACCAGCCCTTGTGCTAGCGGTCGGAGCACTGATGGTGCTCTCGCTACTCTCGCATCGAGGCTATGCCTGATCATTAGCACTCTGATACTCAGATACAACTGATATGACTAAAGCCCCGGCCCTGTAAGCCCGGGCTTTCTCTATTTCTGGAGATTGCAGTGCGCGCAGCACGTAGTGATCTCTTCGCGCCAGAAGCTAGCTCGCTAACTCTACCCCCAAGCGCTGCTGGCGTTGGTTTGCTGCGCCGCAGTCAATGCATGCACTTTGCAGGGCAGAAGCCTCTCCATGGCCCGTAAACTTCCCAGGCTCTTTATCCGGATTCTCCTGGAAAATCGGTTCACATTTCCCAACGGTTAAGACCGATAAACTCCGCGGGGGATTTAGTGCAACTAGGTCTTTGCATACGGCTTTCGTAGAGATGAACAGACGCTGCTCAATACCCGGCTGGAACCCGCGCTGCTCGAGAGAATCCTCGAATCTCGGCAGACAACCACGTCGCTCGAGCGTTGCGTTCTACAGAAATGGAAGACAGGAGATTCACCGGATGATGAACCCAACTTGCCTCCTGAATAGGATGTGGCTCGCAGCCTGTACCGGCCTTGCGATCGCCTGTTGCGTTTGTCAGGGCGCATGGTCTCAACAAGCCTCTCCCATTCCCGTCGAGGCGGGGACCGGTGAGGTGATTCCTGCCAGTTATCAGGGCGCAGGCAGCTTTTTCAATCGAAAGCTCGGCACCACCCTGCGCTTCAGTTACAACACCGAAGGCTACGGCGTGCAGGACGATGTCATCACCCTGGGTAGCATGAAGGTCTTCAATCTCGACGAAGCCACCTTTTTTCTCGACGGTCAGGCCACGCTGAGCGATGACTTCGGCGGCGGCTTCAATGCTGGCGTCGGTTATCGCGAACTCGTGGACACCAGCCTCAGTTTCGACCCGCTGCGAATGAATGGCATTAGCTTCTGGACCGACGGGCAAAGCACCAGTGCCGACAACTTCTTTACCCAGCTGGGTATCAGTCTTGAATCGCTGGGCGAGTCCTTCGACGCTCGTTTGAACGCCTCGTTTCCGCTCGATCGGACTAAGACTGGCGACGCCAGACTTACCTCGATCGGCACTCCCATATTTATGGGAAACCACCTTTTTAGCGAAGTCTATGTCGAATCCACCGATACTGCTCATTCGGTAGTAGACGGCGAGCTCGCCAAGCGTATCAGCAACCTCGAAGCCTGGGCTTTCTTGGGCGGTTATCAGATTGGCGGCGGCAGCGTCGATGCCACCGGCTACCGCGTGGGCGTTCGCGGTTACGCCATGCCCGATCTGGCGCTCTCGTTGCAGGTGACCGACGACGACGTCTATCACACGAATGTCTCTTTCGGTCTGACATGGTTTGTTGGTCGAACCCATCGCTGCAACCAACCTTGCGGCAACATCTACGACCGCTTCCGCGAACCCGTAATGAGAAACAACTTCATCGCCACGACTCAAGTCGCAAACGTCGTCGCCGGCGGTGATCCGCTACGAGACGCCAACACCGGCGATGATTTGCGATTCGTCCACGTCGACAGCACTGCCGTCGGTGGCGACGGTACCTTTGAGAACCCCTTTGCCGACTTCACTGGCGTGCCCGCAGCAAGCCAGGACAACGACACGATCCTGGTGCATGCCGGTTCGGTTCTCGCCGGGCAGTATGCGCTCAAAGACGGTCAGCGCGTAATCGGCGAGGGCGGCAACATCGTCCACACCGCCAACACGCTCGAACTGGGCGTGGTCAATCTTCCCGAGACGGCTTCAGGTGCTTTGGCCGGCGCCGTACCGGTGATCAGTGGCGTAGGCGACGTCTTTACGATGGCAAACGACAACGAAATCAACAACTTTACGATCACTGGCGGCAGTCGGGCGGTCTTCGCCGATGGCGTCAATGCTCCTGTGCTGCGGAATCTTGCCATCAGCGACACTACCAGCGACGGCGTCGTTATGGCAAACATCACCGGGGCCGGCTCGATCGACGACACCGTCAGTATCACCAATGCCGCCGGCATCGGTCTGTTAGTCGACGGCGGCGCAGAGGCGGCCAGCTACTCTCCAACTATTGTCAACTCGGCCGGACAAGCCGTCGTCGTCCGCAACCGCACCGACGGTACTCTGACCATCGGATCGATGGTCACCGATACTGGCGCAGGCGTCCGGGTCGAAGACAACACGGGCGGCACGATCAACTTCACCAATGCGATGAGCCTTGCCACCACGACCAACGACGCCGTGCGTCTGACAAACAATACAGGCGCTACGATCAACTTCAGTGGCGGACTGGACATCGACACCACCAGCGGCACCGGCTTCTTCGCCGACGGCGGCGGAACGATCTCCGCTACCGGCCAGAACACCATCGTAGCTGACACCGGCGTCGGTTTGGACCTGAACAATATGACGATCGGTGCAAACGATTTCACTTTCGACAGCGTCAGTGTAACTAACGGCGGCGCCACCGGTATCAATCTCGATACCCTTGATGGCACTGGCCAGGTGGTCGTCGGTTCTGGCACCAACGCCGGCGATGGCGGCATGTTGACGGTCACGGGCACCGCGATCCGCATCAACAATGCCGATCAGGTGACCTTCAGCAACGTGACGGTTGCCAACACTGCCGTTGGCTCCAATGGCGTGATCCTCACCAGCGACGGAAACGACGACACTTTCTTCAGCGGACTGAACATCACCACCGAAGCGACCGGCTTCAGTTCGATTGGCGCTGGCGAATTGTCGGTCACTGCCACCAATACGATTGCAACCCAAACGGGCCCTGCGCTCGTGATTCATGACAATTTGATCAACACCGCGGGAGTCACGTTCGATAAGGTTTCGACCTCGGCAGGCACTGGCGGAGGGATCGATCTCCAGAATCTCACCGGCGGCACAGTCACCATCGGGCCCAACAGCGGCACGCCTAGCGACGGCGGCGCACTCAGTACCGCTGGGACTGCAATCTCAGTCGACAATGTCGCCGCCGCCGTCTTCAACGACATCACCATTGCCAATACGACTGGTCCAGGCGTCAACGTAACCAATCAAGCCGCCGGCACCCTGACCTTCAACAATCTCAATAGCACTACCACCACGGCCGACGGCATCACGATTGAGGCAAACACCGGAGGGACAATTACCTTCGACGACCTCAACGTAACCACCACCACTGGAGACGCCATCGTATTGGATAACAATACCGGCGCGACGATCACCATCAACGACATGGTCGTCAATTCGACCGTCTCGGGCAATGGGCTTACCGCTTCCAACGGCGGCTCTTTGGGGGTCTCTGGAACAAATACCATTTCCACGGTCGCCGGCGTCGGCCTCGATCTCTCCGACGTGACCATTCTCGGCAGCGGCGCAGTATTCGAAAGTGTCGATGTCTCTGCAGGTGCCAGCAATGGCATCGCGTTGATGAATCTAACGGGCGGTCCAGTGGCCGTCGGGCCCGGCAATGGCACGCCTGGCGCCGGTGGCACGCTCACCACGGCCAGCACCGCAGTTTCTGTCGACAACGTAGCCAGCGTGGTCATCAATGACGTAACGGTTGCCAACACTACCGCCGCCGGCGTGAACGTCACCAACCAGGCCGCCGGAAGCACTGCCAGATTCGAGAATCTCGACGTGACGACCACCACGGCCGACGCCGTCACCATCAGCGGCAACGACGCCGGTACCATTACCTTCGAAACCCTGGCCGCGACCACCACCGGCGCGGGCGACGGCATTGTCATCGACGAGGCCGACGCTTCGACCGTTGCAATCAATCTCGAAGCGATCACCGTCAATGCCACCGGAACGGGCCGCGGGGTCTTTGCCACCGGTGGCGGCGTCACCAACATCACCGGCATCAATACCGTCAACTCGGTCGGCGACACGGCCTTCGAAGTGAACAATGTTCAGAACTTGTCCGTCTCCAGCTTGATTATTGCCAATACCGCCGCCAACGGCGTCGAGGTTACCGGGCTGCACAATGCCTCGGACGTCGTCAACTTCAATACGCTCAATGTCACCACCACTTCTGGCAACGCGGTCACCTTCAACTCCAATGCCGTCGGCACCATCAACGTCAGTAACATGACCCTCAATGTGACCGGCACTGGCAACGGGTACTCGGCCACCGGTGGCGGCACCGTTACTGCAACCGGAACCAACAACATCGATGTAGTCTCTGGCCAGGGCCTCAACGTCGCCGACATGACTATCGGCTCTTCGGGGCTAAGATTCAACAGCGTCGATGTCACCGCTGGCGCTACGACTGGCATCAACCTGAGCAATCTGAGTGGCGCCGGACAGGTTTCCGTTGGCTCGACCGGCGGTGCTGCCGGCAGCGGCGGCATGCTCACCACCGCTGGCACGGCCATCAACGTCAACAATGTCGACAACCTGGCGATCAGCCGAGTGACGATCAACAATACCACCGGCCAGGGCATCGATGTCACAGGACAGGACGGCGGCACGGCCACCTTTACCGGGCTCGATGTTACGACCACCACTGCCGATGGCGTGACGGTCGAAAGCAACACCGGCGGCACCATCACCTTCAATACGCTGGACGTCTCCACCACCACTGGCGACGCCGTGGTCGTAGGAACCAATGCCGGGGCCACGGTGAACTTCAGCGATATGACCATCGCTTCGACTGGCTCGGGCAACGGCTTCGCAGCCACCGTGAGCGGAACCTTGAATGTCACCGGCACCAACACCGTAACTACCAACACGGGGCAAGCGATCAACATCAGCGATCAGACGATTGGCGCCAACGGCGTCACCTTCGATTCGGTCGACACCACGGCTGCCGCTACTGCCGTCAATCTCGACACCCTCACTGGCGGTTTCGTTAGAATCGGTTCGGGCGTCAGCTCGGGCGACGGCGGAACCCTGGTCGCTTCCAATACCGCTATTCGCGTCACCGATGTCGACGATGCTACCTTTACCAACATTACGATCAACAACACCGCCGCCAATTCCGATGGCGTGATCATCTCCAACAGCGCCGGCGACCAAGCCTTCTTCAGCGGCATGGATATCACTTCCCAGCGCACCGGCTTCCAGGCGACCGGCGGCGAATTGGCCGTCACCGGCACCAACACCATTTCAACCACCAGCGGCTCCGGGCTCGACCTCAATAGCCTTGCCGTCAACATCGCCGGCGTGACCTTCGAGAGCATCGACGTTTCCGCAGGCACCGGTACAGGCATCAATCTCGATACGCTCACCGGCGGCACCGTCACCGTCGGGCCCAACAGCGGCACTCCAGGCGACGGCGGTACTCTCGTCACTGCCGGTGCCGCAATCGCTGTCAACAACGTTGCCGGCGCCGTCTTCAACGACGTCACGGCAACCTCCACCGGCGGCGATGCCGTCACCGTGGCTCATTCCAGTATCGCCGATTCGAACGTGCAGTTCGACAACCTGACCGTCGCCTCGGCCAGCAGCTCGGGAGCGGTCATCACTGCCGACGGTGCAGGCGAACTCGACGTCGTCATGCGAGACAGCACCATCGGCTCGGTTGGCGCCCGGGGCGTCTTGCTCGATACCAACGTCGGCTCCGACCGCGTCGATCTGACTCTCGAGAACAACAACATCACCGCCGGCGACAACAACGCTTTCGCCGCGATTCTCGACGGCGGCACCGGCGACGTTCGCTTCCTCTTCAACGACAACACCATGGCCAACAACAGCGCCGGCAGCGCTACCATGGACGTGGCGGTCACCAGCGCACTGACGCTCAATGCGACGATCGGACGACCCAACACCGTGGCGCCGGTGGGAGACAGCAACAGCTTTACCAATAGCAACGGTGCAGGCACGGCTTTCGCCATGGATCTCAACAATGCCGGTGGCGAGATCAATCTCGACCTGCGAGACAACACTGCCTCAGGCGGCGCGGTCGATTTCATCCTCACCGAAACCGCTGGCACCTTCGGCATTGTCGATCTCTCGAACACCGTGACTGCAGAAACCAACAACGTCGGTACCGTCGATCTCGGCGCCAATGTCGAAGGCGACTTCGACGATCTTGTACCCCCGATCGACCAGGTAACCCCCTGATTCCAGGAGATCATGAACTCTTAAACCATTGCGGATGTAATCATGGATTCGGTCCAATTGAGTTGTCCGCAGTGTAGTTGGCGAGCACTTTGCAACCAGGCGGAAGTTGAGAAACGTTTGCGGCAGTTGGGTTTGCTAAGGCGAGCTCCTCATCCGCCAGGGGAGCTGGTTGCAGAGTTGCTCTCGTCAAACAGTTCGCGGCTGAAATGCGACGCCTGCGCCGCGGTAGGACTCCTCGTCGTTCAGCCTTCCGAAGACGAACCGTGGGACGATTGGCAGCAGGCAGTACTCTGCGAAGTCTGCAAAAAACCGATTCCGCCCGCCAGGCTCGAAGTCTTTCCCACTGCCGTCCGCTGTGTCGATTGTCAGAACGCCGCCGATCGGGGCGACGAACCCGACGAGCCCGACTACTGCCCCAAGTGCGGTTCGCTGGTCGAACTACGCGTCAGCCACTCCGGCGGCATCACCCGCTACAAACGCTTCTGCACCGGCGTCCCTCCCTGCCGCCTCTAGCCGACCCCCGCCAACAATGCCATCATAACTACTAGCTCCCCTCTGTTCCCTTCCGCCTTTCGCCTTCCCTCTTCGAATGCCTTTCCAACTCGTCGCCACCGCTGCCTTCGGACTCGAAGCCGTCGTGGTGCGCGAGCTCGAACAGCTCGGCTATACGCCGAAGATCACCCGACCCGGCCGCATCGAGTTTGCCGGCGACCGCGCGGCTATTTGTCGCGCCAATCTCTGGCTCCGCTCTGCCGATCGAGTGCTGATCCAGCTCGCCAAATTTCCGGCAACCGATTTCGATGCCCTCTTCGACACTGCTGGCAGCTTGCCCTGGGAAGAGTGGATTGCCGCCGAGGCCGCGATCCCCGTCCGCGGCCGCTCGCACAAATCGCAGCTCACCAGCGTCCCTGCCTGCCAGCGCACGGTCAAGAAAGCCATCGTCGAACGCTTGCTCCGCTGCCACGGCGTTGGCGAGCTCCCCGAGACCGGCCCGCCCGTTTCTGTCGAAGTCGCGATCCTCGACGACGAGGCGACCCTCTCGATCGATACTTCAGGCGCCGGTCTGCACAAGCGAGGCTACCGCACACTGGCCGCCCAAGCCCAATTGCGCGAAACCTTGGCCGCTGCCCTCGTGCAGCTTAGTTTCTGGAAACCCGGACGACCGCTCATCGATCCCTTTTGCGGTAGCGGAACCATCGTCATCGAAGCGGCGCTGATCGGCAGAAACCTGGCCCCAGGCCGACTACGCGATTTTGCCGCCGAGCACTGGCCCGCTTTTCCCGCCCAGGCATGGGCCGCTGCACGCCAGGAAGCCGGCGAGCTGGCGCTCCCTGCACTCGACGAGCGACTCCTCGGCACCGACATCGATCCCGCAGCACTCAGTTTGGCGCGCTACCACGCCGAGCGCGCCGGCGTTGCCGACGATCTCCATTTCCAACAACGGGCCTTCGCCGATCTACTTTCCAAACGCCAATACGGTTGCACCATCATGAACCCGCCCTACGGCCTGCGGATGGGCGAAAACCGCGAGATCGAAGAGCTCTATCGCCAACTGCCCCAGGTCCTGCGGCGACTCAAAACCTGGTCGCACTACATCCTCTCAGCCCGCGACGACCTGGAGCAGCTCGTAGGGCAAAAGGCGGATCGCCGCCGCAAGCTCTACAATGCCCAGATCGAATGTACCTACTACCAGTTCTACGGCCCCCGCCCGCCGCGCCCGCAAACTTCCGCCGCGTCTAGCGCAGCTCCCTCACCCTCCCCCAACCAACCGCCCACGTCTGCGCCGCCGAAATCTTCCCCAATCCAAACCGCCGCTTTTGGCGGTCTCCGCCCTGAAGCTGCCCGTCAGGCCGAGGAGTTTGCCAATCGGCTCCGCAAACTCGCCCGCCACCTGCGCCGCTGGCCCACCAAGCGCGGCATCACCTGTTACCGCATCTACGATCGTGACATTCCCGAAATCCCACTGGTCGTCGATCGCTACGAAGACGCCCTCCACATCGCCGAATATCAGCGCCCCCACGAGCGCACCGCCGCCGAACATGCCGACTGGCTCGACCACATGGTCCGCACCGCCTGTGCGGCACTCGACACCCCGCGCGAGCTCGCCTTCGTCAAACACCGCGCCCGCCAGCGCGGCAACACGCAATACGAACGGGTCGACGACCAGCGCGCCTTGCGGGTCGTGAGCGAAGGGGGACTCAAATTCCAGGTCAACCTGTCCGACTACATCGACACCGGCTTGTTTCTCGACCACCGCATTACCCGCTCGCTGGTGCGCGACGCTGCCACCGGTAAGAACTTTCTCAATCTCTTTGCCTACACAGGGGCCTTCACCGTCTACGCTGCCGCCGGCGGCGCGGCAAAAACCACTTCGGTCGATCTCTCGCCGACATACGTGCAATGGGCGGAAGACAACCTGCGGCTCAACGGTTTCACAGGCAAAGAGCACCGATTGGTCTGTCGCGATGTGCAGGAATTCTTGACGTCGTCTTCAGAAATAGAGAAATACGATCTGGCGATCGTCGACCCGCCCACGTTTTCCAACAGCAAACGATTGGACGACGACTGGGACGTCCAGCAACACTTCGTCCCCCTGCTGCAGCAGGTGATTGCCAAGCTGACCCCTGGCGGGGTGGTCTATTTCTCGACCAACTCCCGCCGCTTCAAACTCGACGAAACAGCACTCGCCGGCGGCACGATCCGCGAAATCACCCGCCAAACGGTCCCCGAAGACTACCGCAACAAAAAAATCCACCGCTGCTGGCGCATGGTGGTCACCTAGCCGCCAATAGTGGCCGACAAATCAACCCACCTCAGCCGCGATGGCACGCATCGCACGGCAAAACAACGATTATTCGTATACAACATGCATTTTTTCCGAAATGCGGGTGGCACTGGTTGGCGCTAGCCTACCAGTGTGACGTAGTCACAAGAGGCCATCCTCTGTTCAGTCAACAAACTGCAAGGGGAACTCCTACCGACCGGCCATGATCATACTACCGGGCGGGTAGCACCGGTTGACCGCCAGGTCTACCGGTGTGACTGAGTCACCAGAGGTTGTCTTGCGAACGGCTTACTATTGTCAGCAACACGGGTAAGACTGACGTCCAACTCGTGCCGCCCGCCACTGTAGCTGAACTCGCAAGAGTTCAGATAGTTAGAGACGCCGTTGGCACTTCCGCAGAATTCTTGCGAATCCAGCTACAGACGCCAGCACCGAAACTCGGATTCCTCCATCACCACCACGCTTCTCTGTGAATCTCGGCGACCTCCGCGGTGCAATCCGAACCACCAGTCGAGTGGCCAATAATGATCGTAGCCCCGCCCCTCCAGAACTGCGATAATCACCCCAACACTCAGTTGCGATTGCTCAAGGACGTATCGACATTTCACAACGATTGCATCCGCTGCAGTTATGTCCCAGAAGCTGGGACCCCGGCAGCCAGGACAAAACCCCAATCGAGGGGGATGGGGCAAAGCCGAAAGCCGAGAATTGAGAGCCTCATGCTTGTAGCCTCTTCTACTGGAGGCATTCGCGCAGTTCTTCCAGCTCTCGTTCGAATCCGCCGGAGAGGATCGGGAATCGGCACCAGGTTTTCGGATCGAGGTTTTCGTCGTCGAGATGAAACGACGGCGCGTACCGTTCGCGCTTCCACTGGTTGCGGCACCACAGGCGAAAGAACCGCTCGACCCATTGGCCCAGTTGCGTCGGGTCGACCTCTTTCAGTTGTTTGCGAACCGATTCGTAAACTTCGAGCGGCATCAGCCGATCGCGGATCGCGGCACGCTCGATCGCGTCGAGCACTCGGTAGGGCATCAGGTCCCCCTCGTCGGTCTGCCCGTGCGAGGGTGGACGCAATTCGGCGGTCGGCTGCTGTCGGTTCACCGCCGCCAGCGCCGGCAACGGCCCCACCCCCGCGGGCCCAGTTGTCTCCATCCAGCGCAGCCATTCGATCAAAAATGCCTTGTCGATGCCGGCGATCGGCGACAGCCCGCCACATGTGTCGCCGTCCATCGTCGCATACCCGACTGCCGCTTCGCTCCGATTGCTCGTCGCCAACAGCAGCGCGCCGCGTAGGTTGGCCACTAGCCACGCCCCCGGGCCGCGCGAGCGGGCTTGGATGTTCTGCAACGCCAGGTCGTCCTGTTCCCAACTCAGCTTTCGGCCCACCGCTTGCGAAACGAGTTCGACGTAGCCATCGACCATCGCGTCGACGTTCCAATGCAAAAACTCCGCACCGATTGCCTCGGCCACCGCCTTGGCCGACTGAAAAGTGGTTTCGCTACTATTACGAGTCGCTTGATAGACACAGCTCAGGATGCGTCGCGTGAGCGCAGGACTATCCAGCGCATCGTCCAAGCCGGCGATGCAAGAGAGCTTGCCGACAAACTGGCTGCGACCCACTTCGGCCGTAGCGGTTTGCACCATCAGCCAAACCATCGTCGCCACGGCTGCCGAGTCGGCCCCGCCACTGAGCGAAACCACCACGCCGCCCGCCTGGCTCTTGCGCAGATAGTCGAACAACGCCAAGGGCACCGCCCGGGCGAATTCCTCCTCCTTCGGCGGAGGCGAGCTATCCCAGTCGTCCGCTTGCGTCGGCTCGCGAGCGGCAGAGGGCCTGGGCAACTGAAAGCTGTTTTCAACGGTTGCTCCGGCCCGCCTGGCCCGGCCGCTTTCCGCCCGATCTCGCCGAGTGGCTTCAATGTCGACGTCGGCAGTGGCCAGCCGGTAGTCGGCAAACGAGAACCGCGGCCCGACAGCCAGCATTTCTCCTCGACTGGCCAGCAGCGTCCCGCCGTCGAAGATGGCGCGCCCCGATTCATTGCCCAACAGATTGGCATAGGCATAGCTGACATGGAACTCTCGCGAGCCGTCGAGCACCAGCCCGCGACGGATTTCCTGCTTGGCAAACGCAAAGTGGCTGGCGCTCGGATTGAGCAAGATGTCTGCCCCCCGCGCCGCCAACTGTCGGCCCGGGCGATTGTCGACCCAGGCGTCGCGGCAGATTTCCATACCAATCACTACCCCGCCGCAGTCGAACAGCAAGTCGCCAATCGGCAGTGGTTTGCCTGCCCAGGCAACCTCGCGCACTTCGCCTGCCGCCCAGGGCTTGAACCAACGAGGCTCGTAATGGATGCCGTCGCCCGCCAGAAACTGCTTGCCTACAAACCCGAGCAACTTGCCGTCGCAGGCCAGCGCACAAGCATTGAAAATCACCCCGTCGACCTTCAGCGGTAAGCCGAGCGAGACCACCATGCCGGTGGTCGCAGGCACGATTTCCGCCAGCACTTCCAATGCGGTGTCTTGTACGCCCGTAGCAAAGAAAGTGTCTTCGCAGCCATAGCCGCTGATGCAAAGCTCGGGCAGGCAGAGCACTGCTACTTCGACTTCACGCGCCGCCGCAATGGCAGCAAGAATATGTTCGCAATTCTCCTCCCAAGCGAGCGGAGTTTGATTCAGACACGCAGCACCTAGTCGAATGGTTTTCATAGTTCGCAATATACGTCTTAGCAAACCCAATGGGCTAGCCGCGATGCAACGCATCGCCGGAGTAATCTGCCTGGTATGGCCGAAAAACCTAGGAGCCAAGTCGACTTTAAGTCGTGTCAAACCCGGACAGCAGTGCGAGTCGCACCGCGTTGAGTGCCTGTCTCGCCGTCCGCGTTCGCATAATCGAAGGATGCGAAGCGCAGCGGAACCGCAGTTTGCGGGTTCGTTCTGGCAACGCAATTGCCGCACACACGTGGGCATCGGCGGTATCGCGGATGGCGGGAAAGGCAGCAATCCCCAAGCCAATGTCGGCCGATGTCGTCTGTCGCACCCCTTCAGCCAACGCTGTTGCAGTGGCAGATCCATTCGGTTCCGAGTCTGCAGGCAACGACGGTATTTGCTGCAGGCTATCGACCACGCTGCTTGCCAGAAACACACCACTGTTGCCGCTTGCGCGTTTGAGCCATTCGCCGACCAGTCCTTCGGTAGCCCATTCGGCCACAGCAATGGTCAGCCCCTTCGCCTGCAATGCCCGTACGACGACGTCTTCCAATTCGTCGTCTTCCTGGCCATAGACCAAATTGCCGAGCGCTTCACGAATCGTCGCCTCGGTCGGTGCCATCGCCGCAAAGCAAGTCGCTTCATCCTTCTCGGCGGCCGTGATTCGTAAGGTAATCACTGCGTCGCTTACGGTAATCCCGACGCGCGGCTCGCGATCGCGGCGGATCAGATCGGGGAGCATCGCTTCGAGTTGGCTTTCGCCGACGCCGAAGCACTTGATTCGTCGGTGCCGTATCACACGCGGCTCAGGTTGCAGCTTGGCGATCTGCGGCGTGACGGTCGCTTCCCACATTTCATACATTTCGGCTGGCACTCCCGGCAGGGCGAAGAGCAAGCAAGCAGTTCGCCCCTCGCGCGGCACGTGCAGTTCGATGCCCGGCGCTGTGCCGTGGGGATTGGTGATCGGCACCGCTCCCTTGGGGAAGTCGGCCTGCACCACATTGCGGCTGGGCATCGTCCGGCCTCGCGACTGGAACAGCTGTTCGATTCGCCTCAGCGAAGGCTCGTCTCGCACCAGCTCGACATTGACAGCCGCTGCCAGAGCTTCGCGCGTCAGGTCGTCGGCCGTCGGGCCCAAGCCACCGGTAATGACGACTACGTCTGCCCGCTCGATGGCGGCGCGAAAGGCGTTGATGTTGTCGTCAAGCTCGTCGCCGATCGTAGTATGGTATGCGACCGACACGCCCATTTCGGTCAGCCGTTGACTCAGCCACTGGCTATTGGTGTCCAGCCGTTGGCCCGTGGTAAGTTCGTCGCCGATGGCTATCACTTCTGCTCGCATAGAGGGAAGTGTGAGGCCCAGCGGCCAAAAAAGGAAGGGCAGAATGGCGACGAGTGGCAATGCTCGCGCTATTTCGAAATCGAGAAGCCAAAGCTCGTGCGGGGTCGATGGCCGCGATGGAAGCTGTGGTGGTAGCCGAAATGGGGGTGGTAACAGCCCGGCGGGCCGTAGTAGTGCTCTTCAACGATCACCGGGGGCCGGCTGGCGACGACAGGCGGAGCGGCGACCGTCGGCGTTTGCATGGCTTGAATCACATTGATGTCGACGCCCTGGTTGTGCAGATGGATGACGTCGGTAGCCGAGAGAGGCTGGGCGACGCCCGACGTACGAACGTAGTTCTGAATGAGTACCGGGCTGACTCCTGCCTGGGTCATGGCAATCACTTCGTTGATGTTCGCAGCGCCGCCTTGCACCTGGCGGCCAAGTTGGGCGGCGATCTGAGCCCGGTTTTGTGCAGCCATCTCGTCCATCCCCGAACCTACCGCTGCGCCGGTCAACGCGCCCAGGCCTGCGCCAATTACGGCGCCAGTTCCTGCATCGCCAGTTTGGTTTCCAATGATCGCACCGGCGCCAGCGCCTGCCAGTGCGCCCAGCCCCGCGCCGCGGTCGGCATAATAAGGAGATTGGCAACCTGCGAAGGTGCAGACGACTAGCGAAATGACAATGGGCAGACGCGAGACAGTTCCGGTCATGGCGAGCACCAGGGGATTTGGCAAGCGGGGGAAGAACACGGGGCGGGGATCGTCTCAGGAGGGAGCGGCTTGGTCAATAGCGCCCCTTATCTCTAGCTAATCGGCATAAGCGGTCAAAAAGCTAAAGGCTAGAGACTGCTAGCTTGGAATAGCCGTCGATCGCAGCGAAAATGTCCGCCGAATCCTGGAACGTGCTTGCAATCGGAAGCTTTACCACGTAAACTTAAAGCAACTCGGGATTTGTGGCCGCTTGCAGCCGAAACTGCTAAAGAGCCAAAAACGTTGCCCACCCTGCTAGGGTTTGGCGACTACAATTTGAAGAGCCTCAAAAGCCGCATTTACCGAGAGTGAGTGCGGCTTTTTTCGTACTCTTACCGCATTACCGACTCCCTGCCATACTGGTCCCGATCATGAGTCTCGTGGATACCTCGATGCCAACCGATAACGAAAAGTCGACGCCTCGCAAGAACGCTGCTGGCGACTTCGCTCCCCAGCTTTCGACATTGTCTGTCCATGCGGGAGAGAACAGGCAGAAGCCAGGGGATTCGATCACTGACCCGATCTTCTGCGCCTCGACTTATACGTTTGCTAATACGCAATCGGTGATCGACTATATCGAGCAAGACCAGGCTCGCGAAGAGTATGGCCGCTATGGTAACCCGGGAGAGCGGGTGGTGGAGCGGAAGTTGGCTGCTTTGGAGGGTGGTGAAGAGGCAGTGCTCTTCTCCAGCGGCATGGCGGCGATAGTGGGACTGCTAATGTCGAAACTTAACTCGGGCGACGAAGTGATTTTCTTCGACGAATGTTATCATCGCAGCCGCGAGTTTTGCACGAAACACCTTTCGCGCTTTGGCGTTGTGACTCGTCAGGTGCCGACAGGCGATTACGAGGCGATGGCCGCGGCAATCACGCCGCAAACCAAGCTCCTCGTAAGTGAGTCGCCTACCAATCCACACTTGAGTTGCATCGACCTGGAGCGATTCACCGATCTTGCCCGACGCAACGGAGTCGAAACGCTAATCGATGCTACCCTGGCGACGCCGTTCAACTTGCGCCCGATCGCAGCCGGCGTTGATTACGTGCTTCACTCGGCGACCAAGTATCTCGGCGGGCATAACGATTTGCTGGCGGGAGTCGTGGTTGGATCGACTGAGAATATGGAATCGGTGCGGAATCTGCGCGGCATCATGGGCGCGGTAAATGGTCCGCAGAATGTTTACCTGCTATCGCGAGGTCTAAAGACATTTGAACTCAGGATGCAACGGCACAATGAGAATGGCCAGCTCGTGGCCGAGTTCTTGGAGGAACATCCGCGAGTCGAACGTGTGTACTACCCTGGGTTGTCGTCGCATCCGTACCACGAAGTTGCCAAGCAGTGGATGCACGGTTACGGCGGTTTGATCACCTTTTTGCTAAAGGATGCCGACTGGAGGGAAACGGCCCGAGTCGTCGACTCGGTAAGGATTCCGCGCATTGCACCCAGTCTGGGAGGCGTCGAGTCGCTTATCGAGCAGCCGCTGGTGATGAGCTACTATCAGTGTACTCCCGAGGAGCGCCAGCAATTTGGTATCCCGGACAACATGATTCGCCTTGCTTGCGGCATCGAAAACGCGGACGACCTGATTGCCGATTTGGCGCAGGCCTTGGATTGCGCGAACGACTAACCAGCGGACATCGCTCCCACCAATAGCCGCGATCTGAGAGATCGCTGGAGCAAGTTGAGATGCAATTTCGCACCCGTGCTATCCATGTCGGCAACGAAAAGTGTGCAGAAACCGGCGCTGTCGTAAGACCAATTCACATGGCGTCGACGTTCGTCCAGCCGGGAGCAGGTGATTGGGGCGAGTTTGATTATTCGCGCAGCGGGAACCCCACTCGCAAGGCACTAGAGACCACCTTGGCGTCGCTCGAAGGTGGTTGCGGTGCGTTGTGTTTTGCCAGCGGCATGGCGGCGACCCACTGCGTTGCCGCAATGCTCCGCACGGGGGATCACATCGTTGCCGGGAGTGACATTTACGGCGGCACCTACCGACTGTTGCATAAGGTGACGAACCGAGCGGGCATCGAGGTTTCGTTGGTCGACACTACCGACCCAAGCAACTTGAAGTCGGCGCTGACCGAGTCGACAAAACTGGTCTGGATCGAGAGTCCCGGCAATCCACGGATGACGATCACCGACATTGCCGCTTGCGCCGAGATTGCACACAACCACGGCGCCTTGTTGGGCGTCGACAGCACGTTTGCAACTCCGGTCCTGACGCGACCCTTAGAGTTGGGGGCCGACATCGTGATGCACTCGGCGACCAAGTATCTCGGCGGCCACAGCGATTTGATGGGCGGCGCCTTGGTGGTGCGCGAGCCAGCGCTTTACGACGAGTTGTATTTCGTGCAAAACGCGACCGGCGCCATCATGGGGCCGCTGGAAGCGTTTTTGTGTTCGCGCGGTGTGAAGACGTTGGAACTTCGGGTCCGTGAACAGTCCCGCAGCGCTCAAATGCTTGCCAATTGGCTCGATGCTCACGAGCAGGTCGAGCGCGTGCTCTATCCTGGTCTGCCCAATCATCCAGGACACGACGTCGCCCGTCGGCAGATGGACGGCGGATTTGGCGCGATGGTCTCCTTCGAACTGCAAGGCGATTTCGCAAGTGCCAAGCATTTTGTAGAATCGACGGAGCTTTTTCAGTTGGCTGTGAGCCTGGGGGCGGTAGAGTCGTTGATCGAACAGCCGGCCTCGATGTCTCACGCCAGCTATGATGCCGAGGATCGTGCCAAGCACGGAATCAGCGACGGACTGATTCGTTTGTCCGTTGGCTTGGAAGCGGTGGAGGACTTGCAGGCGGACTTGGAGCGGGTATTCCAAGATCTGTAGGCATTCGTGCCTTGCGATGCGTAGCATCGCAGGTAAGGTGAGTTTCTCGTTTCAATTCAATCTCTTTTGCCCCACGTACTGCTATGCAACTTGGATTTGTGAGCGCCATCTTTGGCGATTTGTCTTTGGAAGAAGTTCTCGGCCATGCCGCCGACCTCGGGTACGATTGCATCGAGGTGATGTGCTGGCCGCCAGGAGGGCCGGATCGTAAATATGGCGGTGTGACGCATATCGACTGTACCGATTTTTCGCAGGCTCAAGCCGACGACGTGCGTGCGCTGTGCGAGAAGTATGGTGTCGAGATCTCGGCGCTGGGATACTATTCGATTCCGCTCTCGGCAGACGAAGAACAAGCGCGCGTCGCTTGCGAACACCTGCGCAAAGTGATTTCCGCTGCTCCGCTGTTAGGCCTGACGTCCGTCAACTCGTTTATCGGCGCCAATCATACGTTGTCGTTGGAAGAGAACTTCCAGCGGTTCGAGCAGGTATGGCCTGACATTATTCGCTTTGCCGAAGATCATGGAGTGAGGATCGGGATCGAGAACTGCCCGATGCTGTTTAAGGATACCTGGCCCACGGGTCTCAATCTGGCTCGCACGCCGGCGATTTGGCGTCGGATGTTCGCCGCGATTCCTTCCGACCATTTTGGTTTGAACTACGATCCTTCGCATTTGCAAATGCTCTTGATGGATCCAATTGCCCCGATTCGCGAGTTCGGCCCAAAGATATTTCACGCGCATGCCAAGGACATGCGAGTCGAGAAGCATCTGCTGGACGACTTGGGATCGCTCGTCGTACCGATGGAGCGCAGCACGGCCAAGATCCCCGGTTTGGGCGAAATCGATTGGGGACACTGGGTCGGCGCGCTGACCGACGTCGGCTACGACGGACCGGTTTGCGTCGAAGTCGAGGACGAAGCATTCGAAGGGTCGGTCGAACGTCGCAGAAAATCGCTGGAAATTAGCTATCGAGTGCTACGTCCGCTCATTGCTTAGGCGGTGACGGATCAGGGTACGAACGTGACCGGTAGCCGAACGGCTGCAGCAAGGCGATCGAGGTAATCGTCGCGGCTTATTTCAATGACTCCCAAGCGACCGGTGTGCGGAGTCCATTGCTGGACGTCGAGCAACTGGTACCCGCGACGGTTGAGATGGTCGACCAGACTTGCGAGTGCGACCTTGGATGCATCGCGCTGCCGATAGAACATGCTCTCGGCGGCAAAGAATCCTCCGATAGCGATGCCGTAGACTCCACCGACAAGTTGGTCTTGGTACCAAGTTTCGAAACTGTGGGCATGCCCTAGCTGGTGCATGATGGTGTAGGCATCCAACATTTGCTGGGTTAACCAGGTCCCGTCCTCACGGCCAGGCCCGGTGGCGCAGCCGGTCAATACCTGGGCAAAGGCTTGATTGCAGGTGACTTGGAACTTGCCGCTGCGAAGTGTCCTCCGCAAACGACGGGAAATCTTCATGTCATCGAGCGGTAAAATGGCCCTGGGATCTGGCGACCACCAGAGCATTGGCTCGTCGTCATAGACAGGCCAGGGAAAAATGCCGTGACGGTAGGCGTCTAGCAACCATTCAGGGCTGAGATGGCCTCCCACGGCGACGAGGCCGTCGGGAGTCGCTTCCGAGGGAGGGGGGAAAAAAAGTGGTTGCATGAGGATGAAAAGGCCAGATTACACCCAAGAAATGGTGGATTCGAGGCGGGGCAAGAATGTGGGCGACAAAACTGAAATCATTGTATAATCGGAGCTAGAAGTCTGCTCGTACGGAAACAGGACCATCTCGAAAGCGATTGGCTTCGGCACCCCGGGGGGGCGTGCCGCGCAGCGATTGCCATGGGGATTATCTAATGTCTATGGACTCGAATTTGAATGCTGGCCCAGCTAATCTGGGCGCGGAATCCCCCTCGGGTCAAAGCCCATCGCCGAGTGCGTCGATGGCAAGGGGGTTGGAATCTTCAATCGCCTCGAACGATCGACCGGTAACTCGTCAAGAACTTTCGCGGTTGCATCGCCTGCTCTGGGTATTTGGTACGTTGCTGATGATCTTAGTAGCCCCTTCGGTTGCGGGCAAAGTGCAGTATGCACTTACCGAAGCGAAAGAACGTGCTCAAATTGACGTGGCTCGCGAGAACCTGCAGGATTTCAATCTTAGCCAGTTTTCCACAGCTTCGCGATTACTGGCCCAGTATGTTGGTCCGAGTGTAGTAAATGTAAGTACCCAGAGCGGTCGGGCGCAGGGGGAAGGCTCTGGGGTGATCGTCGATGAGGAAGGCTACATTGTCACCAACTACCATGTGGTGGCAGGAGTGCGCACCGCGGAGATCCAACTCAGCGACGGTCGACGTGGATCGGCCAGCGTCGTAGGGACCGATCCGCTGGTCGATGTGGCGATCCTGAAGACGGGGCTGACCGATCTGGTTGCCGCTCGCTGGGGCAACAGCGATGATTTGAGCGTCGGCGAAACGGTTTGGGCCCTCGGCAGTCCGTTCGGATTGCAGAAGAGCATCACCTTTGGCATTCTCAGCGCGAAAGAGCGCCGCGGCATCTCCGGCGCCAACGGTAGAGCGGGCTCGTCGGTTTATCAAGAGTTTTTGCAGACCGACGCCGCGGTGAACCCTGGCAATAGCGGCGGTCCGCTGGTCAACTTCAAGGGGGAGGTCGTCGGCATCAACACCGCGATCATTGGCCCAACCTACCAGGGCATTAGTTTTTCGATCCCCAGTGCGATTGTCCGGCAAAGCTACGACAAACTGCGGAAAGACGGCTGGGTCGAGCGCGGCTTCCTGGGCGTGACGCCGAGTCGGCTACCCGATGAGATTGCCAGGGACTTAGGTTTGGAGAGAGATTCGGGCGTACTCGTCTTGCATGTGGAAAAGGACACCCCTGCCGCAGAGGCAGATTTACGGCCAGGCGACGTTATCTTATCCTGGAACAACGTCGACTATTCCGATCCCACGCTGATGAGTCGTGCGATTGCAGCTACCGAGATTGGTTCGGAGGTGCCTATCGTCATTGCGCGTCTGAACGAATCGACTTCCGAACGCTTGACCTTGAAAGTGAAAGTGGCGGCCAGGCCGAGAGTCGATTCGCTGTAGTGATCGGCGCCAATCTCGTAGTTAATTAGCTGTAAGTCCTCGAACCGAGTTCTTCCTCGCTGTGTCACTCTCTGAATTGCAGGATGCGAAAGAGCAAGTCCGCCAGGCGATCGATATCGTCGAACTGGTCGGCAGCTACTTGCCATTGCGTCGCCAAGGCCGCAATTACGTCGGGCTCTGCCCCTGGCACGATGACTCGAGGCCGAGCATGCAGGTCAATCCCGAACGGCAAACGTTCAAATGTTGGCCGTGCGATTTCGGAGGCGATATTTTCAGTTTTGTCATGCGGATCGAGGGTTTGGAGTTTCGCGAAGCCCTCGAGATGCTGGCAGAGCGGGCCGGAATTGCGTTGGCGCCTGCGCGGCGAATAGCCGAGGGTGAAAGTCAATTCGATCGTCGCAACTTGCTGCGGGCGATGGCGTGGGCGGAGCAGCAATTTCACCACATGCTGCTCGACTCGTCTCAAGCGGAGCCTGCGCGAGGCTATTTGGCCGAACGGGGAGTCAGTATCGATTGCATCAAGCAGTTTCAGCTAGGTTTTGCCCCGCAAAGCTGGGACTGGCTGCTGGGGCGAGCGGTTGAGGCCGGATTTTCGCACGAGGTACTGCAACGCGTCGGGTTGGCTCGGCGCAAGGAATCGGGAGGGTACTACGACTACTTTCGTGGCAGGCTCATGTTTTCGATTCGCGACGTCCGTTCGCGAGCGATCGGTTTTGGCGGTCGCGTGATTCCCGGCGTATCGTCGCCGGACGATGCGAAGTACCTCAACAGTCCAGAAACGCCGTTGTTCAACAAGAGTAGTCAACTCTATGCACTGGACCTGGCTCGCGACGGAATTGCGCGAGAACAGGGCATCGTGATCATGGAAGGCTACACCGACGTGATCATGGCCCATCAACATGGAATTACCAATGCCGTGGCCGTATTGGGCACCGCGTTGGGCGAGCGCCACGTGCCCGTGGTGCGCCGATTCACCGATAGCATCACGCTGGTACTCGACGGCGATGAGGCAGGGCAGCGGAGAACGATGCAGATTCTTGACGACCTGCTAGCACTGTTTGTCGCCCACGAAATAGATTTACGAATTCTGACCTTGCCAGAGGGATGCGATCCATGTGATGTTATTGCCTCGCAAGGAAGCGAAGTTTTCAAGCAACACTTGTCGGCAGCCGTCGACGCCCTCGAACACAAGATCAGCGCTGTGACCAACGGATTGGAATCGGCTCCAGGCACCCATCGATCTGCCCAGGCGGTAGAAGAGATTCTCGATACGCTCTCCCGCGCGTTTCCGGCTGGGAGCGGAGCGTCTTCCTCGGCGCTGGTACGCGAACAGCAAGTAATGACTCGGCTGTCGCGACAGTTTGGAATCGACGAAGAGACGTTGCTGACGCGCCTGGCTGGCAAACGGCGCGAACAGGCATCGCGCGGACAACGGTCGTATCGTGTCGATACGCCTGAACGCCAATCATTGGCCCAGCGACAGCCCATTTCGTCTTGGGAAAAAGAACTCTTGGAGCTGTTGCTGCTGCATCCCGATCAGCTACCGAGATTGGCCGAAGCGATTCGAGCCGAAGATATCTCAAACGAGTCGTGCCGTCGTCTGTACGCTAGGGCAGTACAGTTTCAGCGGCAAGGCCAGTCGGTCTCTTTCGAAAAATTGATGTTGGCTACCGACGAAGCAGAAGACAAGAACCTGCTGGTCGAGTGCGACGAACTCGGGCTCGAGAAGGCCGACAGCGATCCCGTACTACGCGCCAAAGACCTGTTGGAGCATCTCGACCAGCGCAAACGGCAGTTTCGCCAGAATCAACAAGTCGCAGTTTTTCACCAAAAGACCCTTACACCCCAACAAGAAGACGAGGAGATCAGCAAGCTTTTTAGAGAATTGAGTGCAAGTCAAGAAAAACGCCACCAGACTGGTTCCGCACCCACGGATGGGTGAGGTGTCTGGCCGGTTTCCCGCCCTTACTTCCCCTGAATGAACCGCAGCAGCTCCCGCGCTGCCCGCCATCTTTCAGAGGGCAAAGTAAAGGTTAACCAAAAGCACACGAAGTGCCGGAGGGGTAGATGTCGACGCCCGCAACGTCCAAGATCACTTTCCAAGAACTTACAGCCCTTGCCAAAGACCAGGGGTATCTTACTTACGAACAGGCGAACGCCTTTCTTCCCGATGAATCGCTCGGCGCCGAGCGAGTTGACGAGTTGCTCGACCTGATCGAAGGTCTTGGTATCGAACTCGTCGAAGGTCAGGCCTCGAGTCTCGATCCGATGGCGGATGCTGCAGAACTCGAACAGGCAGATCGAGAGCGGCTCTTTGCCGAAGAATTGCCCAAACTGACGGACGATCCTATCCGGATGTACCTCTCGCAGATGTGCCGGATTCCGCTTCTGACGCGTGAAGAAGAAGTGACGCTTGCCAAGAAGATCGAGCTTACTCGCAAGTTGTTTCGTCGTAACCTGCTGCGGTCGTTCTTTGCATTGCAGTCGACGGTCGAAACGCTTGGTCGGGTACATGCCGGTGAATTGCCGTTCGACCGGACGATCAAGGTGTCGCTCACCGAATGCCTGACCAAAGAACAGATCTTGGCCCGCATGCCCCACAACTTGCCGACGCTCAATCACCTGATGCACGAGCAGCGTCGCGACTTTACAGTGCTTACCAGCCGTAGCGTTTGCTCAGAGGTCAAGCAGAAAACCCGTGTACGGTTTCTCGAACGTCGCCGCAAGATGCTTCGGCTCGTCGAAGAGCTGAGTCTCCGCTCGCGCCGAGTCCAACCACTGATGAACCAGTTGGAGCAGTTTTCCAAGCGGCTTGACCATCTGCAATCGCTGCTCGCGCAATTGCGAGCGGAGGGTGCTTCGGCGACCCGGATTGAACCCGTCCGGCGGGAACTGCAAACGCTCATGCAACAGACGCTGGAGACGCCGACAAGCCTGCGTAATCGCTGTCGAAGGCTTCAGGAACAGCTGGCAGAATTCGAGCGGGTTAAACGGCAGCTTTCTAGCGGCAATCTTCGTCTGGTGGTGTCGATTGCCAAGAAGTACCGCAATCGTGGCATGAGCTTCTTGGATCTCATTCAAGAAGGCAACACCGGGCTGATGCGCGCAGTCGACAAGTACGAATACCGCCGCGGCTTCAAGTTTTCGACGTATGCGACCTGGTGGATTCGACAAGCAATCACTCGTGCGATTGCAGACCAGGCGCGAACTATTCGAATCCCGGTGCACATGATCGACGTGCTCAGCAAGTTGCAACAAACTGCCAAACGGTTGCAACACGTTTTGGGTCGTATTCCGACGCATGAAGAAACAGCCCTGGAGGCGGGAATCGATCTCGAAGAAAGCTTGCATGTATTGGACATTGGCCGTACGCCGGTCAGTCTCGATCGACCTATTGGCGAGAGCGAGGATTGCAGTTTCGGCGAATTTGTAGAAGATTCTCACACAGATAATCCGCTGAATTTGGCAAACAACGAGCTCCTGAGAGAGAAGATCAACGAACTGCTGAAGACTCTCACTTATCGCGAGCGGGAAATCGTCCGGCTTAGATACGGTTTGGCCGACGGCTACTGCTATACCTTGGAAGAAGTGGGACGTATCTTCAAAGTCACTCGCGAGCGAGTACGGCAGATTGAGGCTAAGGCAGTGGCCAAACTCCAGCACCCGGTACGAAGTGCCGAACTAGCCGAGTACGTGGTCGACAGCCCGGTCATGTCTGAAGAAGAGGTGTGGGAAAATCCGCCAACCGAAGATCTGCCGAGCGAAGAACTGTTGGCTGCTTAGCGGCAAGCTGGCAGCGATCAAGCAACCGCAAGGGCAGGTCTCCGGGAAATTCCTGGAGACCTGCCTCGATCTTGGTAACTGAATATCAGGAGTGCGAGGTCGAGTCGTAAACTAGCGACAGATCTGTGCCGCTCAGCTTGCACCGTTCAGCAGTGCGACTTGATCCATTCTTGTAAATCGTGCGGAGTATCATCCTCGCGATTCCTCACAGTACTAATCTCTTGCGTCAAACGCTGGTCACTACAAAGGTCAGCGATCGATTCGAGCACCACATCGGGTTGATATGCGTAGTTCACGAGGTCTTCGCGTTTGGTTGACCCGGTCAGCACGAGCATCGTGCGATAGCCCATCTGCACTCCGCCCAGGATATCTGTCTCCATTGTGTCGCCGATCATGATCGTCTCGGAAGTCGACATCCCCAATTCTTTCCGGGCAAATCGCATCATCACCGGGTTAGGTTTGCCAATGCCGAATGCTTTGATGCCAGTAGCCGCTTCGATGAGCGATACTATGGCGCCACAGCCAGGTCGGATTCCTCGATCGGTAGGACAGTTTGGATCAAGGTTGGTAGCGATCAGTTTTGCGCCGTCTGCGACCATCTGGACTGCTTGTTCAAGCATCTCAAACGTCAGCGTTCGTCCTTCGCCTACCACGACGTAGTCGGGCGACTTGTCGACGATCGAATAGCCGTTGGCATGTAGCGCGTTGAGCAGTCCCCCTTCGCCAATGACAAAGGCGGTTCCCTTCTCCTGGTGCTGTGCAAGAAAACGGGCAGTTGCCATTGCACATGTGTAGATATGTTCTTCCCCAACTGGAATCCCAAGTCGGTTCACTTTGGTTGCAACATCTCGCCGCGTACGTTGGCTGTTATTCGTAAGAAACAAGAATGGTATGTCTTGCTTCAGCAAGGTTCGGATGAAGTCTGCTGCTCCTGGAACCAGTCGATTGCTGCGATAGACCACGCCATCCATGTCGATCAAAAAACCTTTCTTCACTGTTCTTCTCCTAATCTGTGGATCGGTATCTCTCCTCTGACGAGAACTCGCTTGCCCACGCCGTTGGCATACACCGCAACCGTCGTGCCAAAGAAGTTGCCCTGGAAGTGTGCTTCTCAAGCTGAATCAGTCAGTCGATTCAAGCTCTAACGGCCAAGCCTGCACAAGGATTCTCCAAGTGTGCCCGCGAGTTGGGCAATCCTGTTGTCCCGGTAAGCTAGCTGCTGCTGCGTAGTCTAGCGGGTGAGGTTTAAGATTACGCCAAACGGCGGTGAAGAGTTGCCGCGATTGTGCGGTGTCAAGGCCTGAGAAGTGACGCCGTGCCCAAGCCGGCACGAGGAGATGAACCCTACACGACAGGGTCGAGTCGAAAACCATCCATATTGGGGCGAGCGTAACCCTGCAGAAAGACATGCCGCGTCTTGCCTGCTCAGCAATTATCTAGAACTACGGCACCGATGCACCAAAGCGCCTCAGTTAGGCGCTTCGGTGCAGTGAATGTTCAGCGGACAGAGCCTCGCCGATTTGCGAAAAACAAAGCAATCCCTATTCCACGTTCACGGCTTGCCCGTCGTTTCGGCTGGAGAGGTAGAGGTGAGCTACCTTGTCAATGTCATAATTGACCGAGTGAACGCTGCCATCACAGTACGCCATATGAAAGGCAGTCTGGTGAACGGAGCCGAACGAATCTCCATGGGCGCCATCGTCTTGCCCACTTGCATTGATAAATTCCTTATCCTCGAAAGGACCTACTCCGCCCATTCGATAATTGTCATGGTCGTAACCATTGGTCCAGAATTCGTTGTCAGCGCCGTCAAGTCCATTCAGGTAATACCTCGAATCAATGCTCTTTTCGCCAACCATATAGGTGTTCGACGTGCCGTCGGTGATATGCTTGATGGAAATCTCGCTGCGAACGAAAGAGACACCGTCGATTTCATCGTAAACGACGCCACCATTGATAATGTGGCCATTCCTAGTGGTCGGGCCACTTCGCAATTGCCCGGTGACTCCTGTCGTTCCCCAATCAGATCTCCAGCGACCCTCAACATAGGTTCGAAAACTACTGGGATTCGGCCCATAGGAAGTGTTCCAGCTACCGCTGCAGGCGGCGTAGTCGTTGCGTCCGGCATCCTCCACGGGGTCGGAATTGTTAGGGGGGTCGCCGCTGCCGCCCGGTCCCCTGAGGGTGAACACGACGCCCGGGCGTCGGCTGGGGCAAGTGTACATAGCCAAGGGACTGACGATTGTCAGAGCAGCTCCGGCAAGTTGTTGTGGCGTGAGTTCGTCAGGCTTGCCATCAGCTCCCTGCGCATGCAACGGACCTTGCTCAATAAACGGCAGGATGTTGTAAGCCCAGCCACCCGGCTGCTCCTTTCCGGATCCACGATCAGGATCGCCTGCCCAGTCGGCCCCCCAGCCTCCTGTAGGAAAGTGGTTTACCGTGGAGTGATGATTGGTCCAACCCAAAGCCAGTTGCTTGAGATTGTTCTTGCAGGTGTTGCGCCGGGCTGCTTCGCGCGCCGACTGAATTGCCGGCAGGAGCAGTGCGACGAGCACGCCGATAATCGCGATGACCACCAACAGCTCGACTAGCGTAAAGGCACTCCTGCCAGTCCCGTGTTGCTTTGGAGCTGAATACTGCATCATACCTCTCTCCTGTTCTCGCTGGACCATTCTCTAACTGTTCACAACCAGCGTCGGCATCGCGCTGCCGACTTCAAACCGCTCAGCGGCAGCCTTAGTTGGAGCTCGAGCGAACTGCAACTACCCGTTCGGCATACCAGCTATCTATATTCTACGAATCTGTCTGGTCGACATACAGCCGGCAGCCAACTTGAGCTCTAAAAGCTGAAATGCGCTGACATACAACTGTAGTTACTGTATCACTCGGCCCTGAGACGGTCAACTAAAACTTGAATCTCCCTGGGGCCCCAGATGCGGGAATCCGCCCGATCAGCCTCTGGATGAGAGCTTCCAGCCGGCATCTGCATAAGCGAATGTGATCCCGGCCCTGGCGACCATATGAGCCACCTTGGGCGCGTCCTATTAGCTTTCGGCGTTGCAATGGATGCCTGGAGAGATGGGAGCCGTGACCAAGCAGCAGGTCGGAAGCAGCTGAGATTCCCCTCAATCTTTCACTATCCTATTGATCCTTGCGCGGCGAATGAGCCGCCGCCATAATCGGTTTCTTGGTTGGAGGCAGCGAGTTGTGGCGGTGGCAAGGGTTCATTTCGAGCGTAGCGATCAATAAGATGACGACTTGGCTAGCAAATCCTGCTGGCCGTGTCCAAGTACGATTCGACGGTCGAGGATGAGCTCTGATGGGTCGCGTGAGAGATCAAAGTATGCTGAGACTAGTTTGTGCGATTGCGGGTGGCGTGTTGGTATCTATTGTTACGTGTCACCTGGCGGCCAATGCCGAGACTTCCGAGTTGTGGGGCCAGGCGGGCGAAAGTTGGAAGTCGGACGGTCGGTTGCCCGACTATTCCTATGCCGGTTACCTGCGCGGCGAGTCGGAACTACCCGACCGTCCCGCCGAAGCAAATGTGAAAGACTTTGGTGCGGTCGGCGACGGCAAGACTGACGATACGGCTGCTTTCATCCGAGCTATCAACGAGGCGCGCGGAAAGGTGCTGGCGATTCCGCGTGGACGCTATTTGATCACTGACATTCTTGAGATCCGAGACTCGAGCACCGTGCTGAGAGGTGAGGGAGCCGACCAAACGGTGATCTTCGCGCCGAAGCCTTTGGAGATGATACGCTCGAACATGGGCGCGACCACAGGCGGCAGACCAACATCCAACTACTCCTGGTCGGGGGGAATCATCTGGGCCAAAGGACAATGGGACAAGAATCTCCTAGCCGTCGCAACCAATCCGGCAAGACGAGGTGAATCCAGCCTAACCGTCGACAAGCCCGATGCCTTCAAGATTGGCGATGAGGTACGCCTGGTGATTCAAGACGATTCCGAGCTCTCGCTAGCCAACCATCTCTATGCGGGCGACCCGGGCGACACCGCAAAGCTTAAGGGGGCGCTCGAAACCTGGATAGCCCGTATCACGCGTATAGATTCTGAGATTGGCCGATTGGATTTCGATCGGCAGTTGCGGACCGATGTGCGACCTGAGTGGAAGCCTACGCTCTATGCCGCTCATAGCACGGTCGAAGAGGTCGGCATCGAACAGCTAGCGTTTGAATTCCCAATCACACCTTATTCGGGGCACTTCACCGAACTGGGATTCAATGCCATTGCCTACGGCAATGTGCGGAACGGCTGGATACGAGATGTCGAAATTCGCCACGCCGATAGCGGCATTTTCCTCGGGGGCGCCAACTCTACCGTCACAGGCGTCGTTTGGCTATCTGGACGGCCTCGAGATACCAGCCGAAACAGCACTGGCCACCACGGCATTACTCTAGGTGGAACCGATCTATTGCTGAGTGATTTTGATTTCCGTACCAAGTTCATTCACGACATTACGGTGACTCGCGGATCGGCGGGCAACGTGGTGCGTGCGGGCCGCGGAGAAGATTTGACATTCGACCATCACAAGTACGCAAATCATTCCAACCTCTACACCAATCTCGATGCTGGTGAAGCGACCAATATCTTTCGCTCGGGAGGCGGCGCCGCACTGGGTCGACACTGCGGAGCATGGACTACCTGGTGGAACATTCGTACCGCGAGTCCCGTCGACTTCCCCGCGGGATGGGCCACGGAGGTCATCAATCTTGTTGGCATCCGCTCCGAAAAACCGTCGCTGACCGATTGGGAAGGTCGCTGGTTCGAGGCAGTGAAGCCCGCGCAATTGGTCCCTCAAGACCTTTATAAGTCGCAGCTGACGCGGCGTCTGGACGCGAATCGCTAAGCATTAGAATCGCGACTAGCGAACCGGCGGTAGGAGCACCGGCGAATTCCCTATCGGAACCTGGGCCGTTTCGGGCGGCAGCGTTTGTGTGACCGGTGCTACGGCCATCGCTCCCGTCGTCGGGTACGCACCGCCAGCAACCGCGGCGGGCGGGGTCATCGGCGTCGGCAGAATGTCGTCGTTCGGCGAGCTTGTTCCACCCTCGACTAGCCGAGTATGTCCTTTGGAAAGCTGCGCCAACAGCGCCTTAGCTTCTGCCAGTTGCGGATCGATATGAGTCGCGGCGGTCAAAAACCGAATCGCTTCTTCCTTGCGGCCACGATCGTTGAGCAACACTCCCATGTTGTATTGGGCGATTGCCGGCGGATGCACGGCGGCCTGGTGTGCCGCTGCTTCGTCGACGCGATTCAACTCGATCAGTACCTTGGCAATATTGTTACGGTACAGGGCCTTCTGTGGCTGCAGGGTCGTCGCATGGCCCAATAGCTGCAGTGAAAGCGGCAACTGGCCCGCACGAGCGTGGCACAGTGCCAGATCGTTCAACACTTGCACATTCTGAGGATGGGCTGCAAGTGCTTGCTGATAGACTTTCAGAGCTTCGTTCAGACGACCTTCGCGATCTTCCAGTCGAGCGAGTCCCATCAATGCTTTGAGGTTGGACGGCTCGAGCGACAAAGCTCTCTGGTACATGCTGCGGGCGTGATCCGTGTTGCCTCCCTGATCGCTGAGTTGTGCCATCGACAAGTAAAGAGCCGCATTAGGAGGCCCCGACGCAAAACCGAGTGATATCGGATCCAGCTTTTGTTGTTCTGGCTGGACCACATTGGGGTTCTGCTGGGGAGCCGCCTTGGGCATTCCCGGGATTGCCGCCACCATCCGCTGGGTGAAGCCCGGTGTCGGCTGCGAAGCAGCCGGTTGCGTCGTCGCCAGCTGGGTCTGCTGAGGGTGCTGAGGCTGCTGAGCAATTCGGTTGGGACCGGGAAAGTTTGCTCCGGCACAGCCGACAGTCGCCAGCAACGCCCAGGTCAAATACCAATGGTTTCGCACGGGATCACCCTCCTTGGTGACTGCGGTAGGATTCGGCTTCCTGCCGAATCTGCGAAGCTTCCCTGGGAAAGCCTCCAACAGTTGTCTAGTTGTGTTGCTAATTTGTCGAATTGGATGACGACGACGAAGAACCTGCGTCGGGCGGCAATACGGGCGGCCGCTGGTTGGTTTGGAAGCCGACAAAGATATGGTCGACTGTGCCGGCGGGATGTCCCTCGGCGACAATGTGTGTATCGTTGACGTCGATGGTTCCCACGGACGGGCTCAAACTGGCAGCCCAGTTCTGCACCGCGGCGACTCGATCAGCGGTATTGGCCAAGTCTGCGCCTCGCTCGACAAAGATGCTGCGGCGATGCTGGGGAGTCTGTGACAGAATCCACTTGACCTTCAGTTTGCCAGCCTCGGTTAATTCCCCCGTTTCGGAATCGAAGTGATAAGTTCCCAGCAGGTTCTGTCGGCGCCAGCCGTTATTGATCATCGCTTCATGGGCACAATAAACCGACCGGCGAGCGGCTGGGATATATTGGGCAGGCCACATTTGGTTGGCACGACATCCCAGGTGGCAAGCCTCGACCAACGAGGAACTTCCGTAGAGCCCGTACTGGGCGTACTGCGCGCTGGCCGACGAGGCGAGGCAAACTAGTGCAATCCAAGCGCTGGCCAAAATACAGGAGTACTGAATGCAGCGGTATTTCATGTGTCTGGGTCCTAACCGTAACGCGGAATTGAGGAGGCGAGACCGCCGGACACTCGTACCAAGTGAGCGGCAGGGCTTGTCGCTGCGAGCCGCGGGAAGGCTCGTTAGCAACCGGAGCGCATGACCCCAGCTATCCAAGCAGCGACAAAAATGATCGCTTCCGTCGTCAGTATCGTCAGAAGTTCTAATCAGGCTGCGTTACTTCTGATTAAACCCAATTATTTGACGTAGCCTGCCTATTTTACATTCATGGTTGGCAGCAGCTCGTTGACCATCGTGATAGCAGCCGGGCCCACGAGGACTATGAAGATCGCGGGAAAGATGAAAATCACGAGCGGAAAGATCAGTTTCACCGCAGTTTTCGCGGCCTTTTCTTCTGCTAGCTGACTTCGTCGAGTTCGCATCGAATCGCTTTGGACACGCAGGGCCTGGGCGATGCTGGAGCCAAACTTGTCAGCCTGAATCAGGATCGCTGCGAGTGCTTTGAGATCGTCGACTCCGGTGCGTGCTCCCAAGTCGTGCAGCACATCGTTGCGCGCCCGCCCCATTTGAAGTTGAAGATTGCACAGGCTGAACTCCTCGGCAATCACTCGGTAAGACTTCTTCATTTCCTCGGCGACCTTCCGCATCGCTTGATCGAGACCGAGTCCCGATTCGACGCAGACAACCATCAAATCGAGCGCATCGGGCAGGCTATAGAAGATGCTGTCCTGACGACTTTTGGTAATGAACCACAAAATGAGTTCAGGCAGGAAGAACGCCACACCTGCGATAATGCCGGTGTAAGTCAGCGAGTCGATATCCACTCCTCGAGTCACCACCACGGCCCCGCCGCCGATCAGAAAACCGGCTACCAGGCCGACAATTTTCATCGCCCAATAGATCTCGGTAGCTTTTTCATTTCTGAAGCCAGCCTGATTGAGTTTGTCTTTTGTTTTGCTGACTTCTTCGCTCGATTTGGGCTGCAACGGTTTGGAGAGGGCAGGGGTGGCCATCTCGAGCACTTTGCCCATCGCTCCCTTCGAGCCCTTCTCTCGCGTAAGCAAGTCGGACTTGCGCGTGTTCGGCTCACGAATATCTTCCAGTCGCTGCTCGGCACGTGGCTTCTTGCTCGACATGAAATCGAGCAACCACCAGGCCGCGGCCGCTGCGCAGCCGAAAACGGCAAAGCGCGTAATCATCGACTGTGTGATAACTTCAGCTAAGAGAATAGACATGTCAGACTCGTATGTTGACGATCTTTCGAATGACCAGGGCCCCAAAGAGCTGCGAAATGATGCCGAACAGAAGCATCTTCTTGCCCAACTCATCGGTGAACAGCAACATGATATAGTCGGGATTCATACGGTAGACGGTAAGAAACAGCACAGGTGGCAGTGCCAGTAGCACGACGCCCGAGAGGCGGCCTTCGCCGGTAAGCGCCTGGACCTGTCCCAGAATCTTGTACCGCTCTCGAATCAGGCGGCCGATCTTATCCAAGATTTCCGCCAAGTCGCCGCCCGTTTGACGTTGCAGAATGATGGCGGTGACGAAGAACTTGAGATCCAAATTGGGTACGCGCTGAGTAATGCTTTCCAAGGCCTCTTCAAAGGGAATACCAAGGTTCTGCTCTTCGAATACCCGGCCAAACTCGCTGGCAATCGGATCGGAACCCTCTTGAGAAACCAAGTGGAAGCCAGCCGCCAGGCTGTGGCCAGCGCGCAATGCCCGGGCAATCAGTTCCAACGCTTCAGGCAGCTGAGAAGCAAAGACTTTGAGCCGTCTTTTGCGTTTGAACAAAAGCCAAAAGAAGGGCAAAGTGCTGAAGCTTAGTCCGACCAGCGGAGCCAGTCCCCAGTGGAGTCCCGCCACGCCACACAAAGCCGCCGTACCCGCGCCGACACCAACGCAAGCTCCGATAAAGGTCGCTACTGACATGTTCACGTCAGCCTGCTCGAAAAGCCGCGACAGATTCAGCCAGTTCGCCAATAAGACTTCAAAGGCGTTTTTCCCATTGTTCTGCTTGGCAATGATTTGAGCCACTTGCGAGAGACTCGAAGGGTCAAGCAGATCGCCTTTGCCGGTTAGACTGTTGAGTCGGTCTTCTACCTGCAATACCGACTTGTCTCGCACTAGCATGGCAGCGCCAATGATCAGCGCGACAACGCCGATGAAAACGGAACCAATGATCAAGATGCTAGGAAGCATGATCGACTCGCCAAGGTATGGGGTTGAATGTGGATTCTCAGTTGCAAAAGTCGAAGAACAATAACCCGCCGGGGCCCCCTCTGAATCCCCCGGCAGGCTGTATTTCACATTTTGCTTAGTCTCGTAGCATGATGCGTTCGCGGAATGCACTGGCAGGCAGTCGCACGCCGTTGGCCTCTAAACGCGGAATAAAGGTGGGCCTGATGCCGGTCGAGAGAAAGTACCCCACCGCGCGACCGTTTTCGTCGACGCCTTCCTGCTCGTATTTGAAAATGTCTTGCATAACAATCGTGTCTTGTTCCATGCCCAGCACTTCGGTGATCGCGGTTACCTTGCGAGGTCCGCCAGAAAGCCGGTTGACCTGCACAATAAGATTTACCGCACTTGCGATTTGCGTTCTCATTGCTCGCATGGGCATCTCGAAACCACCCATCATGATCATCGTTTCCAGGCGGGCGATCGCATCGCGCGGCGTATTGGCATGGCAGGTGGTCAACGAACCGTCGTGGCCCGTGTTCATCGCTTGAAGCATGTCGAGCGTTTCAGCCCCGCGGCATTCGCCGATAATGATGCGGTCGGGACGCATACGCAAACAGTTGCGAACCAAGTCGGTTGCGGAAATACGTCCTTTGCCTTCGATATTCGCCGGCCGGGTTTCTAGACGCACGATATGGCTTTGCTGCAACTGCAATTCGGCGGCATCTTCGATCGTTACAATGCGATCTTCGTTGGAAATGAAACTCGAAAGAGTATTGAGCAAGGTAGTTTTACCTGAACCTGTACCGCCTGAGATAATGATATTCAGGTGGGCTTTCATGGCTCCTTCCAAGAGCATCACCATCTCGGGCGTCATGCTCTTGTAGTTCAACAGGTCTTCGAGTTTCAGCGGGTTGGAACCAAAGCGTCGAATCGTGACGCTAGGGCCGTCCAATGCCAGGGGCGGAATGATGGCGTTCACACGCGAGCCGTCAGGCAAACGGGCGTCGACCATCGGGCAGACTTCGTCTACTCGACGACCGACTTTCGAGACGATGCGATCGATGATCTGCATCAGATGCTTGTCGTCGCGAAAAGTTACCGAGGTTTTCGTCAACTTTCCGCCGCTTTCTACAAACACGTCTTTGCAACCGTTGATCATAATTTCGCTGATCTTCGGGTCTTTCAGCAGCATCTCCAGCGGGCCCAGGCCGAATGTCTCGTCGAGAACTTCGTCAATGAGCCGCTCTCGCTCGCTGCGATTGAGAAACGTGTCTTCAGTATCGCACAAGTGTTCGACGACCAGACGAATCTCACGTCGGAGCACGTCTCCCTGCAATTCGCCCACGTGCGAAAGGTCGAGTTTATCGACCAGCTTAGAGTGAATGCTCTGTTTGAGCTTTTCAAACTCTGCTTCTTTATCGGGCGAAGCCATGCCCGGCAGGGTCGTGTTCAATCTGGTCATTGCGAATACAATCCTTAGTCCTTGGGCCGTCGAACAGCTTTGTGTCATGCAAACATAGCTCACATCCTGCAGATTCGCCGGCCTGGCGGCGGGTTCCATGACGCTAAAAGACAACGTCCGGAAATTGCGCGGCTTGTAGCGGTTGTGAGGGGAAGATAGCAGGCGATTTGCCGCAAGAAGAGGTGCCACCCAGATTCGAGTGGTTCCACACGCTCTAGAGGCTCAGAGCTTCAGACCAGGCAGTCTCTTGGCCGCTCTAAGTGGGAACTGGTGTTTTGCCCGCAGGACATCGCGAACCTGATCCAAGAATTTGCGTGGCGGGCGCGAGCCGGTAGTTGCGGGTTGCTGTAGCGGCGAGTAGACTTCAGCCATGAGGATAAATCCCTGTGGGGCCGCCCGGTGTGGTGAACCTCTGTATGCCATGCGATTGCAGGCCGTCAAGGGACTTAACCGCACTCCTTGTGGATAAGTCGCCCCTGCCGGGGCTTATCTACATTTTATTTTTTTTGTGTCGGATAACAAGTTAGCTGGCGAGAATCAGACACGCCATGAAAATCGTACTCGACATCGACAAGCTGCTTGCAGACGGACAGATCACAGCCGACGAGTACGATCGCCTCAAGGGGTTTTCGCACAAGGAGACTGGCTCGCTGGCATTCAACATTCTCATCGGATTCGGTGTAATCGCAACGGCCGGTGGGGCGTTGGCACTTCTACCTTCGTCTCTGACAGCGATCGTCTTGGGCAGTCTCTTAGCCGTTGTGGGTTTGTCTCTGACATTCAAGCGGGCTGACGAATGGGGATTACTCGGCTCGATTCTGTTGCTTGTTGGTTCGGTCACCGCCGCTGGCGGAGTCATCGCATTGACGGAAGGAGGCGTGATTGGATTTCTCATCGTGACGGTTCTGTGCTCTGTGGCCGCCATATGCGCCAAGAGCATTCTACTCTCGATCATGGCCACACTTTCACTCTCCGCAACGGTTGGTGCGATGACCGCTTACGGCCACGCGACGTATGTCTTGGTGATTCGGCAACCAACGGTGACTGTTGTTTTGTTTAGCACTCTGGCCTTGGCAGTGTATCACTTGAGCAAGCGTTTGACACCGGATTACGAGCGTATCGCCATCGCGTTTGCACGAACCTCGCTTTTCATGGTCAACCTCGGTTTTTGGGTCGGCTCGCTCTGGGGAGATTCTCTTTGGCATCAAAGGGACAATTGGAACTTTCGCAGCGGAGCCGTTATTCCAGATTGGGTCTTCGTGATTGGGTGGGCCGTTGGACTTATCGTTACTGGCGCTTGGGCGGCCCGCGCGAACAGACGTTGGGTTGTCAATCTCTTGGCAGTATTTGGTGCCATTCACTTCTACAGCCAGTATTTCGAGCGTTTGGGCGCAACACCCGGATCTATCCTTGTGGCGGGTCTGGTCGCGATCGCCATTGCGTTTGGCATAGTTTGGTACAATAAGTCAACGAAACCTTTTGCGGAAACGGAGCCCCAAGTTGCCGGCTAACAAATCGGTTAACCGGAGTTGGCTCGCCGTTCGGTTTTTTGTCAGCGTCGTTTCATTCGATTACGATTCTTGGTGTGCCAGCGTCAACTCTGTTGGCCCGCCAACCCGGTTACCTGGCAGTACGTAGGGTGTGCCAGAGCGAAGCGGCGGCACACCGATTGGGTTAATTCATCCCCTTCGCTATCGGTGGGCCTGACGGCGCCACCCTACGACTGCCATGCATCCAAGCCGCGTCGGTCTTTTCCACCTCAGCAGGGAACGCCAATCGCTTGGCTGCGTCGGCGGGGCACACTTCGGTCAGATACGGAACTCTCGATTCCGCTTCGGTTGAATTGGCCGGTGCTGATGGATGATTTGCACAAGCCACGCTGCTTCATCGTCCGAGGTACTTTAGCCTGGGCGGTGCCCTAAGCAAGATCGTCGCCATGCCGTTCGGGAGTGCGGCACTTGGCGGTTCTATTGATCATTGCGCTCATAACGGTCTCGTCCCACCGCTGCAAATCACTCGCTTCAGCCGAGAGCTTAACGTGTCGGTGGCTCAGCAGTTGCACAAAGATCGATCGACTACTTTGCTGGCCACAGGTTCAGCCAGCGGCGACTTTTGGAATCGGTCTCAGAATTCGCACCGTCGGCAGTTTGCTTGCCAGAGACGGCATGGGCGAGTTGATTGATCGAATTAGTAATCCCCGCCTTGGGGGCATGCTGCAGCAAGGGGACGCCATTGTTACGCACTTCGACCATGACGCGGTAGTCGTTGGGTATCTGCCAAAAGATATCTCTGCCGATGGTCTCCTGGGCTTTCTTGAAACTGATTTGTCCGCTGTCCTGGCCAACTCGGTTCACAACAATCTTGATCTTGTCGCGCAGCGAGGGGTCGTCGTCGAACGTCATCATCAATCGAACGACGTTTCGCAGGCACGGCAAGTCGAGTTGGGTGACCATCAACACCTCGTCTGCGGCGCGAATCGCTTCCATGTCCAGGGGGCCATAGCTCTTCGAAGTATCGATCACGACATAAGAGAAAGAAGACTTCAAGAGGCCGATGATCCGCTGCAAGTTGTCTGGGGTGATCAACTGCGCATCTTCCAACTGAATAGGCCGAGGCAACAGGTGAAGGCCGGTCGAGTGCTTGGTAAGCGATTTCTTTAACAGCGTCAGATCGAGTCGAGAGACGTTTTGAGCCACATCGGCCAGGGTGTACTCGGGAATCGTGTCGAGAAAAACGTCGGCGTCTCCCAAGGCGACGTCCAGATCGATAAGGACGACGGAATCTGCCGGATCGGCAGCCAGAGAACATGCCAGGTTTACCGCGACGCTCGAGGTCCCTACTCCGCCCGTGGCGCCGGTGACAGTGATGATGCGACAGCCTTGTCTGCCCGAATCGCTATCTCGGGATTTCAAACGATAGACGCGTTGGAGCGCAGCAGCCAGGTCCTCTTCTTTGAGAGGCTGGGTGAGAAATTCCTTGGCGCCGGCGCGCATCGAGTCGAGAATCAGCCGCCCATCGGTGGAACTGCTGGAGACCAGTAGCGTGCAGCCCGAGGAGTTGGCAGCTACGTTCGAGATCAGCTGCACTGCCTTCGCAGGATCGCTGTCCATGGCGATCAGGCCAATGTCGGGCTTGGTCTGTTCGACAACATCTGAGAAAAACTCGTATCGCGAACACTCCGCCTCAAGCCACACCGTATCCAAGCCCAAGAGAACCGACTTTAGTTGTTCTCGGGTGGAATCATTGGGATCTACAATTGCTATCCGAAGTACGCTCGCCATAGTGAAACATCGAGTCCGTATCCATGAGAAGGTATGACGACGACCGAATGACAAAGCTCAGAGAGACGACAGAAGTTCAGGTCGCGTTTGCTTTATGCGACTAAGTATTTGACATCCCTCATATGCGCTTCGCGATTCAGTTTTCGGTATCGTAGCCCAAGGGACCGATCAGGCCTGGGGTGGTGGTAGTGTTAACTGGTCGTTGAGTGAGGTTCTTATATGCTGGATTCTCTCGGCTGTACTGAGCCGGCATTTGGTTGCGAAGCCAGGGCGAACTGCCCGCCGACGGGTCGGGAAGTGAATCTGAAGGGGTGACGCCTGGAAGCTCGGGTTCCGAGAGGGGAACTTGCTCCTGCGGGTCAGCGATTGTCGGTGGCACCGAGTCGCTCTGCATCGAACCGCCGTAGGGTACGCCATTGCTGGACGGATAACTGCCATCGGAGATGACCGTGGTATTATCCATGCTCGTGTTGCACGAACCATTCTGGCAGCCGCCCGCCTCAGAGCCGCAGTTGCCAGGGCCACAGCCGGGAGCACAGATGCCACAGCTTGGCACTTCCAAATGACCGCCGAAGTACAGCTGTCGATTGGTGGGCGAGACGGTTTCCATGCCTGGTCCGCAAGGCGGTACTTCGTGGGGTTCCATGCCGTCGGCAAATTCAGGAGTAACGAGAATCAGCAATTCGATCTCGTTCACTTCTTCCTCGACCTTGCGGAAGGCGGCGCCCACGTAGGGAATATCGCTAACAAACGGCAAACCTCGCTCTTGCGCTTCGACGCGAGTTTGAACCAGACCCGCCAGGGCCAGCGTCTGCCCCGCCTTCAGCTCGACGCCGGTATCTACTTCGCGTACTTTCAAAGCAGGTACCGTGAAGTTTTGAATCGTGATGCTACGGGTATCATCAATTTCGCTTACCCGAGGACGCACTTCCAAGCGAATGTTGCCATTGCCCAAAACGATGGGCAGGAAGTCGACCTGGGTGCCGAACTTCTTGTATTCGACGGTTGCCTGGCCGAGACCCGAGGGAATGACGATCGGCAGTTCACCGCCTACGTTGAAGTGGGCAGGGCGGCCCGAGACGGCCGTGATGGTCGGGTCGGCTAGGATCTTAGCCACATCGTTCTGCTGCAGGGCGTCGAGAAATCCAAAGAAGGAACCGCTGCCGTCGACAATGCCGTAGCGGAAAGTGTCGCCGCTGGCAGTCACGCCAGTCGTTGTTGCTGAAGTGATGAGCCCCGAGATGCTCGAGGACACCAGGCTTCTGCCGTCGAAGAAAGCCCAGTCGGCTCCTAAGCGTCGCAGTTTGGTTCGTGACACTTCCATCACCTTTACCTTCAGCAGGATCTGTTGAACGCCGCCTACGGTGATGTTATTGACTACCTTGGGAGCGTAATCCTCGGCCAGACGGATGATGGGGCTGACTGCTTCGGGGCGTTCGACGAAACCTTCGAGCACCAGGCTGTTGGTGAGTCGCACGACTTTGACCGAAGATTCGGGGAACAATCGTTTCAGGGCATGCTGCAGCTCTTTCACGTCGCCGTAGATCATGACGTCGACGGAATAGACCTTGCCGTCTTCATCCCACAGATTCACCTGAGTCACCCCAGGTTTGCGGGCCGCGAGTTGTACCTGGTTTGCGCTGAGCGCGGTGACAGTCACCAGTTCCGGGTTATTGACCACCATGCGCGGAATACGCTTGTCGAGCGTTAGGATCCGACTGGTGTTGACGGTCAGCTCCAGGCGCTCGGAATCACTCGTAATGTTACGGATCACGTTCGGTTCGGCAAACGTATCCTCGCCTGAGCAAGCATTGTCGCCTAGGCAAGATAAGAGCCCTGCAAGTCCGAACGTCAGGCATGTCAGCGCCGATCGAACAACGATTGGCGAGCGCGGAGTAGTGTTGGCGTACATCCTTGTACTTCCTTCGCGTTAGATCCAACCAGCCGGCGAGCACCCGGAGGGTACTCCGACTAGCCGTCGTAATTTGAGACGTCCCTGCCTCAAATCCTTGGATTGTCGTGGTTTACTTTTGCTTCAAGTCGATCGGAAAATCGTTGTCTACATCATCAGCATCGGGGCTTTCATCAGCCTGCGGAGCGGCATCCGACCCGATACTCACGGCACCGGCGGCTCCGTAGTCGTGTGGCTTAACGGCTTCCACCGGCTCGCCGGTCGCGTTGTCGAACTGCAACTCCTGCACTTCGTCGGGGAAGATGAGTTTCATCTTGAATGGAGCGGCCTCTTCGATCACGACGCTTTGTTCGATCACGCTGCGCAAGACATTGGTGATCGGATTATCGCTCACCGGCTCGTTGTCGGGCTCGCCTTGCTCTTTCTCTCGACTATTGGCATCGCTCCGGGCAATCAGGTCGTCGATCGACTGTTCCCAGTCTTCTACGATCTTCTCGTCGTCGGGATGTCGAGGAATCAGGCTGACTTCTCCCAGATTCTCGGCGGTCGTGATGCGGTTGGCCTGCTGGGGCGTGACAATCAGCGAAACAGTTTTCGCCACTGTACGGGCCTCCAAGCCATCGGCAGACCGCTGCACGGCCTGGTCGACTGCGTAGACCCGAATGTTTTGAAGAATGATTTTCGTAAACGCGTGAGTGATGCCGTTCTTTTCGTTGCGTTCGACGAAGAGCTGCAAATCGACGCGGTCGCCAGGACTGAGAAGACCGGCAACGCTGGTTTGGGCGTCGACCGAGATCGTCTTCAGACGCATGCCAGCAGGAATACCTGCGATCGGATCATGCGTTTGACCTTTGGGGAGGAATTTCCCGTCCAGCAGAGGTTCTCCGGCGAAAATCACTGCTCGTGGGCGGCGTTCTTCGATATCTTCCCACTTGGTGATGGCGCCGACAGGCACCTTGTTCTTGGGCCATTCTTGGAGCGACACCATGGCCTCGTCGAGCGGGTCGCCCAGGTTGATGTTCTGCAACGCCACGTAGATAGGCACCGTTTCGACGGCCTTTTGATTTTTGCCATCGAGAACCTGGCTAATGCCAATGGACGCCACCAGGCCGCAGCCTAGCGCCAGTGCCAACAGTACTAAAGACTTCGGACGCATCATACCCCCCTGGCATGAGGTCAGACTGATATTGAAATCAGGCCTTGGAACAGTGACGAACTATTCCGCCCTGGTAAGGCTCCTTGAGAGCCTTACGCTTCTTCTTTTTCTTTCTCCAACTGCAGCAGTTTCTCGAATCTCGTAGTGAGAGCTGCCTTGCATAGTCCGTTCGCTCCGTCGCCCCGAATATCGAGGACTTGACATGATTCAATAGCCGCAGGCTACGGAGCTTGTCAGTTTCTTCGGCACAACTGTTGCAATTGGTCCAGGCAATTCGGTCAGATTGATTAGTTCGTATGCGAGTGGGGCATTCTTGCTAGCAACACTACAGCTGCATGCCGTGCCATGCGAAGTAAGCAATCGAGCCGATAGCAATTGGAATTCCATAGGGGAGCAGGAACATCGTGGGCTTGCGCTCGGCCGCAATTTTTGCCAGCTTTTCGGGATCTTTCACAGTGGCGATTTCATCGAGGATGTAGAAGAACTGAGCCTGGTGCTTGCCCCACGCTCGCTTCCACAGCACCATGGCGATAGCAATCACGCCGCCGACGATCGCCGAGACCGCGAAGGCATAGACGGTCACCGTGCCCCACATCCACGCGCCGACGCCTGCTAGCAGTTTCACGTCGCCGGCTCCCATGCCGCCAATGGCGTACAAGGGCAGCAGCAGTGCCAGCCCGACGGCAGTACCTAACAGGCTGTAGCCCAAGCCTTCCCAGCCGGCGTACGGCGACAGGGCAGTACTATAGACCCAGCCGCTGACGATCATCGGAAAGGTAATCCAATTTGGCACTTTCAGCTTCAGGCCATCAATTACTGCCGCGACGATCAATGTGATCGTTACGACCCATACGTGCCAGGTTTCGGCAAGCCAGCTGTAAACATCTTGGTAATCGGACATCGAATTGCAATCTCGCTTTACGGGCTTGTTCCACGGAACTGGGTAGTTTTCAACGATTCGAATGCTTGCGAGCGGCACTAGGTGCGAGTCGCAAACAGGCAGGCGATGATTGCGGAAAAAGCCGTGAAGCAAAAGCATGCCAATTGGCAGGCGACTGCAAACATTTCTTCAGGTATCAGGTTCATCATGACTTCGATCCCCTTCCTCCTGCCAGTTGCTTCCGGCCGTCACTACAATCCGTCGCGAGGCTAAGAAACCTTAGCTTATGTTTCGCGGGGACAAGGTGTCCGAAAAGCAGCAGCCGAGGAACAATAACCACAACAATCCGTGCAATAGGTACGAACAAAACGATCCTCTCGGGACCGGCGTCCCGAGAGGATCGAGGTTGCGTCTATTTTTGCTTTAGAGAAGCCCGAGCTTTTG
>JAGQOW010000287.1 GCA_020427155.1 Planctomycetales bacterium | reverse complement strand
CAAAGATGTCTCTACCGAACAAGCGGACATGATCTTCCTGCCCGAATGCCTGAAGCCGGGCTTGATCGCTGGCAATACCGGCATCGGACCAGGTTACGTGCAACACCGGACTGTACGGCGTTTGGAGAACAGCCAGGCCGCCTGCGGCCAACACTCGATGAACTTCCCGCGTCGCCAAGATGTCGTCGGACACATGTTCCAACACGTGGTTGGCGATCACCAAGTCGAAGGACTGGTCTTGAAACGGCATACGCTCAATGTTGATCCGTTCAATCTCCGGTGCCGTCGGCTGTAGGTCACAACGAATGTACTCCATCGGATTCGCCTGTTCGATGATGCGCGAGAGGTGATTCTCCGGCGCGAAATGAAGTACGCGCATGCTGCTCAAGCATTCGAGAATCCCCGCCGCCTCCATGTAAAGGTACAGATGCCGTTCACGATCATGCGATCCGCAGCGCGGGCACTCAAAGTTGTCTACATCGCTGCCAATTGACTCGAGGGCAGCCATCAATGGCGGCGAATGTCTTGAACCACCACGATATGGCATGAAGCGCCAGACCCGGTGCCCACAGAGCACACAGAAGCGAGTACCACCCGGAAACCAGCCGGCGACACCATACTTGAAGAGTTTTAGAGGATTTCTCACTAGCACCTCGATTAACGGTGGTAGAGCACCCTGTCCGTTCGACCAGAATGTCGAAGCCAGAACCTTACCCGGTCGATAAGGAGCAGACCTCCGATTCGCGACGAACGCGTGACAAGGAACCAGGCCAACCTCCAGGAATCGCAAGGTGAAACCTCAGAAGCACGCTTCCACCATCCCGCGAAAAGCTTGAAGTCCCTAACTGCGATCGACCGAAACAACACACGCCGCAGAAAATCTGCAATACCCAGGCAATATTCTCTATCCGTCACGCTCGACCGATCAACGCTCAGCACTGCCTGCCAGTAGAGTTCCCTTACTTTGGTGTTGTCATTGGCCACCATCGAACTTTCCGTATTGACGCGGTAGGCGGACAAGAAAGCGGACAACTGCCGCAAGCTTCCATACTTAGCCAATTCCAGGTGCAGACGGAAGTCGATGAACTCGTTATTTAAAGACAAGATAGCCCCTTTTAACGACCCTCGAAAAAGCATGGAACTAGTGTGAAGAAAGTTTCCTGCTTGAAGCATATCCGACAGACTCAGTTCGGCATCTCCAACATCGTTGAAACGGCCAATTTCCTCACCACTGTGATCTACCACCTTTGCATTGGAGAAAACGGCTGAGCAATCCGGCCGTGAGCGAAGCGCTTCGACCTGTCTCCGCAGCTTCCCCGGCATCCAGAAGTCGTCTCCGTCCAGGTAGGCAATGAACTCCCCTCGTGCAGCGACGATCAATCGGCGAGCATTTTGAAATGCTCCGACATTGGACTGACCGGAAATCACTCGAACAACAGTCGGGAACTGTCTTTCAAAGTCGAGCGCGATCTGCCGTGATCGGTCGGAAGAACAGTCCTCACCAATGAGAACTTCCATTGGGAAATCGACATCTTGCTCGAGCACGCTGGAAATTGCTTCCGCAAGATATCTCTCATGGTTGTAAACCATGATCATCACACTGACGACCGGAGCGATCACCCGATCAGAGCTGGATGATTCTGTCGTACCCAAGCGACCTTCACCTCTCATGTTTCTGGCACATGCCTGCCGACACCCAGCTCACCGGCCTGACCAAAGTGCTACTGCCTCGCCGACTACCTTTGCGCGCATCAACAACAGCAACGACACGTAGACTATTGCGCCAAGGGCTGATAGAGACAACAGACGGAACAGCGCGGGCGTCGCCCATTGCGTGTTGACCAGGAAAGCAACCACTGCCGCAACGCTAGAGGCAAAAACCGGTGCAGCACAGTCCCACAGCTGCTCCTTCATCCCGTAACGCAGAAACTGCCGAGTGTAATGCACGTTGATGATCACGGCGACCAGCGAAAACGCCACCTGACTCCAAGCCACACCCGTGGCGCCGAAAGGAATGCCGGCGAAGAGCAACGCAATGCCGACAAGTTTCTTCGCCATCTCAAGTCGGAACATGAGATTCGCGTACCCCCTCGCCATCAAGGCCTGAAGATTCAGCAGGTGAAGAGGAAAAAACACCCCCGCCAGACAAAGAATCTGGACAAGCGGTGAAGCGGGACTCCATTGCCGCCCAAGCAGGACTTCCACCAGCGGATCAGACAGCGCAACCCCACCGAGCATGAGGGGCGCATTCAAAAGCATGGACACACGCAAGGACAGCTGCAGGCCACGCCGCAACCTCAAAGGGTCTGCTGCCTCGGCAGAAAACATCGGCAGCGCGACTCGTCCTACCAAACCACCAATGAAGCTCGACGGCAGACTGCGTATGGCATCAGCATTGCTGTAATAGCCCACCGTCATCGCACCGAAGCCGCGTCCCAACAGCAGCGCATACAAGCGTACATAGAAGGCCTCGAGCAAAGTCGACCCAAGGTGGTAAACGCTGAAACTCCCCAATCGACGAAGCGAGCCGATCTGGAACACCGTCGCCGGCCGCCACGGATGCAGCCACCACAACATAATGGTCTGCGCAGCGCTCATCACGATCGCCTGCCAGACCAGTGCCCATACGCCAGATCCCGCCAACGCAAGAGTCAATGCGACAACAATTGAGAGAAGCGCGGCCACCCCGCCTGCAATGGCCTGGGTGCGGAAATCGATCTGTTTGGACAGCAGCGCGACGTGGACGGAGCCCAATGAACCAAAAGCAATCGCCAACGCACTGACCTTAACCAATGGCACCATCCTCGGTTGATCCAGAAACGCTGCGATCACTGGTGCGGCAATAACAAGGGCGACCGTGATCGAAGCACCGAGCGCCA
>JAGQOW010000286.1 GCA_020427155.1 Planctomycetales bacterium | reverse complement strand
GCATTAGAGCGGACCGATGGGACGTGCTTTGAGTTTCCTGAGATGATATCGGCCATCGGCCGCTCAATGCGGCGTTAGAAGGCGTGATGTTCGCTATCGCAACCGACGAGCACGTGCTCTATGTCTTCCGCACGGAGGCCGATGCGATCGACTATTGCGAAGGTCCCGACGTAGAGTCCGGCGTGTGGCAGTTCTTCGACCATGCCGGCACTCCACTTGAGGCGGTGTTCTCGGAGCCGGTCAAGCGTTCGGCCCTCTCCGTCACGCACGGTCGCTATGCCTTGAGGCCAGCTCCCGGCGTTTCGCTCATCGAGCGGCTCGCTGAGGTCCAGGCGGTCGAGGGTTTCGGTGTCGTGCGATCCGTAGATGATGTGCACCGCCTTCTAACTACGCATTAGAGCGGACCGATGGGGCGTGCCTTGATGTTTCCTGAGATGATGTCGGCCATCGGCCGCTCAATGCGGCGTTAGATCAATTTGAGAGGTCTGCGATGTTTTCTAAGTTCATGGCGGTTTCCGTTCTGCTCACGGTGTTGCTCGTCCCAATCGCGTCCACCGCCGCTGAAGATACTCCAGAGGCTCGACGCGAAGCTGTTGAAAAGTACCTCGCGATAATGCCGCTGCCCGAAATGCTCCGAGAGATGACCGAGGAGATCGCGAAGCAGATCCCGGAAGAGCAGAGGCCGCACTTCTTCGACGTGATGAACAACAAGATTGATATACCGAAGATTGAGGCTGCGGCAAAGGAAAGTCTGGCGAGACACCTCACGCTGGCCGAGTTAAATCACCTAATTGCGTATATGGAGGCCCCCGAAGGCAAATCGGCTATGAAGAAGATGAAGTACTACATGGCCGACGTGATGCCGACGATGCAGGGAGAGATTCGCCGGGTTCTTGCAGAGAATCCGCCGCCGAAGCCTACGGAGAATTGATCTAACTACGCATTAGAGCGGACCGATGGGACAGGCTTCGATGTTTCCTGAGATGATGTCGGCCATCGGCCGCTCAATGCGGCGTTAGAGGGCGGAGGATGGTTTGTGAGCACCTCTCAGCGCTTGAGTGGCTTCTGCTCGATGAACGCATTGCAGTGACCTATCGAGGCCAGCCCTGGTCAAAGAACTGTCGAGAGTGGGTGTACTTCGATGCAGCCTTGAACGTTGAAGAGCTTCAACGCCGGCTCGGTTTGTCGGCACCCGTTTCCGTACACGACAATTCCGACCCGAAGAGCGGCATTGAGCGTGGTCTGTACTGCTCTCAATGTCACGATGCGATCATGGGCAACCCAAACGCTTCCCGTTCATTTCCGTGATCAGGCCGCCCTCTAACTACGCATTAGAGCGGACCGATGGGACGTGCTTCGATGTTTTCTGAGACGATGTCGGCCATCGGCCGCTCAATGCGGCGTTAGAGTGCATGGTGATGCAGCGTCGGCCGTCCAAGCTACTTAGAGCGTGCTCTTTCGGCGGGGCGTTCGGCGCTCTCTGCACTGCAACCATTCTTGCCATTGTGGCGTTCCGCGACCCTCTCGGACCGGTCTCAGTCGAATTCCTCTTTCAGTTCGCGTTGATGGTCTGGCTCTGGGTGGCGCTTGGCGCACTCGCGGGCTGTTTCTATGTCTTACCGGCTGCGATCATTCTGAATCGCATCGGCATGGCCGGTCCAATCGCAATGCTGATTGTGTTTCTGCTCCCCGCACTAGTCATCTCAGGCGTGCTGAGGCCTGACGTCTCTATACCCATCTTCGGCTGGGGTCTCTTCGGTTGGCCGGCGTTCGCCGCGATGGCTTACAGGCCAGTTGTTGGCTTGCCCGTCGAGCCGCGGGCTGCACTCTAACTACGCATTAGAGCGGACCGATGGGACAGGCTTTGATGTTTCCTGAGATGATGTCGGCCATCGGCCGCTCAATGCGGCGTTAGGCGCGAGATTCAGATGACTCCGCAAGCCGATCTCATCGAGAGACTTTGCGAAGTCCTGCCCGCCTTCCGGTCAGAATGGAGCGGCGTGACGGAAGATAACCCGTTCCCGAGCAAGTCACTGCACAGCGTCTATATGGTCTTCTTCCCGTTCGCTGCTTCGGCGGAGCTCTCCGAGAGAGAAGTTGAGGCCATTGCCAGCATCTTCAACGTCGAGGTGGCGAAGGGTGGCAAGGCAGAGAACGCAGTTTCAACGTGTGTGCTGGAGCACCTCGGCAAGGGGGAGTTTTCGCGGCGTGTGTGGCGATACCTCGGCCCATCTGCACGTGCCCAAGCTCGCGCCTAACTACGCATTAGAGCGGACCGATGGGACGTGCTTTCGTGTTTCCTGAGATGATGTCGGCCATCGGCCGCTCAATGCGGCGTTAGATTGTCCATGAGAGTTTGCCGAAGTGGCTGACGTTGTTGATGCTGACCCGTTGAGTCCCGCTGCGATCAAGTTGCTTAGGCTTGCAGCCGTCGAGGCGCGCGCTTTGTATCCCGAGCTGTTCAATGAGGCGTCAGTCTGGCCTGTGAATACTCCCCTGCGCGATCGAGAGGCATACGTTCTGGCTCTGGCCGACGGCAATCCCATCGGCTGCGGCAGTCTTCGATCTCTTGATACCGCTCGAGCCGAAGTGCGCAGAATGTTCGTGGCATCGCACGCACGAGGTTCAGGGGTCGGGAAAACCCTCCTCGGTGAGCTAGAAATTCGGGCACACCGTTTCGGATATCAAGAAATCGTGCTGGAGACGGGCTACAAACAAGATCGCGCCATCCGACTATACGAAGCGTATGGCTTCAAACAAATTCCACCATTTGGCGCATACGTCGGCGATCCAGTGAGCGTTTGTTTCGCCAAGCGTGTGGCAATCTAACTACGCATTAGAGCGGACCGATGGGACAGGCTTCGATGTTTTCTGAGACGATATCGGCCATCGGCCGCTCA
>JAGQOW010000285.1 GCA_020427155.1 Planctomycetales bacterium | reverse complement strand
AAGGCATCCATCACCTGCGCGAGCATCGATTCGTGTTGACCAGTGACACAGACGTGCGTGCCCAGATCACCGTCTTCGCGCATGATGCGAATCAGTGGCGCGAGCTTGATCGCTTCCGGACGAGTCCCAAATATGAACGATACTTTCATGCCGCCTGCCGAAGGGGTCTTTCATCTAAATGGGGCACTTCACTGGTGTATTATCGGTCATTGAGAAACTGATCTCGAAACGCTGCAGCGAATTTGGAAGATTTAGCGGCGGCAGGATTTGGTCGGTGGTGGTGTCTACTGATCGACCGAGGCATCGTCGTCCGGGTCCTGCGAAATCGTGTCGGTAGGGGCGTGCTTGATCTTGTAGAGGTGACCAAAGGGCTCCAACGTGTATTCATCGCCAGCCAGCCACGTGCCGAAGTTCTTCGGATTTCTGGTCCCGGTCGAGTAAAGCAACCCCTCGTCAGCGAGTCGGTCCGTTTCGGCCTTGTCCAATTCAATTGAACGCTGCCACGGGCGATCGAATCGCTGCATCGGAATGGCAACGTCCAATCGCAGACTTTCTGATCCCTGGATGACGTCAATTGGCCTCCCGGCTGTCGAATCAATCAGGAGAACCGCGTCTTGTGGAAGGCTCTCGAGTGACTCTCGCGCGTAGCGAGCCGCTCCGTCGTAACCACAGCGCCATGGTTGAAGAAACCAGCGGTAGGGGTCGCGATACGGCAGAACCCGCTTGGGAAACTTGACGTACCTGGCAAGGTGCTTTTCTCCGATTAGCGGTACGGAGGCATACACCATCGGGGCGAGGCAGCAAAGCAAGATAGCCAAGGACTTCATCCCGAAGCCACGGTTGGCTCCGAGAACTTGATCAAGCCCCACAGCCAAGAACATCGCAAAGAAGATGTGGCTATGGGTCAGGAACGTGTATTGATCGGGAACATCATAGCGCGCCGCAAATCCGAAGAATGTGAGCGCGGCAACGATCAGAAACCAGGTGATCGGCTTGGGGTTCGATTTCGCAATTCGCCAGATGCCAACCGGAAAGAGAAACAGCAGGGGAGTCGGAAAATTCAGACAATGATATGCGATGACACGAAGTGCCATCGATGCTGAAAGTCTCAGATTAAATACGCTCTTGCCGTAGACTCCTACAAATACAGACTGAATTGCGGCAGCCGTCGATTCGAAGTCATCGAGGCGATAGATCACCGAGAGGATCAGCGGCGTCACTCCGACGAGCCACATCGCGGCGAGGACCAAAGCGCGTTTAACGGTAAAGCCGGAAATCCAGCGGCGGTCTGCAACGGTCAGGGCAATGTAAGCGGGCCAGATGAGCAGGGCGAAGTTATGCGTGGACCACCCCAACCCGTTCGCCAATGCGGCGCAGGCAAGCCATCCAAAAGAACCCCCTGACAGGTATCGCACGATGCAGAGAAGCTCGAGGCTCAGGAACATCGTCGAGAAGGTGATGACCTCAGCCCCCGCACTCATCTGCCACAGTGTATGCGAGAACATCAGCAGGCATGCGCCGCCGATCATCGAAACGCGTCCGCGAACCAAGAGCGACAACAGCGCTGCGAAGTTCGCAATCGTCACCGCGCCGGCTAGGGCTGAGACGAGGTTGGCTGTCTCGACAGGATTCGTCCCCAAGAGCCGTGTGATTCCGCACGTAACCGCAAAATACGTCACATGGGATCGAGCCAGTTCGCGAAGATCCTGCAGTTGGCCCGTAAGGACGCGCAGTTGAGCCTCACCGAAGTCGCCCCAAAGTACCCCTGGGGCGGCAGTCGCGCAGTAGAGGACTGCCGCAGCCAGGAATGCCACCAACCAGACTAACCACAACGGACATTTTGTTGCCCGGACGGCGATTGCTTCAGGAGTTGGCGTGGTTTCTGACATTTGATTCCCACAATACGGACAGGCCGGAACGCATCCTTCACCGGGCGAAACTGGTGATTGAAATAGCCCAAATAGCGGGTTCCGTCCAACTCGTGCTGGTGACTAAATCGGCCGAATTGGAGCGGAATCGGGACACAAAGGACCAGCAATATTAACCAAGTCACGCAGAATCCCGATCATGCCCGAGCGAGGACACAATTGCTGCGTGCTGGGGCCGAAATTGCCGATAATGAGCATTGGTGCAGTATTTTCCCAAATGACCAATACGAATCGGCGAACCAAACCAACCCGCGGTCCGTTGAATACGGTATGGGTCCGATCTAAAATCCCCCGCCAAAGCAATAGGCCCTGGGGATTCGCAGAAAAGAGGACCAGAGCAAGCCAGCGCGATCGCGCATGTGGCTGAATGCGGGAAATCAGGTACACCGCAGTCTGGCAGAGAGGGACGATTCATGCCTTTCATCAGTAAGTTACTTCACGCTCAAAATCCGGGTCAGTCCGTGCTTCTTGCGTGCATTTTATTCAACCTCTGCGCCGGAACTGCTTGGGCTCAAAGCGGTGGCAGTGCCTTGACTTCAAGCCGAGGCTCAGGTCAACTCGGGTCCACGTTGAGGAATACGATCAGAACGGGTGGGCTTTATGCCAGTCCTCGATCGGCGTCGACAGGTTCCGCCAGTCAACGTGGTTTTGTCGGTCGGGGGACGAGTACAGGGAATCCCTTTGCATCTCGTGGCACGAGCCGTGGTTTGGGTGGCGGCGTTTTTTTCCAAGGGACGCGCAACACAAGGGGGCCGGGTGCAACGTCGCTCATGCGATACTTTGGCATGAGCCAATCGGCTCGGTTTTTTGCCCCGCCTGTTTACGCGGGCATGTCAGGACGGGCGCCGACGGCACCGCCCCGGTTCAAGACCGGAAACATCAATGCGGACATAAGTCGGCGGGCACAAAACACTTACCTCAATGCGTTTAACCACCCGGTTGCACTTGGCATGCAATACCGCGCGCTTCGTGATGA
>JAGQOW010000284.1 GCA_020427155.1 Planctomycetales bacterium | reverse complement strand
TTGGAGAGTAGCCCGCCAGGGCAACTCAAAGAGATTCTATCGAGTTCGCGAGGCGTTGGCAGTTAATCAACCGTCGCTACGACTTCATCGAACATGCGGATCTGCGCCGGTCGCTTATCAATCGGTATCAGCAGGCCGATATCCCAATTCTCTGCACCTACGGCAGTGCTTGCCAGACGAACCGATTTCGGCATTTCGATCCAGGCGCTTGAGAGTTCATCGAGCGTGAACTGTAACTCGAACTGCTCGCCAAGATTGGCGGGCTCGCCCCGTCCTACGCCGACACCGCATTTCACGAGCATACCGTTGTCGCCCGTAAAGTTCCCTGCCGACGACTGGCCCGTCGCCGCCGGTTGAATCGTCTGATTGGCATAGAGAATCGAAATGACGTCTTCCTCAGGACCGACCGTCACGTTGGCAACTCGCAGAGGCGCCGTTTCTTTGCGAGGGCCAAACAGAATGGCTTCGACAGGTTCTCCGTTGACCTCGACGGCAATCTTCGAGGTGTCGATCTTCAGGTGTAGCATGTTGTCGAGCCCGACCTTTTCCACCAGAAAGCCATGCAAGACGTTTCCACGGACCAGCAAGAAAGGACCGTCCACGGCAGGTCGGGCGATCACCAGTCGCGAACTGCCGCCGCCTTCAATCGATTCGGCCTGAGCGCAAAGCAATCCGTTTGCCCGTAGCGGCGAGAGCTTGCCTACAACCTCCAGTACTTCGACGGTCTCCACCCCTTCGACGGCAAAGGCCGGGGGAGAGACAAACCGAAAGACGTTGTAGAGCAGCACCCCGGCGAAAAAAAGGCAGGGAGGTAATAGAATCAGCTGAAGACGGTCAATCTTCCCGTGGCGGCGTCGGCAGCACATCGCAGTCTCCCCGTAGCGATTGGTCAATCCACACTGCAAGACTCTCAAACGGCTCGCCGTCATTCTAACAGCGATCCCAGCAGAGTCCTAGTGCCGAAAAGAGGCATCTCTTACAGCACGAAGAAGAGCAGTAACCGACTTACCCCACCAGAGACTTTACAGTACCATCGAGGGCAGTTCTTCCAGATAATCGCCACGGCTAAGGAAAACCAAAAGACTTCTGTAGTCTCGAGGGCCGGGTGATTGGCCGCTCGCCGGCAGTGCGAACAACCTGGTCATTAAGTTGCCCCAAGAAGAGCTCTTCTCCCCGTAGGCTAAGTTTCGAGTGATCCTTGATTTTCGCTCCCGGCTTGGCTATCGCCAATACGGCGTTTTTTTGCCATTGCTTGATGAACACTTGCGAGGGAATGCGCAGGTTGCCTCGAATAGGATCGGCCAGGTAAACATAAATCCCGTCGGTGCCTCGATAGACGACAAAGTGGTCGTAGTCGTCGACTACAATACCGACAAGCAAGGGAACTTTCGACTCGCCAAGTTTCTCAAAGGTCAGTTTGCCTACCACCGCTTTATAGCCCGCCTTGACGGCTGCCTTGCGCAGATCCGCCATTGCCAACCCGTTTTCTACGCGTTCTTCGGCTTCTTCAGGCGTGAGAATCAGGTCCAGGATGGTGAGAAAAAACTCCTCGTCGACGTTGTCTCCCCAGTAGTACTTGGCAATCGTCGCCAGCGCCGCTGCGCCGCACGAGTAATCGCGCCGTTGCATGACGATATTCTGCCGTTTCAGCGTTCGGTAGTCTCGCACACGCTTGGCGAACTGGTGCTGCTCATCCCGCACGGGAACGCTTTGCGGCGGCTTCTCCTTGGCTTGCTTGTTCGCAGGGCGTTCCGGTCTCGTTTCGCTTTCTGCGAACGTCGGTGGAGCGAAACCAACCGCCGATACCAAACCGACGAGGCAAGCGATAAGAAGACAACGATTCATCTGCTCGCTCTCCCAGGAGCGTTCAATTTGGGAGCTATCCGGCTACCTTGTCCAAGTAATGCCAAACCGCGCATCCGTGGCGTCGTTCGTTAGCCCGAAATCGACAAATGGCTCGATCAAACGGCAGCACTTCGATATAGTCATCGCCAGCCCCAGCGTCATCGGCTCTTGAATTGTGCCACGTATGCGCTGGCTGTCGAGTCGAGTCTCGCTGATATAGGCGCCATTGAATCGCGTGCTTAAAGTCACTTTTTCGTTCACCGCAAAACCAACGCCTAGCTGGTAGCTGTATTCACCACCCGGCCGGTAGTTTACGCCTCTCACATGCCGCAAAAAGTGCTGACGGGTTCCGACTCCATAGAAGACAACTACAGGGTCATAATTTCGCACGAACAACAGGTTGGAAGCCATAGACCAGGTGCCATTGCCCAAGGCAGGCGCCGACGGGCCAATCCCGGCAATGGCAAATGGGTCTTGTCCTGTCGGCGCACTTGCAGCCACGGTCATGATTGCGTCAGACGTTTCGTGGTTGCCCTGACGGAGCAAGAAAGTGCTGCCAAACACGATGTCGCCGAGTCCTCCGTCATTCTCGAATTCCTCGAAATCGCCAAATGTAAACTCCGTATTGGACCAGCCGAAGGGAGCATTCAAAAACAGCTGTATCCGCCTGGTCAATCCGTAGCGCACTTCCAACGGCACCACCAGTTCGCGACGTCGGAATCGCGCCATCTCGACCGTAACGATATCAGAACCTTGTGCAATGGGAACAAACCTCGGCAGCCGGAGATCGAACAACGCATAGGTCATCCCATAGTCGTACTGCGCCTCGCCCGGATCTAGCAGCACCGTGTCGGCACGCAGAAACTGCAGGCTCGTGTCCTCGGGTTCTTTGCCGAGCGTTTCTGCTTCGCCGATTTTGCCCTTCTCGCCGTCTTCCGAGTCGGCCAGCGTGTCTGTGCCTGCCTCGGTGGGTTGGTCGCGAAGCAACTCGCCTTGGCCCGCTCCACGAGATTGCTCAGGAGGAACCGGCAGCTCCTCATCTCCCTGCAGGAAACTAATGGTCCTC
>JAGQOW010000283.1 GCA_020427155.1 Planctomycetales bacterium | reverse complement strand
CGCCCAGGTGATGGATCGGGCAACGCTCATCCGGTCGCATCAGGTGGCCGACTTGGGACATATTCTGCATTCGCGGCATCAGTACCACTGGCACACGGGATACGTACCGCCGCAGACTGTCGCTGCACCCCACCTGGGCGCCTGGATGGCCCGCCTGCTTGGCCCACGCAACCCAGTCATCCCGCCGTTTATCAACATTGGCCAACGACTCGAAGGCGTCGGGGAGTCGGAAGAACTCAAGGCATTCACGACCGCTGGATTCTTGGGCTCCGAATATGGCCCTTTCAACATTCCTTATCCGGAAGATGCCGGCACCGCGGTGCGCCCCCCTCAGGGAATGACTCCCAGCCGATTCGAGCGCCGCAATAAGATCTATCGCGAGATGGTCCAAAGGTCGCCGGTCGCCGAGTTTGCCAGCGAGTATCATCAAGAGTCAATGCTCCGTTCAATGGAAAACGCCTATCGGCTGCTCAGCTCGCCGGAGCGTGCCGCCTTTGACCTTGAGCAGGAACCGCGCGAGATTTTCGATCGATACAATACCGGACGCTTTGGCCGCGGCTGCCTCCTGGCACGAAGGCTAACCGAGGCTGGCGCTCGCTTTATCGAAGTCACAACCGAGTACGTGCCGTTCTTGCATTGGGACACGCACGAAAACGGCCACACCACGGCCCAAGCCATGAAGGAGCAAATCGATCGGCCCATCGCCCAACTGGTGCTCGATCTTGAACAGCGCGGATTGCTCGATCGCACCCTAATCGTCCTAGCCAGCGAATTCAGCCGCGACATGATGATCGAAGGCGTCCCCGGCAGTACCGCTAGAGATCAGTCGCGCGCCAAAGCCGACGTCATGCAAGAGCTCAAGCAATACGGTCTGCATCGGCACTTCACAGGTGGTTGCTCGGTACTGATGTTCGGCGGCGGCATGAAACAAGGGTTCCTCTACGGCGCAACGGCAGATGAGAGGCCCTGTCTCGTCACCGACAACCCGGTAAGCATCGACGACATGCTGGCAACGATTTACACCGCGATGGGGATTTCGCCAGAAGCTGGGCTCGAGATCGAAAAGCGTCCGTTCTACGTCACGAAAGACGCTCGGGGCAAAGCAGTTCGCGAACTATTTGCCTAAGTGCAGTTTTGCTTTGTTGAATCGTTTGCAGTCCGTTGGCAGGTTCAGAGTCCAACAGGGTGAAGAGGTAACTCCACTGGCCACCAAGCGGCTGCCAATCCCTGCCAGAGGTCTGGGCCGCACAACAAGAAAGCCCTGCAGACTATTGCAAGGGGTTACCCAAGTAGCGGAGGAGGGACTCGAACCCCCGACACGCGGATTATGATTCCGCGTATCACTGCAACTTCACGCTTAAATATAGCGTTTATCCAAATACTGAGAATGCGTTTGCACAAATGTTTGCACAAGATTTTGGGCGTCCGATTCCGGGGTTTGGCTTAGTTTGCACAAGCGTTTCGCCTGCTTTCCCTCCATCCCGTTCGAACCCTCGAATCATAGGACCAATCTCCGACCTCGCCCGTCGATGCACGACCATAATTGCCCGATTAACCCGCCGCAAGCAAACTGGCCCAAGCATCGTTGCCCGCTTGTGCAAGCGGATTCCTACGCGAGACACTTGCGTTTTGGTACTCCAGGAAGTCGCTCACGAAGCAGACAGGCATCAATATCATCCACCTCTTTTTCGATTATTTCGCCAGTGTCTTCGTCGAACCATCGCCGCGTCATTCCCGTTCGTGGCGTCCCGGTAAATCCCAGGTCTCTGCGTCCGCCGGTTCGCATCCAACCGATTTCGGATAGCTCTTGTGGTGTGGGTTGTCTTCGTTTCTCCTTCATGCGTCAGGGATACCACGCGCGGCTACAAAAGTCACGTAGATTCCCCATTCTTACGGATAGGCATTACTTCGGCCTTGTGGCACCCCCCTTTGCTCTATCAGCATCGACCGCTTCCTTCGCCTCACTAGTTAGATTTGATTCTGACTCCTTCTCATTGCGGGTCCCTTCCACGCTACTTCCCTCCACTACTCCTTCGGAATTAGTGCTGCCGACTGGATTCAAAGGGTTCTTTCGAACTCGTTCCAGGCGGGACCTCCACTGTTCCCATTCATCATCTACAATTCGCTGCTGATTGGCGGCCCGCAGACTTCGCACATCGTCAAGGCAATGTCTAAGATAGTTGTTCAGCGGTTCGCCATCATCGCCCAGTAACTCGACTTCTCGTTCTAATCGCTTGAGCACAAGTTCCAGGTCATAGACACCTGCAGATTCCTTGTGCTTGACAAAGAAATCGCGTACGACCCGTACGATTGCCTGCTTGCCTGTCGTGCGACGTTCGGCCTGTTCGCTTGCTTCGATTTTTTCTCGAAGTGCCCGGCAAAACGACATAATACGATTTCGCAGTAGCTCCACCGACTCGTCTAACTCCGACTCAGCATTCGAACTCGCCGCCAATCGAATTACTTCATGCAGCACGCCCATCTTGTCGTAGCCATTGCGACCCGGATGTATGTACTGCCCCATTACTTCCTTGGTATCCGCGACGAGGCCATTCTGGCCGTATTCGTTGTTTCCAATCGCTGCGGTAAGTTCTGCCTTCTTCGCCTCGTACTCGTCGGGAAACCATCGCTCTGCATAGGCACAAACTGCTTTGCCGTACAGAGGGGCTGGCACTAAATCCTCTGTGGTAACGCATTGTTGGTTATCGTCTGCTTCATGGGTTTCACTAATCGTTACGACAAATTCGTCCTTGATGAGTTCGTCTCGATGTCGCTCAATTCCGGTAATCCGCTTCCGGCAGAATTCGCCAGCATCGTCATTGTCTACTACGACAACCGTGGCCGGGTTCTTCTCATCGCCCCAGCGAGAAGCCGCCAGCAGCTTTTCTATGCCAGGGGCACTTTCAGCAGAAACTAACACCAC
>JAGQOW010000282.1 GCA_020427155.1 Planctomycetales bacterium | reverse complement strand
CGTGTTGGTTGCTGCTGACTGGTAACCCGTGTTGGTTGCTGCTGACTGGTAACCCGTGTTGGTTGCTGCTGACTGGTAACCCGTGTTGGTTGCTGCTGACCGGTAACCCGTGTTGGTTGCTGCTGACTGGTCACCCGTGTTGGTTGCTGCTGACCGGTAACCCGTGTTGGTTGCTGCTGACTGGTAACCCGTGTTGGTTGCTGCTGACTGGTCACCCGTGTTGGCGTCAACGTCCCTAACTTGCTCGCGCACATACTCAACATGCGCATTCACCAGCTCAGCGATAGACACGCCTGCCTTGATTGTGATCTTGCTCGATACGGTCTTGTCGTTACCGTGATCGTGCTCGCCCGACATTTCGACCAGCGCATAAACGCTATCTGTAGGCGGGTAGTAGCCGAACACGTCCAGCGGGCAGCGGCAGGCGTGGAAGCCTGATTCGCAAAGGCTGATGTCGCCGTTATGCTCATAGGTCTTGCCGATTTCGTATTGAAAGCCTCGGCAGGTCATGTCGGCGTCGAAGCCTTTGTAGGCGATGATTGGTTTGTTGTTGGGCATGCGTTCCTCCGTTGTCTGGAGAAACAGTAAAGCATGCTTGTCTAGCAAGTCAAGCAAATTTGACCGGCGATTGCCGATTTTTATCTAGCCTTCTTTGCGGGTATCCAAATCTGCGGAATTGGATTCGTTTTTGGACTGTTCAGCATACGAACGCAATGCCGCCCGAAACGCCGCACGAGATTGCGGATCTATCTCGGACAGATCTAGGCTTTCTTGTGCGGCGTCCCTTTTTGTTTTTGGTCCCTTCCCTGTGGTGATCCATCGCGCCTGATAACCAGTGGCGTCGGCGATCTTAAACACATTTTCGGCGGTCGGGCTTTTTGTCGATCCTGAAATCATGGCGCTGATTGCCTGTTTGCTGACACCAATAGCACGGCCGAGGCGAGGCGGATCCAGCCCTGCCGCGTCCATTGCTTCTTTGATCCGCTCGCCAATCGTCGTCATAGGGTCAGCATGCGCCCGGCGTAGACAGTTATGCTTGACCAATCGGGGCAAGCATGCTTGACTACGGGACATGAAGACGGAAGACGCAATCAAGTATTTCGGCAGCCAGGTGGCGTTAGCGCGTGCGCTTGGCATTTCAAAACAAGCTGTCGGCGGTTGGGGCGAATACGTTCCGACCGGCCGAGCCTTTCAATTGCAGGTAATGACCGCCGGCAAATTGAAGGCCGGCACGCAATCGACAGCAGCATGAGTTCGGCATCGGCACTCCTCCCTTTGTTGAAGGGTTCGGCCTGTCCTTCGGGGCAGGCCATTTTTTTGACTGGGGTAAGCGATGGCGAGCCATGACCACCGACTGGACATCTACGTCGACGCGGTCACTTACATGGCTTTGCGTGCGAGGTCGGCCGACCTCGATCGGAATGTGTCTCAGCATGTTCGCCACCTTATCCGTAGTGATCTGATTCAAGCATCTGCCGAGATCAGGGAAACCGGAAGCGGTAGCGGCGGGGGAAGTGAGGGGGAAGACGATGCCGAATAAGGCGACAGGAAAGCCATTCGATTCAACGACAGGCCGCGCGGCGAGCCTCAAAAGCCCGTGGCGGAAGCAGCAGTTTTGCGACACGGAACGCGCCAAGACTTATCGCCGCCGTTTCGACCAGGACGGGAAATCCAATGACTGACGGCACACCCGGCGACTGGCCAGCAGGATCGAAGCCCGTCTCGCGCGAGCAGTACCGCAGCGATGACCGCCTGCGCGAGGCCCTGCGGTTGATCGTTGATACGCCCTACTACCAGGGCACCAAGATGCAGCGGATTGCGCGTGAGGCGTTGGGGGAGGGGACCGGGGTATGACCGATACCGAGACCATGAAAGCCATCTCAGCGCGCGTCCGGCGGGCTCGATATTTCCTCGCGACTGGTCACCAGGACGAAGCGAAGAACGTGCTCGAGCAACTGGCCGCGATCCTGCCGCAACCGGAGCTCAGGCATATGCGGGCGGCGGCGAATTGTCACGCGAAAGACAGAAAAAGGCAGGTGGCTTGATGGCGAAATTACCCGCGTTTCAGTTCTATCCAGGTGATTGGCTGAAAGATCCGGACCTTCGATTTTGCTCGCCTTTTGCTAGAGCTTTGCTTGTCGATTTGCTTTGCCTTTGCTTCGAAGCAAAAAGGCGCGGAGTGCTTGCAAAGGCCAACGGGACACCATGGACGGCAAAAGACATCAATGCTGCCATCGGCACGGGCATGACGCTGGCGCAGGTTGAGGACGCATTGAACGAACTTGAGGAAAATGCGGTATTAAAACGAGAAGAATCAACGGGTTGCCTCTATTCTGCCCGCATGGTCAGGGATGAAGAAATCAGGCAAACACGCAAGCAAGCTGGAAGCAAAGGTGGAAGCAAACGTGTAGCAAACGCTCAAGCAAACGGTCAAGCAAAAGGTCAAGCAAAAACGGGGTCTTCATCTTCATCTTCATCTTCGGATAAAAAAGGGGACGTTTGGGAAAGACCGGAGCCAGTCGACGCGATGGCGTGGGCGGATTTTGAGACCCATCGTGCAGCCATCCGCAAGCCCCTGACCGACCAGGCACGCACCAAGAACGCAAACATCCTGCTCGAATATCCGCCTGACGTTCAGCGACAGATCGTCGACACGTCAATCGCGAATCGCTGGACCGGACTGTTCCCGCCGAAAGGGCCAGTCGCTGCAGTGAGTTCAGAGCCCGTTCGACCCTCAGCGAGAGAGCTATGAGCGCCGAACTGATCCAACCGCCGAGCAGTCAGCAGGCCGAGGTCGCCGTCCTGAGTGCCATCCTTGCGGGTAGGCCATTCGACGGCATCGAACTCAAGCCCGAGGATTTCTATTTCGCGCAGAACCGGGTGGTGTACCAGGCGGCCACCGAGCTCGCGAGCCGACGGCAACCG
>JAGQOW010000281.1 GCA_020427155.1 Planctomycetales bacterium | reverse complement strand
GACGACACCCTGCCACAGTTCGAACCCGTGCATATGATTCATGCCGAGTTTATGGAAATTGCCGCAGAAGAATTCGACAATTACACAGAAATCGCTGGCAGCCCGATCGTGATGGATTGCCCCCTCGGCCCGGCCCGCCTGAGCGAGTTCACCGCCACCACCACCTTCGGCGGCGCCACGCACGGCTACCGAGCCACAATCATCGGCCGCGACAAGGGCATCACCGTTTACTGCACCTGCTCGGAAGCCGACTGGCAAACCGCCAAACCCGTCTTCGACAAGACACTCGCTTCCTTCACCCGAGGCGAAGCGGAGTAGTAGTTCTACAGCACATGCGGCGATAGGGCACCGGGCGCCAAACGTCACCTTGTCAGGCTCTCGCCCGTCAATTCCTCAGATTCTCCGAGCAGTTGTATATCATTTATACTGAGTGCCAGCTCAACTTGTCCTGCCTTGCCCTCTTTCGCTTCCAAGACCAGCCTGCAACGATAACGCCCCGGTTGTTCGAGGCGAAATGATTCGGTCTCAATCTCCAGCCCCGTCTTACTCACTCGCATACCCATTCGCCAGTCGAAACCTGTCGGCAGCGAGTCGATCAAAAACCTGCCTCGCTTGTCGGTCTCAACGCTTTCGAGCACGTTAGAACTGGGCGGCAGTTCTTTACCAACAATATAGAATCCTTGCTCACGAACATCCCAATTGTGACTTGTCTCAACAAACTCGCCTTCCAATACTGCAGCAGGAGCCAGTTGAAAGTCGACTGTCCTCGGCTGATTGGCGAACACAACACGATCTTCAGACTTCCCCCATGCCTTGATATTGTCGCCAATCGACTCGGCAGTCTGGTCTGTCATCAACAAATCCCCCTGGCGGCACAGGTTTGTTTCAAACCATCCAGGCTTGGTCGCATATATAGAAGCCGCCTGTACCCCCACACCCCAGGGCGAATTCTCAGACACGGTCGTCCGCATGCCAGGCCCAAAGCCGAGACGGTACCACCCTTGTGCATCGGTCAGGGCTGTCCCCCCACCACGCAACGTCGCCCTACCTGTTGCTGCCCGAATTTCGACGTTGGCAATTCCCTTTCCCTCGATATTCGTCACACGACCCTGAACGTTCCAGGGCTGATTATTGCCGTCTTGAGTTTGCTCCTCCCGAGAACTACTCGGATCTTCAACAGAAACGTGATCATTTCTCGAATTGCGACTCGATTGTCGGGATTGCAACCGACTCAACGCAATCTTTGCTTTTGCTCGTAAGGCTTTCGCTTCTAAGACGGCTTCTAAATCGGTATTCCCCACTTCGTAGAGCGTCTGCAGGGCCTCAACATTTCGCTGAGCAGCTTCGACAGCCTCTTCAAGATGATCTCTTGCCTCAGCATACTGATTCTGCGCCTCCGCTAACTCTGAACGGGCCGTGAGCAGATGAAAGTGTGTAAGCGCCTGCTTTTCTCGACTACCACTTTGTACGCCCACCTTATTCAGAGCTACAATTCGCTCGTACATCTTTTCATAGGCCTCGACAAGTTCGCGCAAAGAGTCGAGGTCTGCAGGCTCACCTTCACGAACAAGAGTTGGCAAGTCTGAGTTCTGCCTCTCCGGCTGTGAAGTAGTATTTCTTCCTTGCGTGATCGTCACCACATCTTGGTCTTGGCTTTTACCAAGCACAGGAGCAGGTGGTGAAAACGTCACTAGCGATAGCCCCACTGCACAAGCAAGCAATCCAGTAGCCGAAAATACTCGCCACCGCCAAGTGCAACTTCGCAGCACCGTCAGTTTCTCATCCAGCAGCAACGTCACCCGACGCTTCAGTTGCGAGGCGTTTTCCCACAGCCCCACCGACGACGCCAACCGTGGCAATTGTGCTGTTTGTGATAGGCGTGCCAAGGCAACTAACTGCTCGGCATAGTCGTTGCGGCTCGTGAGGTCGGCCGCAGCGATATCGGCCAAGCTTTCTTGGTCGAGTCGTACTTGACGACGCCAAAGCCACATGAATGGGTGCGCCCACAGGACTACTAATAGCCCGCGCAGCAGGGCCAACATCCAAAGATCACGATGCCGGAGATGGGCCAATTCGTGGGCCAACACCGAGCGGAGCTTGGCAAGGTGCGGCAGCTCGACCAGCGACTGCGGCAGCAAGATGACCGGCTTCAGTACGCCGGTAGCAACCGCGACCGGCAGGTCGGCAACAATCCCCAGCCCCGGAGTTGTCTCCCCCTCAGAAGTCAGATCGTCCAACAACTCGGTAAGGGCTGCAGGCGCTGGAACAGCACGTCCGCGCAGCCGCCGCGTTTGCCATGCACCTCCGATTAACCACAGCAAAGTTACGAGCGAGCCAGACGCCATCAGCGCCGTCAATACTTGCTCCCAGTGAATCGGCGCCGACTGCACTACGGCAACTGGCGGACGGCTTTCGCGAGGCGCGCGCGTCTCATCCATCGGTTGCAACGTCTGTTCGGCAAAAGCTTCGCTCTCCGCAGTGCTCGGTAGTACTGCAGGAATGATGGCCACCGGCAGCGGAGCAGGGCGGTTGACATGTACGGTCGACCACTCTGGCACAGCACAAAGTACTGACAAAACCAACAGTCCAAATGCGGCCGACCATGAGATCGCGATTCGCCGTGCAGGCTGTGCGACCACCTTTCCAATCAGCAGCACAGCCGTCAACAGGACAGTCGACAGAGCATAGAAATCAGACAACCAGGCGGCGAACTCGTTGGAAAGGGCGTTCATGGCGATTTCCCCTTTTTCTTGCGTGCAGTCCGATGTGCATTCTTGCTGCGCGCCGCAGCAATCATTTCTTCAAGCACCTCCAATTCGTCCTTGCTCACCTTGCGGGAGCCGAGTGCGTGTACCAGGTACTCGTCGAGCGCCCCGTCAAAAACTCGCTCCAAGAATCCTGACGCCAGCTGTCGCAGAGTGTTTTCCTTTTCGATCTGTGGCAAGTAGACGTAGGCCTTTC
>JAGQOW010000280.1 GCA_020427155.1 Planctomycetales bacterium | reverse complement strand
ATCGGAAGAGACGTGTTTAGGGGAAAAAGGTAACTCTGCGAGGCGGCCCAAGCATTAAAAAAAAAAGCGGCGTTGGTCGATTTGGGCAGCACATTGGAGAGCGGCGTCGGTATCGACGCGTAGAAAAGCCCCGACTCGCTTGTCTTGCGCAGCTATCTCTTTGAGATAGGCCTCTGTCAGCTCGACAGAAGTCGTCTTCTTCTGAACGAGAAGCTCCAGGAGCTCAAGGGCTGAAAGCTCGGTTAGCGACATGGGAGTACTCGACGATCAAAGGAGCGGCTGGAGGGCCATAGCGAATCGGCAAGCAAAACCTTTTGCCGATTGCGTTTCGTGCCGGGCGGTACTTCTAGCATGTCGCCGCACCACGGTCAGTCTCCTAATACGGGGGGCACAAGGTAGGCACGCTCGTTATGGTTGGGGGCGTTGGCGAGAGCATCGCGACGATTCAGGCTGGGTCTTACTTCGTCGTTGGAAAAAACGTTGCTCACTTCAACGGCATGGGCCATTGGTTCGACGTCGTCGGTGCCGACCTCGCTAAGCTGATCAACGTAAGCGACGATTTGGGCCAATTCGCTGCTGAGGGTCTCAAGTTCGCCATCGCTCAACCTAAGGCGAGCGAGAAGAGAGACTTTTTCGACATCTTTGCGAGTGAGAGCCATCGCACCATGGAGAACTAGGAACTTCGGAGGACGAGGCAAACAGCCAAGCGGCGCAGCCCCTAAGGGCTCTTGGTCAATGGAGGTGCCCTGGAGGAGTCCTCAACAGCGAGCTTTGGCGGAATAGGAGCAACCTAGGTTGCCTCTGTTTTTGGCACGTGGAAGGGGGAGTTCCGTACGATTTTTGTGATCCGACCCGAGCGGATGCATTGCGTACAGACTTGGACCGTCTTGTGGGTGCCGTTGGAAGTCGTCACATGCACACGCTGCAAATTGGGCTTGAATTGGCGGCGCGAGATGCCCGTGACCTTGGTACCGACACCTCCAAGGTACTTCCTCTTGCCGCGAATCGCTACGGAATTGCCCATCTGAGCACTCTTGCCGCACACACTACACTCTCGGGCCATTGAACTGGTCCTTGTCTCAACTGGTAATCGACGTGGGTAAACAAGCTGCTAAGTATACCTCCGCCGCGAATCTTCGCAACTGCTGGTCTAGCTGGGACTAACGTTGAATCGCCAGACTGAGCTGCGCCCTAGATCAGGGGAGCTGGCCCATTGGCTGCTTCGACTGAACGAGTGTGAGGACCAGCGGGGCTAGGGCAGGAGTAGTGGCGATCGATTCACAGCTGTGAATACTCGGCTTTCCTTGCCAATCGAAGAACTTGCCGCCCGCTTCCTCAATGATTGTGGGGAGCGAGGCGGAGTCCCAGAGGCTCATGGCAGGGTCGATAGCGATTTCAGCCCGTCCTGTCGCCACGAGCAGATAGCCATAAGCGTCTCCCCAGGTGCGAGTGATTCGACAGGCAGCCTGGAGCTGATCCCAGACGTGCCGAGCATCGATTTCGCGTTCCGTTGTGAAGGATTTCACAGAGGAAGTGACACAGGTCGCCTCGCTGATATCGCTGATTTGAGAAACGTGTGCAGGGCGAGGAGACTCGTCGCCGAGGGCATGCCAGCAGCCCTTGCCTGCCTGGGCATAAACCATTTCTCCCGCTGCCGGGGCATTGATGACGCCGATTTTCGGAGAGCCGTCTTGCAGCACTGCAATAAGGTTGGTGTAGAGGGGTACCCCCGTGATAAAGGCCTTGGTTCCATCGATGGGATCAAGAATCCAGCGAAAACCGCTGTTTCCGCCGCTTTCACCGAATTCCTCGCCTAGAATGGCGTCGTTGGGAAATCGCTGGCCTATCAGCCTGCGGAGCAGTGCTTCTGCTTCTCGATCGGCGGCAGTTACTGGCGAGCCGTCTCCCTTGCGTTCCGACTCGAGGTTTGCGGATCGGAAATAGCCCAGTGTCAGCTCGCCTGCTTGACGGGCCAGTTCGACGGCAAACTCAAGCCGGGCATCGAGTTGGGTTGATTCGGCAGGGGTCATAATGGCACCTAGGCTACCAGACCAACGGCAGTCCGCAAGCGGGAGAGTGTTTGCAGGCTGGAAAAGCTGGAATTGCGGTCTGTAGTTGTTGCCAGAGGTCTTTCGTAGCTAAACTGCCAGGGGCCTTATGGCGACTACTTTGAGGATTGTAGCGTTTGAGTAACCCCAGGTGGCGTAACAGGATGGGCTGATTTTTCCTTGAACCGTGGGATGGGGCTCTTAGAATGGAAGCAAGAGAGCAGCCACTCCCACGCCTGCCAAGTAAGGCACGAATGTGAGGAGTTGGAGATATGGAACAAGCGAGTAGAAAGAAAGCATTTTGGTGCGTCGCCGCAATAGTAGGCGTGGCGGCGGGTTGGTTTGCGTGGCGGGCCGACTCGCAGCCGGTCTTGGCCAACCAGTTTTCGGCGACGGCTTCCGTGCCGGGGGGGCTGATTACGCATGTCGTCGGCGTTGAAGGCCGGCTGACACGCGTGGTAGTAGTCGATCCGCAGGCACGGGTAATGGGAGTGTACGACATCGGTCAGGAGAAAGGTGAAATCCAGCTCAAGAGCGTGCGTCGAATTGCGGCGGACTTGCAATTGCTGGAGTTTAATACTGGAGATCCTTTGCCGACGGAAATACAGAATCGATTAGATCAACAATAAGAGGCTGGAACTGATTGGTTCGCGAACCTGCAGAGAAGTCGGAATTGCGAGCTGGACTAGACCAGGCTAGTGCGTAGACGCCGTTATGAAGCGGGCAATGTCGAGCCACTGGATTGGGAACCGTGAGAGGTATCGATGGAACAGAAGTTCATCAAGCTGGAAGATGCTGCAAAGCAGTTGGGCGTTTCTCCCGAGAAACTCAACGATCTGCGCGAGCACGGTGAGTTGCGCGCTTATCGCGACGGCCCGAGTTGGAAGTTTCGTACCGACGAAATAGATAAGATGC
>JAGQOW010000279.1 GCA_020427155.1 Planctomycetales bacterium | reverse complement strand
GTCACGCGGCTTGCATGCGCAACCCGCGCGCCCTGCCGGCTTCGCCGGCTGCGATTGCAGCTTAGTTCAAACGTTAGGTCGACCGTGAGCGCCTGTTAGCTGCTTTACTAGTTTCGCACCAATCCTGCGAGTGCTCAAGGGGGCGAAGTGCGTTCAGTTTTTCGATTCCGCAAGTCCGTGGTTTCATCTGTCCTGGTAGCTGCGCTGTTGGCGGTGCCTGCTGGTGCGCGCACTTGGCGAGTGGAGAAAGATTTCAGCGGTGACTTCGCTTCGATCCACAATGCGGTACTCGCTTGCTCTGCTGGTGATTCGATTCTGATCGGTCCGGGGCGGTATGACGATTTTCATCCGGTTACAGCCCCGGCTTGGAATACCGCAGCGATTGTATACGTGACAAAAGACGACTTAACTTTTGTTGGTTCAGGACCCGAGTCGACCATAGTCGGGCCGACGGAAATGTTCGATCCACCTGAATTGTATCCTGCGCCGATGGGAATCGTAGCAATCGAGGATCTAACTGCGACATTTGTCGACATCGGAATAGAAAATGCCGACAGAGGATTGTACTGGGACGAGGGCTCTGTTGTCGTGGAGAATTGTCGCTTTTTGGAATGCCGCGACAGTGTCGCTCTCATTTGCCCTGGAGGGGGGCGCATATCAGGCTGCTATTTCCACTCTGCAGTTGCTGACGCTGTGGGGATTTTTACGTACCCACCGTGTGGCGCAGTTGTAGTCTCTGGGTGCGAGTTTGCCAACTCTGGTCTCTCCGAAGACGGACTCTCACTACAAGGGACTTCGGGGGTAGTGATCCAGAACTGTCTATTCGGATCTTACAACGGGATAGGGTTTTCTGGGTCGGCTGGGACTGTTTCGGGGTGTGTTTTTTCGGAATCCGTTGCTCTCGGGCTGAGTGTGTCGAGCGCATCACGTGTCGAACTCTATAACAACGAGATCCACGGATCGTACGCAGGCCTAGTTGTGCATTCAAACAGCCTTGTTAGTGGCAATGGCAACGTGTTTTCTGGTGGCCAAGATGTAGCGACCATTGTCGTTACAACGGCAAGCACTGTTCAACTGAACCAGAACCACATTTTCCACTCGGGTACCCGTGCAGTCGAGCTACGCTGGTTCGTCAACCAATTGGTCGAACAGGACTTGACTGAAAATTTCTGGGGCACAACCGACACCGACTCAATAGCGATGTGGATTCAGGATATAAACGACGATCCGGCTATCCACTCGATTGCCAATATCCAGCCCATTGCCAGCGGCCCAGTATCGTCCAAGGAGAAGTCTTTTGGATCAGTAAAGAGTCTGTTTCGATAGAAAGCGAACCTAACAAGCGCTTTCACCCGACAGCCGCACCGGTCACGCGGCTTGCTGACGCAACCCGCGCGCCCTGCCGGCTTCGCCGGCTGCGACTGCAGGTGAAGCACAACGTTAGGTATACAGTGGTTCAGCTTCGGGCAGGAGAAGGTTTGTGGCAAAGTTGAATGGTCCAAAGCTGAAGCAGCTATCCACCGTTAGACGCCGTGAAGCGGCAGCTCTAATTCGGCAGAAGCACTACGATGGTGCTTACTACCTTTTGGGCTACTCTGTAGAATGTGCCCTAAAGGCCTGTATAGCCAAGCAAACAAAGAAGTTGGATTTTCCTGATAAGCAATTTGTCCAGAGCGCATATACTCACAACTTGGAGAAGCTGCTTGGGCTGTCCGGGTTGGAGCAGAAGTTTAAGGCCGATTTCTCAAAGAACAAAGTTCTTGAAGTAAACTGGGCGACAGTAAAGGACTGGTCGGAGGCCTCGCGATACGAAGTAGGGATTACTAGCAAGCAAGCAAGAGACATGTACTCCGCGTGCACCTCTCGGAAAAATGGTGTCTTAACTTGGATTCGGGACAAATGGTAGAGTCAGTCTTAAATGAGAAACTGATAGAAGATGGCCGATCACTGGTGCAGTCGCTCGACGACTCTGGAATAGATGTCCAGGGAGCTCTCTGGTTCTATTTCTCTGAGCAGAGCCTATGGCGTCTACTGATCGAGACGCCTATGGTAGAATCAGCTGGTCCTCGCGACACATATTCGAAGATCCAGTCATCGCTATCAAAATTGAAGAAGCAAGGCAACTCTTTGTCGCTGGACGAAGTTGCCCTCGCTAAACCCGAAGCAGATCTCCTCAAGCTGCTACGGTTGATGGTTAGCACGGATTCAGGGCTGCACAGCATGCGGTTTTCGAACAACATGATAAATGGCCAGTTGATTGAAGACGCGTTCATTTACAGGCTAAAGAAGAAGTGATACCTAACAAGCGCTTTCACCCGACAAGCGCACCGGTCACGCCGCTTGCTTGCGCAAGCGTCGCGCCCTGGCCGCTTCGCGGCCTGCGCTTGCAGGTGAAGCACAACGTTATATTGGAGATGAACAGTTCGGTCCGCCGACGGCGTCGGCACGGCCTAACGACAAGGGGGGCGCGATGATTTTGAGTTCGAAAACCTGGCCTGCGCTTGCGGTGTTGTTGGTTGTACTTGCAGCAAGCGTTGCATGGGCGGGCGAGGACGAAATCACGCTGTATTTCGACTTTGAGTATTCTTGCGATGAGTGTACGACCGGTCCAGCCCTCAATGTGCCATTCTACGTTTATGTCGCGATTTCCAATCCGTCGGCTGCAGAAATCGTCGGCGCCGAATTCGGGTATACTGTTTCTGTGAGCCCAGGCGGTTCAGCATCTCTGGCTCGCCTGGAGAACTCGGTCGCCGCTGGCGCAGTAGATTTGGGCGATAGTTCCGACCTTTTGGTTGGCGACTACAGGCTTACGTTTTCCGAGCCGCTCGTGTCCCAGCCACAAGTGGTTGTCACTACTTGGAGAATGGTGAGGACGGCAGGTGCTGAAGTAGAGTTTTTTCTGGGCCCAGCTAACGTTCAGTCAATTGATGACGGGCAAGCAGCGTATATTGCTCCGTCTGGCGCTATTCCTCTAGCATGGGCTTGT
>JAGQOW010000278.1 GCA_020427155.1 Planctomycetales bacterium | reverse complement strand
ACGGATCGCTCGCGGAGGTGCTGGCCGACCAGGCTGAAGCTGTCCTTCATGATGTTCTGGACGTAGGCTTCCTTGCCCGTGGTCGTGCCGTTGCTCCGGTTCCAGACGAAGCGCTCGTCCAGCAGGCGACGCAAGGTCGCCTCGTCGCGATCGACCTCGGCGACGACGTACTCGTCTTCGACGGCTAGAACCTGCTGCTCTTCCGCGCTGAATTCGGAGCCTTTGGCTTGGGCCAACGCCGACGGAGCGGGCAGAGCAAAGGCAAGCAGGAACGTGATGGCGATGAGCAGCGTGCGCATGGGTTCTACTGCCTGACGCCGCATTGAGCGGACGGTTGCCGGCATCATCTCAGGAAAATTCGCGGCACGCTCCGTCGATGGCTGACCTTAGGAGCACGGTGTCGGAATCTCGAAAACATGGATGGGTCCGCCTACGCGCGGCGCCAACACAAAATCAATGGCTCTGATCGCCTCGGCTTGCACGTTTGAAAGCGCGGTACGCGCCGATGCCGGCGAGGACGGCGAGCGCCCAGAATGGCAGTGCAAGAAGCCCGTAGAAGTACTCGCTGCCCGCGTGATGGACGGTGACGCCGTCAAAATAGTTGCCAGCATCGTTGTAAGGCATGCGCGCCTTGATGATCGCGTATGCGGAGAGGAGCACGGCAAGGATGCCCAGTACGACGGCAAGGACTCCCTGGGTGGCTGCGCCGAGTCTGAGCCAGAAACTGTTCTTCATTTGAATGCACGACCCCGGAGTTAGATCGATCGCGGTCAGTGCCCGCCTAGGAATCTACTGAAATCGGGAACAAAGAACATATCCGTTTCAAACGAAAATGCACTTTTTCTCCTCGTGCACTATTCATCGGGATAGATCCAGAATCTCTTGAGCCATAGGAAGAAGGCCATTGTGCTCTAGGCAAACGTATACGGGCTCCATTGATAGCACAGCCAAGAATCCTGTCTCTGTCTTGCCTTCCTGGTGTACCAGAGAGTTCGTCACTATGCCCAGTAGCGCGGTACCAGATGCCTCGTTTAGCTCGTTATAGGCAACCAGTACTGGGCCACCACTGAAGCCACCACGAGCCATCGACGACACTAGAAAATGAACATGCCTGCGATCACGGAGAGTTACCGACGCATTGATTTCGCCAAGGCTCGCAATCAGCACGGGCTCAGCTGTCATCGGTACCGGTGGGTACCCGAGTACAAGTGTTGGATGAAGTAAGAGCTCGTACTTGAGGAGGAAATCATCAAAGTGACCACCGAGAGGGATGGAGTTCGAAGGCACGTAGTCCAAACGAAAGCAAGCTACGTCGACTGTCGGATCTGGGTGGAAGCACAAGTCTCTTATGACAAGACTACGATCTCGAACTTCGAGCTCCTGAGGCTCGCAAGCATTCTCCGCCGCTTCCGTCGCGGAGATGTCGTCGAAATCGACATTCAAAATGCGGCGCCCATCAAGCACATGGCGGGCAGTGACGAAAACTCCTTCGCCCACATGAAAGCACGTTCCGATTCCTCGATTTCCTTCCTGATCCTCTGTGTCGACAAATCCGACACATCTCGAGTACATGGCAAAATTTCGATCGAGCCCAATATCGAAACGTGTCTAGGGTGGATGTCACTTCAGAACTTGGCATTCGAATTTTTCTGCTGCGACTTGGGGAGAAATGATCCGCACAGTCTTAGGTCGCGCGAACACTCTAATCGTCGTATTTTCAGCAACGGAGTTCTCACTCGTTTGGCCAGTACGCCAATAGATGCGGAGACGGAAGAACGACATACGAGTGCTCGTCAGACTTAAGCACGTTCCATCTGTCGGATACTAGCCACCGAAAGAAATATGGCTTCGGTGAGGCAGTGGGTGCACCAAGCGCCTCGACAAGTCGCCGCTGTAGAAAGTCCTCTGGGAGTTCGGCTCTCGGGTCGACACCGAAGAGAATATGCTTGACCGTGTCAGTCTGTTCGTCGAAATAGTACGTTGCCCATTTGATGGGACTGTTCGGAATTGTGACGGTAAGAATGTCCGCCTCAATGTTCTCGATCTGGTAGCGATCCGACGAGTAGACTTGGAGTATCTGAGCCCGTGCCATTCCTATTCGTGCAGTTGAGAGGCCGTTGGGATAGGGGTTTCCTGGGCTGAGCATAAAGGCCAATTTGGCTTCGCGGAGTTCCGCCTCCAAAAGAGCAGTTTTTTCCTTTGAAGAGGCTTCACGTTGTCCGGTCTCTTCAATTTGCTTGGTTAGTTCCGCAATTCGATCGTCTTTTTCTTGACCAGCCTGTTCGATCAGAGCGAGAGACTGCTGGGATTCGCGGAGCTCTGATTCCAGTCGAAACGTCATGTTGGGAAGTACAACGTCGTTAAAAACTTGAATCACAAACAGTGCAGTCGCAACCGTAGCGGCAGCTGCGACGATTACGGGATGTTTGTCCCATTCAAATATAGGGCGGCTTCTCCCGGATGTCGGATTCTGCTTGTTCTTGGCCGGTGCAGGTCGCTTCGCCATGCGAGGTCCTTGAGATTGCAGGGCTTGAGTCAAGCGACGCGTCAATCGTTATCTAGCGAGACGTGGGCTTTGAGCTCACATGCCAAATGACTTCATTCTTGAGTCTGCGTGAGAGTAGGCGAGAGCGTGTGGGCCGGCAAGCGGCAAGACCGTTGTCGATTCGTCCCGGCATATGAGACGGCGTTACGCGATACTGGCGGCATGAGAGCTACTGACCACACCCGACCGTTGACCGTCGCGATTTCGTCGCGGGCGTTGTTTGATCTGGAGGACAGCCATGCGTTGTTCGAGCGGGAAGGGCTGGAGGCTTACCAGCTGTTCCAGCGCGAGCACGAGGACGACGTGCTGGGGCCGGGGATTGCATTCCCGCTGGTGACCAAGTTGCTGGCGCTGGACGCCGAGCAGCGGCCGGGGCTGCCGAGCATCGAGGTGATCCTGCTGTCGCGCAATTCCAGCGACACGGGGCTGCGCATCTTCAATTCCATCG
>JAGQOW010000026.1 GCA_020427155.1 Planctomycetales bacterium | reverse complement strand
AGCGAAAGACTGGCCAGGAGCGCTAGGGAAGCGAAGAACGCCTTCATGGGAATGCAGCTCCTGCTGGGGTATGGATGCCTTGTATTATAGCGGGAGTGGGGGGCTTTGTTGCCAAAGTTTTTGATGCGTAGACGAGGTAGGATGGGCCAAAGCGCAGCGGCGGCCCATCGATTCGGTTGACGCCATGCCTGGCGAGACGATGGGCCTGGCGGCACCATCTTCCATTTTCGTAGCGAGTCGCTCTGCCCGTATTTGCTTCAGGCGCTTTGCCCTACTGGACAAGCCAGCCCCAGACGGTCGTGCAGGGTTGCGTCGACCAGGGGTGCTTAGGCCAGTAGCTCGGTGACGATGCGTGATTCTTCGACGCCGATGAGGCGTTGGTCGAGGCCTTGGAAGCGGAAGGTGAACCGTTCGGGGTCGAAGCCGAGCAGGTGGAGGATGGTGGCATGGAGGTCGCGAACATGGACGCGGTCTTCGACGACATTGAAGCCCAGGTCGTCGCTAGCGCCCAGCGTGACGCCACCCCGGATGCCGCCGCCGGCAAGCCACATGGTGAAGGCGTTGGGGTGATGATCGCGGCCGTCGTTGCCGCCCTGCACCATGGGGGTACGGCCGAACTCGCCACCCCAGATGACGAGCGTTTCATCGAGCAGGCCATGTTGCTTGAGATCTTGAATCAAGGCGGCGGCAGCCTGATCGGTGTCGGCGCAGTTTTGCTTCAGGCCGCTGACCAAGCCGCCGTGTTGGTCCCACGATTCGTGGAAGAGTTCGACGAAGCGGACGCCTTGTTGCACAAGCCGACGGGCGAGCAGGCAATTGTTGGCAAACGACGAGTGGCCGGGCTGCGCTCCGTACAAGTCGAGGATATGTTGCGGCTCGGTCGAGAGGTCGGTGAGCTTGGGTGCACTGGCCTGCATGCGGAAGGCCATTTCGAACGAATTGATGCGGGTGTCGATTTCGGGATCGCCGACGGCAGCGCGCTTCAGCCGATTGAGGCTCGAGATCGCATCGATCGATTCGCGCTGTAATTGATCGTCGACGCCCGACGGATTGGAAAGGTAGAGAACCGGGTCGCCCGTGCTGCGAAAGGAAACGCCTTGATAGACGGTGGGCAGGTAGCCGCTGCCCCAATTGGCGTTGCCGCCGCTGGGGCCTTTTTTGCCTGAGTTGAAAACGACGAAGGAGGGCAGATCGCGCGATTCGCTGCCGAGTCCGTAGTTGACCCAGGAACCGAGGCTGGGTTTGCCAAACTGTTGGGTGCCGGTGCTCATCATGATTTGCGCCGGCGCGTGGTTGAACGCGTCGGTGACCATCGACTTGACGATGGCCAGATCGTCGACCACCTTGGCAGTGTGGGGCAACAGTTCGGAGAGCTCGGCGCCGCACTGGCCATGGCGCGCGAATTTGAATTTGGGTCCCAGGAGGGTCGAGTTGGGATTGATGAAGGCGGCGCGGTAGCCTTCGAGCAGCGCTGCCGGGGGCATCTGGCCGTCGAAGCGGGTAAGTTCGGGTTTGTTGTCAAAGAGTTCCAGGTGGCTCGGTCCGCCGCCCATGAACAGGAAGATCACGTTCTTGGCTTTGGCAGGCAGGGGCGGCGCCTTGGGCGCAAGCGGGTTGACGGCGGCCTGTGCCTGGGAGCCGAGCAACTGGCCGAGCGCGATCGAGCCCAGCCCGACGCCGCACTCTTTAAGAAACCAACGACGCGAAACAGCCGTCGGATGTTGTCCGCGATGGCGGTAGGCTTGGCAATTCATGGGACTTGCCTGTGAGGGTTCGGCGGGTGGGGGTGAATTATTCTTTGGTGATAGTTTCGTCCATATTCAGCAGCACTCGGCTGACGACGGTCCAGGCGGCGAGGCTGGCGGGATCGATGTCTTCGGCAAGCTGGGGGCGCTCGCCTGCTTCGTTTGCCAGGATGGCCCAAGGATCGGCTGCTGTTTGGCGGTACTTTTCGAGTTGGTGCCGGAGCAGATCGACGAGCAACGACTGCTCGGCCTCTTGCGGAGCGCGGGCGACACAGCGGCGGAAGGCGTAGGCGGCGCGTTCGGGGTCGGTCGTTCCGCCGTTCTGGATCGTTTGCAGGGCGAGCGACTGGGAACATTCCATGAACAGCGGTTCGTTGAGCGTGGTGAGCGCCTGCAGGGGCGTGTTGGAGCGAGTGCGGCGCACCGACGCGAACTCGCCGCTGGGGGCATCGAAGGTTTGCAACGCGGGATAGGGCACCGAGCGGTAGCGGAAGGTATAGAGCGCCCGGCGGTACCGGTTGGGCCCGGTATCGACTTCCCACTCCTTGGTGCCATAACTGGCGGGGGGCAGGAAGAGGAAACTGGGGGCGGGCGGATAGACGCTCGGGCCGCCTACCGTGGGAGTGAGCAGACCGCTGGCAGCGAGGAAAATATCTCGGACCACCTCGGCATCGACGCGGAAGCGAGGGCCGCGCGCCAGCAGCCGATTGTCGGGATCGCGTGCTTGTAGCGCGGGCGATACCTGGGAAGACTGCCGATAGGTCGCCGAGTGGACGATCTGGCGATGCAGGTGTTTGAGGCTCCAGTGGTGGTCCATCAGTTCGACTGCCAGCCAATCGAGGAGTTGTGGGTAGATGGGCACTTCTCCCTGGGAGCCGAAATCTTCCGAAGTGCTGACAAGGCCGACGCCGAAATAGGCTTGCCAGACCCGATTGACGATAGCCCGGGCGGCGGTGGGCGAACGCCGGTCGACGAGCCAGCGGGCAAACGAGAGACGGCTTTTCGGCGATTCGGCAGGCCAGTCATGAAGGAACTCGGGAATGCCGGGCGACACTTCTTCCTGGGGGTCGAGAAAGTTACCGCGCTCGAGGCGGTGGGTAACTCGGGGCACGGCACGTTCTTTGAGCACCAGTTGGGTGGCGCCTTCGGGATGGGAGTTCCAAAGGGCCTCGATGCGGTCGTTGGCTGGCTGCCACTCGGCGACCGTGGTGCGCCAATAGCTGAAGACGCGGAGTTGCTGCTCGGCGGTTCGTTGTACGGGAGCGATTTTGAAGATTTCGCGCACCGCAGCCGGCACGGGGTCGGCGTCGGCGTCGGCGCTAGAGATCGAAATGCGATAACGCCCCAGGTTGAGCGACTGATCTGCGTTGCCATTCACGCCGCCGCTGCTCTGATCGAGGTGCAACGTGAGCACGGTGCCTGCAGCGAAGGCGATGTTTTTGTCGGCCACGAAAACGGCTTTGCGAGGCTGGTTTCGGCGGCCGGGTCCGGCATCGATTCCCCAGGAGGTCTGCTTGTCTCCGTCGATGGCGTAGGCAACGGGTCCCGAGGTGCCTGGCTTGCCGTCATCTTTGGCGTAGCGTTTGGGCAACTCCCGGGAGTCATTGGAGTAGTCGGCCGTGGCTCGCACAAACTTGACTGGGGTTTTCGCGCCGGGGTTGTCGACGCTGGCGACTTCGGCCTTGAACTCGGTGAGGGCGAACATTCCGCGCCAGCCACGGCCAGGGCCGCTGGCGGGGAGTTCCAGGTCGGTGAGCATCTCGAGTTGGAGCGAGCGAATTTCCGGCAGGTCGGTTTTCGACTCGTAGATCGTGACGGTATTGATAGGCGAGTAGCCTTGGGCCAGGGTGGAACCGTCGTCGAGATGGTAGTAGCGCTGTCCGTTGTCTCCCAAGTTTTTCAGGGCCAGTACATGCCACTCGGTTTGGGGAGTCAGGCCAGCTTCCCATTCGGCCATACGCGTTTGCCAATCGGGATTGGCCTCGCGCAGCTCGGTCTCGAGCTGGTCGATCTGCTGGAGGATCGCCTGCCGCTGGGACTCTTGTTCAGGCGTATAGACTGTCATGGTGCGTTCGTGGCAGTTGTTCAGGAAAGCAAACATCTGGTAGTAGTCGTCTTGCCCCATGGGGTCGTACTTGTGGCTGTGGCACTGGGCGCACTGCATGGTGAAGCCGAGGATCGATTTGCCGAGGGCATCCATCCGGTCGAACATCGCTTCCATGCGGAATTGCTCGGGGTCGATGCCGCCTTCCTCGTTGGTCATCGAATTTCGCAAGAAGCCGGTGGCGACGATTTGATCCTGCGTGGCATCGGGAATCAGATCGCCGGCGAGCTGCTCGATGACGAACTGATCGTACGGCATGTCGTTGTTGAGAGCATTGATAACCCAATCGCGGTAGAACCAGACTTCGCGAGCCTTGTCTTTTTCGAAGCCATCGGAGTCGGCGTAACGGGCGGCGTCGAGCCAGATGCGCCCCCAGCGTTCGCCGTAGTGGGGCGAAGCGAGTAGTTGGTCGACCAGTTTTTCGTAGGCGTCGTCGGAGGTGTCGCTGAGAAAATCGTCGATTTGTTGGATCGTGGGGGGCAGGCCCAGAAGATCGAGGTAAAGCCGGCGGAGCAGCACAACCTTTGCTGCTTCTGTAGATTGCGTTAAACCGATGTCTTGCAAGTGGCTGAGCACGAAGGCATCGATTGGATTTCGCAGACTGCTTTCGTCGGCGACCTGGGGAACCTCGGGACGTACGGGGGCGGTAAACGCCCAATGTCCTGACCAGTGGGCGCCTGCGGCAATCCAGCGCTTGAGCAGTTCGATCTCCTCGGCTGTAAACTGTGCTTTGCCCGAGTCGGGCGGAGGCATACGCAGGTCTTCGTCGTTCGAAGTGAGCCGTTCGAAGATGGTCGAAGCCTGGGGATCGCCGGGCTTGATGACGAAAGTGCCTTCGCGCTCGCGGACGGCGTCGGTGCGATCGTCGAACCGCAGGTCGGCTTCGCGGTCTTCCTCGTCGGGACCATGACATAGGAAGCAGCGATCGGAGAGGAGTGGCCGAATGTCGCGGCTGAAATCGACGCTCGCCGAGGAGCTGGCGGTCGGGCTGGGTTCAGCGGATGCGGCCTGGTCGGCCGTCGCCGATGTGCACCAACTCCAACCAGAAAGCGCTAGAGTAACGCCCCAGGCGAACCGTAGCGGGATTCTTGGAGGCCTGTTCTGATTGGCAAATGCAAATTCGCCACGATTCGAATGGAGATCAGATTGACTGGCGCGAAGCACTGGCATCCTCCCAAGAGGCCGCCGCGGACCTGTGTGTTAGGCACTCGTTGGAGTGATAGCGGGAAAAATCAGGGGTGGGGCTGCATTGTACCCTGAGCCGCTGGCCGGGTACAAGCATTTGCAAAACGCCGGTGGAACGCCTCTGGCGCCAAAGGAACCAGCAAAGCTTGCCTGGCAGCAGCGTTCGAACTGGAAGAATACCGCGACCTGCAGGTGTTCGCCCGCCGACGAGAATAGAACACCCTATGAGTTAAGCGCGTCTTTGCACCAGATGGTCTGCCCGGCTCTGCCGGACCGAGGTGTTTTCTTCGGGCAGGATATATGCCAAGGCGTTTTCCTCTGTTGCGTCTAAGCGAGATACGCCGGGTTCCTTTCGGCTGCCGCTTCGTTGCAGATGCACAGAGTGCGATGACCAATCGTAGGGAGTTTCGGCAACCAGCGGTGACTCGACGGCCAACGGTTCGGTAGCCACGGGGACCTGCGTGACGACTTCTTCTTGCTTGATTTCTTCGACAAACGGGTACTCATAGAAATCCTCCGGTTCGGGTTCCAGGACTTCTGTTCTCACCTCGACGGGGGCGGGCTGGGGTTTTCGTCGTTTCTTGGGCTTCGGCAGCGGGGCCTTTGGCTTGGGTTCGACAATGACTTTGGGGGCTGCTACTTCGAGTGGTTCGGGGGCGATTTCAACTGGCTTGGGCGAGGCTTTGGCGCCTCTTACCGGAAGCCGTCGGCAATCGGCGTCGAGCTGCTGGAACATCTGCCAAATGTGTTCGTGGCAGGTGAAGACCAGTAGTTGGTGGCCGCCGGCTGCAAATTCGCAAAGCACCTCGGCTGCGCGCTGAGCGCGGACGATGTCGAAGTTCACCAGCACGTCGTCCAGCACCATGGGCAGTCGGACTCCGCGGCGGGCGAAGTTGGCTACCAGCGCCAGCCTGACGCTGAGGAACAGTTGTTCGCGCGTACCACGGCTGAGCAGATTGACTGAGAGCGACTCGCCGGCCGAGTTTTCGACCAACAGGACGTCGTCGCCCAGCGGAGTCCAGACACGCCGATACTCGCCGCCAGTCAGTTTGGCCATGGTGCGTGAGGCTTCTTCGAGAGTTTCTGGTTGGCGGTGCGATTCGTAGTCGGTGCGAATGCGCTCGAGCACGCGATTGACCGTTGCATGTTCGCGCCACGATCGACGAGCGTCGGCCAGTTGAGTTTCGGTGCAGCTGAGTTCCAGCTGACGTTCGGCCAGTGAGCGATCTTCGGCCAGCGACTTTTGCTGCTGGCGGAGTTCTCCGCGTCGGCCGACCAGGGTCTTTAGTTCGCCTTGGCAAGTTTCGAGTCGCTCGGAAGCGGTTTCCCAGAGCGCGTCGAGCTGTGCGAGTTGCTCGGGGCTCAGAAGTTCGGCGAAGTTCTCTTCAGAGGCATGGCGGCCAATGGCAGCGCTGATTTCGCGAGAAATGTCATCGCGCTGTTTGCGAATGGCGGCGATTTGCAATTGGTCTTCGGCGAGCCGCCGATAAGCGGCTTCGTTGTCGCAGTCGGCAGCTTGGAACAAGGCCTCGCGGCGGCGGTTGGCGCCGACAATCGCTTGACGATGTTTTCCTTCTTCGGCCTTGAGTTGTTTCGCGCGTTCGAGCAGTTGCTGGCGACGCTCGACGGCGCTGAGTTGTTTGTGCCGCTCGGCGAGCAGGTGTTCGAGCTGATCGACGATGTTGACTTCGACTTCGTACTCATCGCCATCGTCGCCGATTTCGACTTCGTCGGATTCAAGGACACAGCCGGTCTCCTGGGCCAGGTCGGTGATGCGGCGGGTGATCATTGCGTGTTCGCGCTGGCGGAGTTCCAGGTCGTCGCGGCGGAGCTTGGCGCGGCCTTCGAGATCGCTAAGTGCGGTAAAGCGTTCGCAGACGTTGAGGAATCGCTGCGGGTCGATTTTTTCGGAGAAGCCGAGCCCGACGAGTTTATTGCGCCAGGCGCTCATCGCTTTTTCGAGTTGCTGGCGAGCTTGGGCGACACGCGACTCGGCGGTGGAGACTTCGTGGCCTGCTTGTTTGCGCTGGACTTCGACTGGAAGTACTTTTTCGAGTTCGGCCAGATGCCGTTCGGCGGCTTGCAGCCGCAGAGCGACCGAGCCGTCGGTCATCGGCAATTCGGCGTCGAGGCGCTTTTTCTCTTTTTCGGCTTCTTCGATTTGACGAGCAAGCGTGTCCATTTGGCGTTGGCACGACTCGAGTTTCTCGGCAGCGGCGTCTTCGGTGAAGTACTTAAATACAAAGCAGAAAACGGCTGTGCCAAGGGCGGCCAGGGCGATGAGCCCGCCGGAGTTTCCCAGCGGCGAACCAGGCATCCAGAGCCAGACGCCTGTGAGCAGGCCGCCGAGCACTACGGCAGCAAGTGTCCAGTTGAAAGTGGTGAGCGGGAGCACCTGGTCGTCGAGCAGATCGTGGCTTTGCTGCTCCATGTCGATTTCGTGGCTGCGGGCCTGATCGAGGCGCTGCTCGACTTGGAGGCGTTTGCGCAGCTTGGCCACCAAGTCGCTTGCTTCACGCGCGTCCATCGGCAACCCGTGATGCTCGCCGCCGATGACGGCCGATTCGATTTTTACTTTGAGCGATCGTTCGTTTTCGGTCAGCGTATCCAGATCGCTTTCGGCCTGGTCGACTTGCTTTTGGGCGCTGCGGATTTCCTTGATGTGCGGCTGCAGGCCTTCGATGTCGGCGCTGGTGATTTCTTTGAGCGTATTCTGGTCGGCAAGTCCAAGGGCTGCTCCGAGCCGTTCTTGTTCCGATTCGAGTCGCTCTTCGAACTCTTCGGCTTCGGTTTGGATGTCTTCCATTTGTCGTTCGAGAGAGAGCAGCCAATCGCGTTGCTCGCCCAGCGCGTCAATTCGGCAAGCGCACTTCAGGAGCGGTTCGTTGATGCCCAGCTGCTCCGACTCCTCGCGTAGCTGACGGCGCTGGCCTTCGAGAATTGCGGCTTCGCGTTGGTGTTTTTCGATCTTACGCCCGAGCTCGTCGAGCCGCTGGATGGCGTCGTCGGGCAACTGGATCGTGCCGGCGAACTGCTCCAGCTGGTTCGTGAGTTTTAGACGTTTAAGCCAATTGGGTTTGATGCCAACGGCGATTTCGACCGTACGCGCCCGATATTCGCAGTCGCGAAGCTCGACTTCCTTGGCGGCGATCTCTGCATCGAGTTCCTTGATTCTTACGGCCAGCTGCGACCAATTGCGGCTTTGCTGCGAAAGCTGCTGGATTTCGCCAAGTAACTGCTCGCGACGGGAAACAAGTTGCAAGATTTTCGAACTGGTATCTTTGCCCCACAGTAACTCGCGCCGCGTTTGGCGAAGGTTCTGAATGACGTCGTACAAGCTGACCCGATCGACGCCGGAAGTGAGCCGGTAGATGGCCTGCGCCGCTTCGATCCCGTTGAGCGAGTTGAGCTCTTGGATCTCGCTGAGCCCGATGGCAAAGATATTATTGAAAGTGGCTTCGTCGACGTCGGAGAGTGCTTCGCGCAGCAAGCGATCGCCGCCTGCCTGGCCATTGGCCATTTCGATTGTTGCCAATCCCAGATCGTCCGGTCCGCGGTCGGCGATGCGGGTGAGTTGAAAGCTGACGTCGCCGTCGACAATGCCCAAGGAGCCGCCAGGGCGTCCGCCGAAGCGGGGGGGCAAGTAGCGCTCTCTGCGAGTGGGCGAGACGCCATACATCACCGAGCGAACAAACTGCATCAACGTCGTTTTGCCGGCTTCGTTGGCTCCGTAGAAAGCGGTCAACTTTCCGGAGAGATTGTCTAGTTTCAGGTCGTGCCAAACGCCGAAACCTTCGATTTTTGCAGCGGTGATTTTCATGTCTGTTAGCTTTCAGCTTTTTGCCGCCAGCGACCACCTGGCGAGGTTTTCTCACGAGTGGCGAGCTGGCTGATTTTTACTTAGAGATCGTCGCCGTCCATCAGATCGATGCCGAGTTTCGAGGCCCCCAGGAGTAACAGGCTGCGGTCTTCGTCGGCCACTTCAGCCAATTCTGCCAGGGGATCTTCGAGGAGATCCTTGGGTAGAAACTGGGCCAGATTAAGCGGGATGTCTGATTCCGATTCGAGTTGCTGGAACTGCCTCAAGAGGTCGCCGCGGATGGTTTCCTGGTCGTACCAGTCGGCCGGCACTTCGAGCGGGGCATCGCAGGTAATCGCGACTGTCCAAACGGCGGGAGACTGCTGGCCGAATTGCTCGCGGAGTTGTTCGACAATCAGATCGCTCACCCCGCCTGGGCGGATGTGGTAGAGCAAGCTGCCATGGCCTGTAATCTGCCAACTGATCAGCAAGTCGCTGTTGGGATATTTCAATCGCAGCTTTTCGGTACGATCGGCCAACTGGCGTTCGAGTGCCTCGTGATCGGTGCCGGCGGTGATCTCCAGGGTTTCGCTGAGCCAGCGGACCTGGTCGGTGGCTACAAAGCGAGTCTTGACGTTGCCCGCGTCGTCGACATTGACCAGCGTGCATCCATGAGGGCCTGCCTCTTGGGGCGAGCGTCCTTGGGGAGAACCGCAGTAGTGGGCGATTCCAGGCGACTGATCGACGGTCTGCCGGTGATGTTGCCCGCCTAGCGCCATGTAATGGACCCGATCGCCCTCGGTGCCTGGCGAGGCGGCCGTGCCATAGGCAACGCCAACGGTAAAGAGCCCGTTCGCGTCGCGGTGGAATCCGTCGTCGCTGATCGCCTCGCCCTGGGTGCGGCTGACGCCTTGAATTCTGGCAACCACTTCGCCGTCTCGTCGGTGTTCGAGGCTTTCGACACAACCGACGGAAAAGACGTGGACGTTTTCGGGCAGTTTGACGCTGGCCGGCCAGGAATCGGGAGGATCGGCAGCGCCACAGGCCCAGTAGACCTGGACCCCGTGCTCTGCCAGCCGCTGGAATTGTTCGTTAAGAAAAACGACGGCCCGCGGTCCGACACGATCGAAATCGACGACATCGCCAGCCAGCAGCAGCGCATCGGCGCGTTCGGAGAGTGCGGTCTCGAATACTTGCTCGGCAGCGAGAAAAGGGGCTTCGAGGAAAAGCTCGCGCAGTTGAGGGGGGACCTCAGCGATACTGCCTAAGGGGCGTTCCAAATGCAGATCACTGGCATGAATGAAGCGCAGCGCGGGTTGAGACATCTCTCGCCTCCATGCGAACGGGCAAACAGGAACCGACGCGCGGTTGCGGGGTGCGCACCAGGAATTCCCTTTCTAATTGGGGGCAGTTTATCCTGGATCGGGGATCTGGCCAACTTCAGCTTCTGTTGGCGACGAAATGGCGTGGCGCAGCCGAAACCGATTCTTGCTAGGATGGGCTATTTGCTAGCAGAGCGATGATTGACAAATCCTGCTATCTTAGGAAGAATTCCGCCTGCGGAACCCGCATAAGTTCCCACGTGGAACGGGTTTCCAGCTCTTGGGGAGAGTGCTGGCAGAGCGTAGTTAGAAGTTGTTCATGTGCTGTAGGGGTAGTGAAAATGGGGTGTAGTTTGATCGTGTCGACAGAACCTTGCCTGGAGGAAGTGGGTCAGCCCTGGGAGGGAGGGGTTTTCGCTTGGCCGCCGGCCCCGATTTGCGCCGAGGCCGATATGGACGAAGATGATCCGTTTGACGATTTCGACGAGGACGATTTCGACGACGATTTCGACGACGACTTTGAGGAAGATTGGGAAGACGATCTTACCGAGGACAATGAATTCCCCGATACTTTTGGGGGGCAGGATGACGACGTCAACCCGGCTTCGCCCAAGAAAAATTCGCCCTTCAACGACGATCCTGATTTCGACGATTAGCTAATTGGTCGAGAGTCCTGGGTCGAGAGTCTCAAGCCGGTTGATAGTTGACTCTTTCCGGCTCTCTTAGGCTTTTGACTCACTGCTCTGGACATCCTTCATGTTTCCCGCCATCGATAAAAACGAAACTTTTCCTCAACGCGAACTTGCCATCGGCAAATTGTGGAAAGAGCGGGGGATCTACGAAAAGACCTTGGCGGCGCGGGCCGATGCGCCGTCGTTCGTGTTTTTCGAAGGCCCGCCGACGGCCAATGGCATGCCGCATCCGGGGCATTGCCTGACCCGCGCGATCAAGGACCTCTTCCCCCGCTATCGCACAATGCGCGGCTTCCGCTGCGAGCGCAAGGCGGGCTGGGATACGCATGGCTTGCCGGTAGAGGTCGAAGTCTGCAAAGAGCTGGGAATCCACTCGAAAGAAGAAATCGAAGCCTATGGCGTCGAGCCGTTCATTCACCTGTGCCAGAAGAGTGTCTGGCGGTACATGCAAGAGTGGGAACGGCTGACCGAGCGGCTAGGGTTTTGGATTCATCTCGACGAAGCCTATGTTACGTACCATCAAAGCTACGTCGAAAGTGTCTGGTGGTCGCTCAAAACGCTGTTCGACCGAGGGCAGCTGTACCAGGGACATAAGATCGTGTGGTGGTGGGCGCAGGGAGGCACAGCGCTGTCTTCCGGCGAAGTGGGGCAGGGTTACCGCGAGGTGGCCGACCCCAGCGTGTATGTGAAGTTTCCGCTGTTGGACGACGACGGCAACGTGACAGACACCTCGCTGTTGGTTTGGACCACGACTCCCTGGACATTGCCAAGCAACCAGTTTGCGGCGGTGCACCCCGAGTTGGAATACTCGGTGGTCCTGGATAACCACGCCGATACGCCACAACGACTGGTCATCGCTTCGGCGTTGGTCGAAACCATTGCCGGCAAGTTGAAGCGGGAGTTTGAGGTTGTTTCAACTTGCAAAGGTACGGAGCTGGTCGGGCGGAGATATGTGCCGCCGTTTGATTGCTATTATGACGCTTCGGCAAAGTCGGCCTGGCATGTGGTCTCGGCAGATCTTGTGACGACCGATAGCGGCTCGGGAGTGGTCCACCAAGCTCCGGCGTTTGGCGAGGTCGACTACGAGGTGCTGGTACTGGAGCAATCGCGATTCCCCACGGGCGAAGGCCCTGAACTGATCAACTGCGTAGGCCCCGACGGTAAGTTTACCGACGAAGCGCCCGAGTTTGTGCGCGGGCGTTGGGTGAAAGATTGCGACAAGGACATCAATCGCGACCTGAAAAACCGAGGCTTGTTGTACCATCAAGAGCAGTATCGGCACGACTACCCGTTTTGCTGGCGGGCGGAGCAGGATCCGCTGATTCAGTATCCGCGCGAGAGCTGGTTCATCCGCACATCGGACCACAAAGAGCAACTGCTGGCCAACAACAGCAAGATCAATTGGCTCCCCGAACATATTAAGGACGGGCGATTTGGAAAGTTCCTGGAGTCGAACGTCGATTGGGCGCTGTCGCGGGAACGTTACTGGGGCACGCCATTGCCAATCTGGGTCTGCCAGGAAACCGGCAAGATGGAAGCGATCGGCGGCTACGATGAGTTGCTCGCCAGGCCTGGCGTCGCTGGCACCGAAGTTTGGGAGAAAGCGAAGGCGAAGAATCCAGCTTTGCCGGACGACTTGCGAGTTCACAAGCCGTATATCGATGCCATTACTTACGATTCGCCGTTTGCCGCAGGCGCTCGCATGCAGCGCGTACCCGAGGTGATTGACTGCTGGTACGACAGCGGTGCGATGCCGTTTGCCCAGTGGGGGTATCGGGGCGAAGACGCGGGCCAGGCGCGTGAGTTGTTTCAATCGCAGTTCCCAGCGGACTTCATCAGCGAGGCGATCGATCAGACGCGAGGTTGGTTCTATAGCCAACTGGCGATCAGCACGTTGATGTTTGGGTATGACGAGGCAGGAACGACGAATGGCGAACTGAAGGATCCGTCATTCGACGTTCGTCATACGCCCTTCCCGCATCCTTTCAAGAACTGCATCGTGCTTGGCCTGATGTTGGGCGAAGACGGGCAGAAGATGTCGAAAAGCAAGCGGAACTATCGCGACCCGGCAGAGATTTTCGATCTCTATGGGGCCGACGCGCTGCGGTGGTTCTTCTTTGCCAAGCAGCCGCCTTGGACCACAATTCGCTACAGCGAGCATTCGATCAAAGACAGTATTCCCGAGTTTCTGTTGCGGCTCTGGAACGTGTACAGCTTTTTCAATATTTATGCCAACATCGACGAATTCGATCCGTGCGAGGAGGTGGGAGGGTCAGAGGTCGGCGAGTTGGATTCTGCTGCATTTGCCTCGGCGAAGTCGTATCGGCCAATTGCAGACCGGAGCGAACTCGATCGCTGGATTTTGAGCGAGCTGAACACGGCCCTGGCGACGGTCGTCGAGCGGATGGACGAGTACGACAACTACAACGCCTGCCAGTCGATCATCGATTTTGTCGATGCGCTCTCCAACTGGTACGTGCGCCGTAGTCGCGATCGGTTTTGGGCCAAGGAGAAGCGGGCGACCGAGAAGTTGGACGCATACTGGACTCTTTATGAATGCCTGGTTGCGACCACCAAGATGATTGCGCCGTTTGTGCCTTTCCTGGCCGAGAGCTTGTGGCAACAGCTGGCGGTGGCGGTGTTTGGCGAGCAAGTGCCCGAAAGCGTGCATCTGTGCTATTACCCGGCCGCTGAAGAGCGCGCAACCGACGAGGCGCTGTCGGCCCGCATGAATCTGGTGCGACACATCTCTTCACTGGGTCGCCAGGCGCGTAGCTCGGCGGAATTGAAGGTGCGCCAGCCCCTGGCCAAGGTTGAAGTGATCCTAGCAGATACGACCCACCAGCAGTGGCTCGAAGAACACGCAGGCGTGATTGCTGAAGAGCTGAACGTCAAGACGGTGGAGTATAGCGACGAACCCGAGAAGTTTGTCGAGCATGAAGTCGTGCCCAACTTCAAGCTCCTGGGACCGAAGCTCGGCAAGCTGATGCCGAAGCTCAAACCGGCGCTCAACAAGGCCAGCGCCTCGGAATTGCTGGCCAATCTGCGCGACAATGGCCGTATCAACGTCGCACTCGAGGGCCAGCAGCTGGAACTGTTGCCCGAAGAAGTGGAAGTGCGCATCAAGGCGCGCGAGGGTTGGACCGCAGCGAATGCCAAAGGGGTCGTGGTTGTGTTGGCAACTGAGTTGACGCCGGAATTGCTGGCCGAAGGTTTGGCGCGCGACCTGGTCCGCGTCGTGCAGGAATTGCGCAAGGAATCGAACTGCGATTTTACCGATCGCATTGAAGTCGCGATCGTAACCGAGGCACCGGAACTTCGTACGGCCACCGAGCAGTTTCGCGAGTACATCACCAAAGAAACTTTGACCGTTGACCTTGGCTTTGAAGCTTTGAACTCGGTCGGACCGATTCTGGTGAAGATCGGCGATTTTGAGGCACAGATCTATGTGCGGGTAGTCCGATGACCGAGAACAAGCGCCAGCCGCTGCGGATCGCGGTACTGATCTCGGGAGGCGGGCGAACGCTGAAGAACCTGATCGCTCTGGCAGCCGAGGGGAAATTGCCGGTTGATATTCGACTGGTGATTTCCAGCAGCGCAAAAGCCGGGGGATTGGAGCATGCTCGCGAGGCGGAGATTCCGACAGCCGTGTTTGCCCGTCGCGCGTACGCGAGCGACCAGGATTATGGCGCTGCCGTGTTCGCTGCTTGTCGAACGGCAGAAGTCGATTACGTGGTGCTGGCGGGCTTTCTGAAACTGATCCCGGTGCCGACCGACTTTGAGGGACGGGTCGTGAATATTCATCCGTCGCTGATTCCCTCGTTTTGCGGACACGGCATGTACGGCCACCATGTACATCAGGCGGTTCTCGACTACGGCGCGAAGATTACCGGCTGTACCGTTCATTTTGTCGACAATGAGTACGACGCGGGACCGATCATTTGGCAACAGCCGGCGCCGGTCTTCGAAGACGATACCGCCGATTCGCTTGCCGAACGAGTGTTTGAAGTCGAACTCGAAGCCTACCCGCACGTGCTGCGACTGCTGGCAGCAGGCAAGCTACGGCTCGAGGGGCGCAAAGTAACCATTCGAACTCGATAGTGACCAGCGAGCGAGGAAACGAACGTGACCACCGACGCCCGGCAGCTCAAGCAAGAAATTTGCGACGTAGGCCTACGGCTCTACCAGCGCGGGCTGGTTGCGGGCAGCGATGGGAATATCACGACGCGGCTTACCGAGGAGCAGGTGCTTTGTACGCCGACCATGCTTTGCAAGGGTCTGATGAAGCCCGAGGATATCTGCGTGGTCGATATGGAAGGCAACCAGCTGGCAGGCGTCAGAAAGCGCACCAGCGAGGTGCTGCTGCACCTCGAGATCATGAAGGCGCGTCCCGATGTGCAAAGCGTCATCCATTGCCATGCTCCCCACGCCACGGCGTTTGCGATCTCGGGGAAACCGGTGCCTCGGGCGGTGATGCCCGAGACCGAGTTCTTTTTTGGCGAGATTCCAACTGCTGCGTACGAGACGCCCGGCACGGCTGCCTTTGCGCGCACGATACTTCCCTACGTCGAGCGTACGAATGTCTGCCTGCTGGCGAACCATGGGACGGTTACCTATGCCGAGAGCCTGGAATTGGCGTACAACTACACCGAGATTCTCGACGCCTACTGCCGGATCCTGCTGTTATCGCAACCGCTGGGCCCGCCTGTGAAATTGCCTGCCGACAAGTGTCGGGAGCTCGAGGCGTTGCGACTCAGCGCCGGACTTGCGCCGCCCAAGGTGGTTGCAGGTGGTACCGATCAAGAAGATCGGGGCAAGTAGCGAGTGCCCTGGAAAGAGGCACGCGCGGCGTTTTGACACCACTCAATGGACGGTTTGTAGCAAATGGTTGATTATCCGCAACTCGATGTAATTGCCGTAGGCGCCCATCCCGACGATGTGGAGATTGCCTGTGGAGGGACCCTTGCTCGGCTGGCGCAGCAGGGTTACCAGGTAGGGATAATCGATCTGACCGACGGTGAGCCCACGCCCGCCTCCGCCGGGCCAGAGGTCCGGTTGGCCGAGGCCAAGGCGGCGGCATCCACCTTGGGAGTTCAGGAGCGAGTGACGCTCGATCTGCCGAACCGGAAGTTGTTCGATTGCTACGAGGCGCGGGTCAAATTGGCGATCGAGTTTCGCAAGTATCGGCCGCGGTTGGTGCTGGGGCTAGGTGAAAAGACTCCTTTGGCGTCACCCGATCACTGGCAGGCGATGCAGATTACCGATGCAGCGATCTTTTATTCGAGACTAACCAAGTGGGACGATGATTTTGCAGGATTGGCCCCGCACACGATCGACGCACAACTGTATTACACGTTGTCGTTCTACAGCAACGAGCCGTTAGCGGGGGCCGGGCACCTGGTAGTCGATATCAGCCGAACGCTTGGCACGAAACTCGATTCGATCCGTTGTTACAAGACGCAGTTTCCGCCGGAGAAGCAGCATATCTTTCCGCGCGTGGAAGCGATTGCGCGCCAGCTGGGCCAAACGGCCGGCTTTGCGGCGGGCGAAATGCTAGTTAGCCCGCGCAATCTCGGCACGCAGGATTTAATGCGCAGCCTGTTCGGCGGCGAGTCATAGGCCTACTTTGCCAACGAATCGCGGATTTCTCGCAGCAGCACGATTTCTTCGGCCGGGGGTTTGGGCGCGTCCTCTTGTTTCTTCTTGAGCGAGTTCATGGCCTTTACCGCCATAAAAATCGCAGCGGCAATGATTAGAAAATCGATGGCGGTGTTGATGAACACGCCATAGTTGATTGTAACGGCCTCGACCGCAGCGACCGCGTTTTCGCCTTCGCCCGAGGCGGGGACTGCCGCCTGGATTTCATACTTCAGGGAAGAAAAGTCGACGCCGCCGGTAATCTTGCCCACGATCGGCATGATGATGTCCTGGACAAGCGAGCTGACAATCTTGCCGAACGCTCCGCCAATGACAACGCCGACGGCCATGTCGACCACGTTTCCTTTGAGGGCAAACTCTTTGAATTCTTGCAGCATTCCCATTTCGCATCCTTTCCGTCTGAAAACATCGGGCGAGAAGAAACCGTAGATACGCATCGCATCGGGGGCGACGGCCAAGCGCAGGTTCTAACGCTAGGAATTGATTTGTCGCAAGATCAACAGAAGTCGCTGCATATCGTCGGGCAGAGGCGCACAGAATTCCAGCGACTCGCCCGAAAGCGGATGAGCAATGCTCAGCCGATGGGCGTGAAGCGCCTGTCTTTCGAGGAGGAGCGTCTCGGGCGGGAGCTCGGGCGCCAGTCTTTCAGCTCGACACCGGGTGCGGCAATCCGCAACCGTCAACCGCGAATGCCCGCCATAGAGCTTGTCGCATACCACCGGGCAGTGAACGCTTGCCAGGTGCAACCGGATCTGATGGGTCCTGCCGGTCTTGGGTTTCGCCTTGATCAGGGCGAAACCCGGAAAACGCTCTTCAACTTCATAAAAAGTTTGGGCCTCACGACTGCTGGGGTGGCCGGTACGGAGGGCTTTCTTCTCGCGCTGGGTAGGATGGTCGCCGATCGCATGATCGATCAGGTCGCGGTCGCGGTCGGGGTTGCCGGCGACAATCGCCAGGTATTCCTTTCGGACGGTGCGCGCCTGGAACTGATCGGACAAGTGTTGGTGCGCCTGGTCGGTCTTGGCAATGGCGATCACACCGCTCGTATCCCGATCGAGGCGATGAACGATTCCGGGGCGCGCTGTGCCGCCAGCTGCACTCAACTGCTCGAAGTGATGTACCAGCGCACTGGCCAAGGTGCCCGACCAGTGCCCCTTGGCCGGATGGACGACCATGCCGGGCGGCTTGTCCACGACGGCAAGCGATTCATCCTCGAACAAGATCGATAGCGGAATCGGCTCGGGCTCGGGGCCAGCGGCCAGGGGCGGTGGCAAGGCGAAAACGATAGTCTGTCCAGCTCGAATTCGATAAGAGGCTTTGCGGACTTTGCCATCGACTGTGGCTGCCTCGTCGTCGATCCCACGGCGAATCCTGACTCGGCTTGCTTCGGGAAGCCGGGATGCCAGAAAGGCGTCCAGGCGCAAGCCCTGGTCGTCGGCGGTCGTTTCAAAACGCAGCGCCTCGGCGGTCATTCGGCGGGAACTTCGGCGGGAACTTCGGCTTCGGTCGCAGGCTCTTCTTCCGATGCGGGGGGAGCTTGCTCGCTGGGGGCAGCCTCAGCCGCCTCCTCGGTAGCGTCCTCAGTCGCTTCGGCGGTGGGTTCTTCGCCGGTTGATTCAGTTGAAACGTCGGACTCACTCTCGACGTCTGCAGCGTCTGCTTCGTCAGCGGCTTCGGCTTGCTCGTCAGGCTTTTCGGTGGGGTAACGACTCTCGTCGCCGGGTTCGCCACCGGCGGCCCCCAAGATCTCTTCCAGAGACTGCATGATGGACGAGCCACCTTCCGCAGAGACCTCGGGAAGCGCCGCTTCGAAGTCGGGGCGGGCGCCAGGTTCGCCGCCCGTAGCATTTGCGCTGGGTTTTGGTAGCTCAGCAGTAGCGAGCCAGGCGCACGCTTCCTGAACTTTGGCAGATTCGAGCTGCTCGGCGCGCTGACTGGCCCTTTGCTGCAGGTCGCCCTGGACGAGCGCGTATTGCTTGCGAGCTTCCTCCAGCTTGTTCTGCAACTCATAGGCACGTGCCAACCCAAAGCGGGCCCTGTTCTTGATAACTTCGTCGCTGACACCCGTGCTAAGTTCTTTGAAGACGCCTTCGACCTGGCGCAAACGCTCGAGGGCGGCATCGCGATTAATCAAATACTCTCCCGCGGCAAGGGCCACCTGACGATCAGCCCACGTGATGTAAGCCCATTCGCGCATGGGGGTATCGGAGTATTCGTCTTTGTCGGCAACACGCCGGAGACTTGCCAATTCGACATCGGTGCTGTCGTAGGCGATGGCAAACTCGTCCCAGGCGGCCTGGAGCTTGGCGTCCGATTGGGAGTTCCAAAACGAGCCAACGGCAGCAATTCCCAGCAAAACGATGACGATTCCGACGATTGTCCCCGTGTGGGGTTTGAGCTTCTCGATCCAGTGAGTGAGCCTCACGGCGAGTTCGTTGGTTTCCAGATCGTGTCGACGTTCGGTTTTCATGTCAGCTTAACTTCAGATTGGCTCAAAAACGCGGGAACTACGGCAATGCTGCGACTGCCACGCAAGGCGGCGGGATCGGGATTCGGCACATTGGCCGATCTGTTCAGAAGTGTATGACTTGCCACGGCTTAGCGTCAAGGCAGACCGCGGGTAGGAGAGTCGCTGGGGATCGGTTTCGACACGAGTCAAGTCCTTTCGCCCTGACACGGTCGGGGCTACGATCCTGGAGTTCAGACCGAGAGAGCATCTTGCGGCACCTGCCCGGCTCGCGCGGATGACTGCCGTATAACTCCATCGTAGCCATGTCCGACAAGCTCAACCCGCCGCAACGTGAAGCCGTTCGGACCCTCAGCGGGCCGTTACTGGTATTGGCAGGAGCAGGGACGGGCAAGACTCGGGTTGTCACGCATCGCATTGCTGTGCTGATCCGCCACGGCACGCCGCCAGAGCGGATTCTGGCGGTTACCTTTACCCGAAAAGCTGCGGGCGAGATGCTGGAACGGGCAACCAAGCTGCTGGGAGCCAAGGGGAAACGGAGCGAGAAGCGACCGCTGATATCCACGTTTCATTCGCTCTGCGTGAGGATTCTGCGGCGTCACATCGACCGCTTAGGCTACCCCAAGCAATTCACCATTTGCGATCGAGGCGATCAGGAGGCCGAAGCGCGGGCGTCGCTGCGCGAGATACGTTGCCCCAACGAATCGTTGCGTCCTGGCGATATGCTGGCAATCGTGGGTGGCTGGAAGACCCGATCGATCGATCCCGGGCGAGCCGCTTCGCTGGCCGAGACCGACAAAGAACATCTGGCCGCAGCGGCTTACCGGCGTTACCAACAGAACCTCAAGACCAAAGGGCTGGTCGATTTCGACGATTTGTTGTTATTGGCCCAGCAGCTATTCGCCAAGTATCCAGAAGTGCGCCGCGACGAGGCAAGCCGATTTGACCACGTATTGATCGACGAATACCAGGATACAAACCAAAGTCAGTATCAGATCGTCAAGGGTCTGGCCATGGGGCACCGAAATCTGTGCGTCGTGGGCGACGACGATCAGTCGATTTATGGCTGGCGTGGAGCCGAAGTCGAGCACATCTTGCGTTTTCAAAAGGATTGGCCCGAAGCGAAAGTCGTTCGCCTGGAAGACAATTACCGCTCGACTGCAGCGATTCTTGAATATGCCAACACGCTGATCGCGTTTAACCGCGTGCGGCACGAAAAGGTGCTGCGCGCCGCTCGGGCTGGAGGGCAGAGACCTCGTGTGATGCAATTGCATGATGAGAATGTCGAGGCACAAAAGATCGTCGCGGACATTCAGCATACGCTTAGTCAGCCTGGGGTAGCGGCGCGCGACTTCGCCATTCTCTGCCGAACCAACGAACAACCGCGCGCTTTTGAGACCGAGTTGCGGCGAGCCAACCTTCCCTATGTTCTGGTCGGCGGCATGAGTTTCTTCGATAGGAAGGAAGTGCGCGACTTGTTGGCATATCTCAAAGTCGTTGAGAATCCGCACGACGAGCCCGCGTTGCTGCGGATCATAAACACTCCGGCGCGAGGTATCGGAGGTTCCACGGTCAAGCAGCTATTGGCCGCCGCGACCGCTCGCGGAGGGCATATTTGGGATGTGCTGCCCGTGGCTGGAAGTGCGGGCATGATTTCGCCTGCCGCAGCCGATGCGGTGGAACAGTTTCAGGCATTGATCGAGTCGCTGGCTGGGGCCTCGCAAAGGGTTGCTCTTGCCGAATTAGTCTCGTTGGTGCTTAAACAAACCGAATATCGTCGCGAACTAGAACGCGCTTATCCCGATCCCAACGATCGGGAGGCACGGCTGGCTTCGTTGGAGGAAATCGTCAATGCTGCCGCAATTTTCGAAACGTCTAATGAAGCGCCCACATTGATGGGCTTTCTCGACGATCTGGCGTTAGGCAATCGCGACTCGGATGAGAAGGAAGATCAACTCCGAAACAATGCGATTGCACTGATGACGCTCCACTCGGCCAAGGGGCTGGAGTTTCCTTATGTGTACATGGCCGGGATGGAGGAAGGCATTTTGCCTCACAAGCGGTCGGTCGAGGCCGAAGGAGACGCGATCGACGAAGAGCGCCGGCTTTGCTATGTCGGCATCACACGAGCACAGGAGCAACTGACTCTTTCGTTTGCCCTGACTCGCCGCAAATGGGGGAAGAGTCGCGATACGGTACCGAGCCGTTTCTTGTACGAAATGACTGGCCAGGCGGAAAACGAACGAAAGCCTCGCCCACAAACCGCGCGGTAAACGAGAGAGGTTAACCGTGCTGCGTGTCAGCACGGCTAACGCTGGCTCAACTCCAGAATTGGCGGTCGAGCATGCGGTAGTTGATGGCTTCGCTGATGTGCTCCAGGCCGATGTTGTCTGCGCCGTCCACATCGGCGATAGTGCGGGCTACGCGCAGGACCTTGTCGTGAGCGCGCGCGGAGAGTCCCAACTTGTCGACGCTTTGCTCCAGGAGTTTTCGACATGCCGCATCCACAGCGCATAGCTCTCGCAGTTCGCGTGTAGTCATTTGCGCGTTCGTCCGGGTCGAGGAATTGGCAAACCGTGCCGCCTGGCGAGTCCGGGCGGCCATGACCAACTCGCTCATCGATCGGCTATCGGTTCCGTCGGCTGCCGCAGAGAGTTCGCTGAACGGCACCGCCGGTACTTCAATGTGCAGATCGATGCGATCCAGCAAAGGGCCGCTGATGCGAGCCATGTATCGTTCGATCTGAGGCACACTGCAGTGGCAGTCGCGGCGCGGATCGTTACGATAACCGCAAGGGCAAGGATTGAGCGAGGCGATCAACATGAAGTCGGCAGGAAACTCGGTCGAGCATAGAGCCCGGCTGATCGACACGAGGCCGTCTTCCAAGGGCTGGCGAAGCACTTCGAGCGTTTGCCGATTGAACTCCGGCAATTCGTCGAGGAACAAGACCCCATTGTGGGCCAGGCTGATCTCGCCCGGTGAGGGAATCGAGCCGCCTCCTACCAGGCCCGCATTGCTGATGGTGTGATGCGGCGCGCGGTGGGGCCGGCGCGCCAAGAGCGGCTTGCTGCGCGGCAGCTTTCCCATGGCGCTATAGATGCGGGTCGTCTCGATCGACTCTTCGGCAGAAAGGCTGGGCAGGATCGAGGGCACCCGTTTGGCGAGCATTGTCTTTCCCGAGCCCGGCGGGCCGATCATCAGCAGGTTGTGGTTTCCTGCCGCGGCGAGGGTCAGCGCTCGTTTGGCCATTTCCTGGCCGCGTACGTCGGCATAGTCCACATCGTAACGTCCAAGTTCATCAAACAGCTCTTCGAGACGCGAAGGTGTGGGCTCGATCGGCAGCTGCCCGGCAAGAAAAGCGGCGGCTTGGGTCAGGCTTTCGACGGCAATTACTTCCAGGCCTTCGACAACAGCCGCCTCCGGGGCATTGGCCGAAGGTACGAGAATCCCTTGAGCACCGTTTTTGGCTGCAGCCATCGCCATCGAGAGCGCCCCCTTGATAGGCCGTGCGCTGCCGTCGAGAGCCAGTTCGCCCACCACGGCATAGCGGTTGAAATGGTCCGAGTCGAGTTGACCGCTGGCGGCAAGCAATCCGATGGCAATCGGCAGGTCGAATGAAGCGGCCTGCTTGGGCAGTTCCGCAGGGGCGAGATTGATCACCACCCGGTTCTGCGGTCGAACATAGCCGCTGTTGACCAGCGCACGTTCGATTCGGTGGATGCTCTCTTTGACGGCTGCCTCGGGAAGGCCGACGAGGATTACCTTGGGCATCGACGAGGGCGAGACGTCGACTTCCACCTCAACGGGCAAGGCATCGATTCCCAGCAGGCTCAGCGTATGGAGTTTGGCGAGCATGATCGGGTCCTCATGATAGTGTTCAGATGACCACATAGAATCATATGTACACTATACAGATTCTCCAAGGGGGAAGTCCCGAGTTTTCGATAGTTTTTTATCCGCCGAGGCATTGGGGCCACTGCAACCCTAGTCGCACTACGAATTTGCGACTTGAACTGGCCGTGCTAGAGTGAGCAAAGATGTTACTTTGCCAATTGGTTGCAGACCCCCGAATTCAGGCTGAACAGCCTGGCGTGCCACTGCGGGCCTTTGCCCGTCGCGGCAGGCTCCAGCAGATAGACCCTCGGTATGCCTGATTCCAATACTCATTCCAAAACGACGCCTCCCAAGATTGCCTACCGACAGGCAGCGGCCGAGGACATCGAAAACATGAAGGCTTTGGTGTTTGAGCATGGTCCGAATGATTGGAACTATTTGCCTCGGGAGGAAGTATCGGCCCATCTCGATGGGATTCGCGACGGTACCAGCCATGGCTACTTAGCGGTGATGGAAGGCAGGTTGATAGGCCTGGTTACTTATGTTGTCGGCGATGCGTTTTCCCGCTACGAGCAGGCGGCACTCGACGGACAGCCGCATGGTTGGATCGTGGAAGGGGTCGTTCATCGTGAATACGTAAGTCAAGGAATCGGCAGTCGGCTTGCCGATCAATGCCTGAAGGCGCTGCGGGAGGCAGGGATTCCACGTGTTTATGCCGAGCGGCATGAGGAGAACGCAGCTTCAGCCGCGACGATGCAGAAGGCCGGTTTTAGCGAGGTAGACACATTCTATGACCCTGCTCGGCGACAGAGCGGTTCCCGACGGACAACGGTCTGCCGATTGGAATTCGCTCGAGGGAATGAACCAAGCAGAGAGTCAAGGCCCAATGACGGCCGGCAGTGATAGCCGAAAGCCCTTTTGGTCTCTAGGGTATGCAGGGCACTCTAGGCGAGCCGAGGAGAAAACCGCGCTGGAAGTTTTGCGTGCGTAAGATCTTCTCCCAGGCCTGGCATCCACTCCCAGGGCGCTTGTCTCGCCTCTGATCGCAACTTATACTCAGACCTTTACTTCCGGCGACGGAGTGCCCTGTCGGCGGCCTCCAGTCGGGAGGTATCGCGGTGTTCGTGCGAACCCTCTCTCCGGTCGGAGCGTAGCGATTCGTGCACCAGTGTTTTTTTGATTCGCCTGACAGTTGATCAGCCGATCGATTTGCCGACGAGCCCGTTGTCGGCAAATTGTTGGCCGTTTTCTTATTCCTTTCATTCTCCGTTCTTACCCTCACTCTATTGATAATCGACCCATGAGCGAAGAAATCGTTGTTCAAACGCGGGCGCTCTCGAAGGTGTACCGCGATTTTTGGGGCCGACAGAAGGTGCGGGCTCTCAAAGCGCTCGATCTGGAAGTCCATCGCGGCGAGGTCTTTGGATTGCTGGGGCCGAACGGTTCGGGCAAGACGACGACGATCAAGCTGATTCTTGGCTTGCTGTTTCCCACCTCGGGCGAGGCCCTAGTTTTCGGCAAAGGGGCTAACGACGTCGGCAAGAACGAGCGGCTAGGTTTTCTGCCAGAGGAATCGTATCTCTACCGGTTCTTGAATGCGGAAGAAACGCTTGACTTCTACGCGCGGCTTTTCGACATGAAGCCGGAGGTACGGCAAGAGCGGGTCGATACGCTGATCAAGCAAGTGGGGCTTGACCGGGCAAGAAAGCGCCAGTTGCAGGAGTATTCGAAGGGTATGACCCGGCGCATCGGGCTTGCCCAGGCATTGATTAACAATCCCGATCTTGTGCTTCTCGACGAGCCGACCAGCGGGCTCGATCCGATAGGTACGCGGGAGATGAAGGACATGATCCTGCGGCTCAAGGATGAGGGCAAGACCGTGGTCATGTGCAGTCACCTGTTGGCCGACGTGCAAGATGTTTGCGATCGGATCGCCATTTTGCATCAAGGCGAGTTGAAGGAATTGGGCCGAGTCGACACCTTGTTGACGGTGGCCGATGTCACCCAGATACGTGCCCGCGGGCTGTCGCCAGATTGCCAGAATGAGATTCGCGATGTGATATCGCGTCACCAAGGCGAATTGATGGAAATGGCTAATCCGACGACGACCCTGGAAGAGTTGTTCCTCTCGATCGTTCGCGACAGCGAAGCCCGACCAGGCCGACGTGCCAAGGTCGAGAAGCCGGCTGAAGCGTCGCCCAAAACCTGATTGCGGCCTGCCCCAGGCGATCTGACGGATCGCAACTCATTGAAGTTTCTGAATCCTGGTCTCTAGCCTCTGAACTCGTTTTTCAATGGTTCTTGAACGCGAAATCCTCCCATATTTTCAGTGGCTGTTAGGCGGAGAAGGCCTGGGCCTCGGGGCGTTACCCCAGTTTGGCCTGGTAATGCTCGGCCTGGCGTTGCTGGCGTTGATCGGCAGCTACTTGTTTGCGGCTGCCAGATACGGGCCGCTGGGCGGCGGCGACCTGGTTTTTCAAACTGTCTCGTCGGGTTTCCGCGAGATGTGGGAGATTTCTCCTCGTCGCATTTGGGCACTGGCCCGACTGGCGGTGAAAGAAGCCTGGCGGCGCAGAGTGGTGGTTGCCTTGTTGGTGTTTTTTGTGATTCTGCTCTTTGCCAGCTGGTTTCTGCGCACTGACCACCAGGATCCCGCAAAGCTCTATATCAGCTTTGTCTCAACCGCGACAACTTATCTGGTGCTGGGGATCGCGCTATTGCTCAGCGCGTTCAGCCTGCCCAGCGATTTCAAAACCAAGACGATCTACACGGTGGTGACCAAGCCGGTGCGTGCCGGCGAGATCATCTTGGGCCGGATCATCGGCTTCTCTCTCGTGGGTACCGCCTTGCTGGCCGTCATGGCACTTTGCAGCTACGTATTTGTGAATCGCTCGTTGGATCACAGCCATCAGGTCGAGGAGCAAAGCCTAAGGCATGACTCGCTGGGCGGCGAGGTGCTCGGCTACCAGGGTCGCACGACACTGGATGCGAGTCATCGGCACGATGTGCAGCTGAATAACGAAAACAACGGGCAAGCGCTCGGCAACCATGGACACTCGCACTCGATCACGGCACGGGGAGACGGTCATGTGGTTTCGGCTGCCGAAGGAATCATGCGAGCCCGGGTACCGCGCTGGGGAAAGTTGAAGTTTAAGGACCGTCAGGGGGTGGAGAAAGAACTCGGCGTCAATGTCGGCAACGAATGGACGTACCGCAGCTTTATCGAAGGAAACACTCAGGGAGCGGCGATCTGGACCTTTGAAGAAATCAACGAATCGCTCGATCCCGCCGGCGAAGGTTTGAAGATTGGCTTGATCGTGCGGGTCTTCAGAACACACAAGGGGATCATTGGCGAAGCGATTGGCGGTGCTTTTCAGGTTCGCAATCCTGAGACTGGCGTACAAAGCGAGTTGACGTTTTTTGACGCGCAGGATGCCAAGATTTCCGAGATCACCATTCCCCGCAAACTGGTTGGCACCGATAACTCAGAGCTCGATCTGTTCAAAGATTTGGCCAGCAACGGCCGGCTGGAAATCGTGGTTCAGTGTTTGCAGCGGGGCCAGTATTTCGGCTTTGCTCAGCCCGACTGTTACCTGCGATTGCCCGAAGGTTCAGCGACCTGGAATTACGTGAAAGTGTATCTCAGCATTTGGGTGCAAATGGTCATCGTGACGTCGATCGGCGTAGCAGCCAGTGCAGTGCTGAGCGGACCGGTCGCGATGATGCTGACCGTTTCGTTTGTGGTGCTGGGCTTCTTCCGCGAGTTCTTTGTCGGAGTAGCAACGGGTACCGAATATGGGGGCGGCCCCGTAGAATCTCTGGTACGGCTGATTACGCAGATGAATGTCATCAGTCCGCTCGAGGCAGGTGCGAGCACTTCGCTCATCAAGGGCGTCGATGCGGTTTTGCAGAGCTTGATGCTGAGCGTAGCCCAGGTTCTGCCCGACTTTTCGGCCTTCAGCACGGCTAATTTTGCGGCCTTTGGTTTCAGCGTGCCGACCGACCGGGTCTTGCAGGATCTTACGACGTGCCTGGCCTACGTCGCTGGATTGGCCGTGATCGGCTACTTTCTGCTTCGAACGCGCGAGGTCGCCAAATGAGCGAACATCGTTCTTTTTATCGCAAGATTACTTATCTGGTGCTGATCGCGGTGTTGTTGTTCCCGATTTCTCAACTGGGAGCGCCGGCAACTGTGGAAGATCGAGGAGGCCTGCTGGCGCGGCTGCGCTCGGACCATGAACTCGGGCAAGCTGACTTGGGCGAGATCGATCCTTCGAGCGAGACCATTCGGCTGGCGACCCTGGGCCTGCGCGGCATTGCCGTCTCGCTTCTCTGGAGCAAAGCCACCGAGTACAAGAAGAAGGAAGATTGGACCAACTTTCGCGCCACGCTGGGGCAACTGTCGAAGCTGCAGCCCTACTTTATTTCATTCTGGCGATACCAGGCCTGGAATCTCTCTTACAACGTTTCCGTCGAGCTGGATGATTTGCAGGATCGTTATCACTACGTGAAACGAGGAATTGAGTTTCTGAAAGAAGGCATCAAATATAATCGGTTCAGCCCGTATTTGCTGTCGGATTTAGGCTGGTTTATCGGCAACAAGATTGGCCGTGCCGACGAGCATGAGCAGTATCGGAAGATGTTCCGACTGGACGACGACTTCCACCCCGCCGACCGTCCGCCGGAGCTGCGCGACAACTGGCTTGTCTCGAAGAAGTGGTACCAAGACGCCGTGTCGGCAGTCGACGACCAGAAAAAGAGCCTGGGCAATAAGAACCCGACAACCTTCTTCGACAAGCCGGCGATGGCGCACATCAACTACAGTTCGGCGATCGAAGAGGAGGGCACCTTTGGCGAGAAGGCGAGAACGGCTTGGGCAACGGCCGAGCGGATGTGGAACGATTATGGAAATCGCGCCATGCGGTCGTCGCGCGGCATCATGATTCAGTTGGCTTCCTACGAGCGTTGGGAGAAAGATACCCAGGAATTGGAGGAGCAACTTGAAAACCTGCTAACCGGTGCTCGGGAAGAATTGGCTGCCCAGCGCCGAGCGGGCCTCACACCTGAGAAGCTTGCCGTGCTCGAACTCGCTGAAGACGACTTGACGGTCGAACAATTGGACCTCAAGGCAGAGGCGGAAAAAGAGCTCGTGCTCGAGCCTTTGGACTTCGCCGACTACATTGCACAAAAAGCCCCTGAAAAAGTTGCCGAGGCAAGAAAGCTGGTCAACCGTATTACCGAATATCGCAACCGCCTCTTTCTGATCCGAAATAATCGCCAGGTCTCGAACTACGAGTACTGGGACACCCGGTGCAAGTTTGAACAGACGGCCGAGGCACTCAGCGCCCGCGAGCTGGCTTTCCTGGCGAGACGCACTTTTCTCGAAGGCGATCTGCTCGAGGCCAAGCGACTCTATGAAGAGAGCTTTGATATGTGGGCTCAGGTGATTAGAGCATTTCCTTCGGTGAACGACGACACGGCCACCGGCGCCGACATCATGGAGTACATCCTCAAGTACCGAGAGGTGCTGGAACAGCTCGATTTGACGCTGAACGACGATGAAGTGCACGATCGATTTGCGTTGTGGGATTTCCTTGTCGATAACGATGCGGAGAGGAAGTTTGTTGAAGAAATCGAGCAGCATAAGGCCCGCAAGCAGGACAAGTAAGTACTGCAACTCCAAGCTCGTTTCTAGCCGAAAAGCCAGGGCTCGCAGAGCAGGGCTGACGCCGGGGCTCAAACCGCACTTTCGCCCGCCGCCTCCCCCCCTTAGAATCCCCGGTTTGGTTTGCCACTCTCTGAGGAAGCTCGATAGCTGGCTTGCCCGACGGTGGCCAAGGTTCCACAATTCGGGTCTTCCCGCGCGGCGTTATACACTATGAGAATTGTTGTCCTGGGGGCAGGTACGGTCGGCGGATCGATTGCGTCGCTTCTTTGCTTGCATCGTCACAGCGTGACGGTAGTCGACACCGATGCAGAACATGTCCGGCGCGTCAACGACACGCTCGACGTGCGCGGGCTTACCGGTTCCGCCTCCCAGTCGAGCGTGCTGTTTCAGGCGGGGGTGGGCAGCGCCGATCTCTGCCTAGCGGTAACGGGCGACGATGAAGTGAATATTGTTGCAGCGAGCATGTCCAAAGCGATGGGGGTGCGTCGTGCGGTCGCCCGGGTCTACGCTCCGGTATTTCGCGATTTGAGTACCTTCGACTATCGGAGGCACTTTGGCATCGACCGGCTGTTGAGCCTCGAGCATCTCACGGCCTTGGAACTGGCCCGGGGAATTCGACATCCCGGTTCGGTGGCGGTCGAGAATCTGGCGGGGGGCGAATTGGAGGTGCACGAAGTTGCTGTTACGGCAAAAGAACAGGGTGTCGGCAAGCCTCTGAAAGATCTTCGTTTGCCTACCGGGGTAAGGATGGGCTCGATCACGCGCGATGGAAAAACATGGATTGCCGGCGCGGAAGACAAGATCGAAGTGGGCGATCGGCTTACTATCATTGGCAAGCGTTTGGAAATGGATGGCGTGAAATCCATGTTCTGCTCCGAAAGCAACGAGAAACTGGGGGTGGTCATCGCTGGCGGAGGCGAAACCGGATACCACCTGGCCCACGTACTCGAGGGCCAAAGGTTTGGGGTCGTCCTGATGGAAAAAGATCGGGAGAGGTGCGAATACCTCGCTAGTCATCTGAAAAACACGGTGGTAGTGAATCAAGACGCCACCAGGCGCGCCAATCTTGAGGAAGAGCGAGTGGGCAGCGCCGACGTGTTTGTTGCTTGCGCAGGGGACGACGAGAATAACATCATGGCCTCGGTCGAAGCGCGAGATATCGGCGCAAAGACAATCATGGCTTTGGTCGGTCGGCCCGACTACGCCCGTGTAGTTGGTAAGTTGGGGATCGACCAGGTGGTGAGTCCCCGCGAGGTGGCGGCCAAGCAAGTCCTGGGGTACTTGACCACCGGGCCGGTCGCCTCGAAGACCCATTTGGGCGACTTGGGCGACTTGAGTGTTCTCGAGCTGGACGTCCTTCCCAATGCTCCTGCAACCGAGCATGTTTTGGCCAACCTCCGGCTGCCGGATCAATGCCTCATCGCAGCGGTCATCCACGAGGGCTTTGGAAAGGTTCCCGGCGGGCACGATCGGCTGTTGCCTGGAGATACGGCAGTGGCGCTGGTGGCGGATGATGCGATTGACGACGTTGTCGCCATGTTTCATGGGACCAGGAGCTAGTTCGAAGCCAAATGAATCACCGGCTCGTATTTCGACTGCTCGGCACGATTTGCTGGTTGATAGGGCTGACGATGGCCTTCAGTCTGCCATTCGCTTGGCCGTCGGTAGGTAGTCAAACAGAGTTCGAAGCGCGCGGTTTTTACGCGTTGATTGCAGCCATTGTTATTTCAGCCGCGATCGGGCTAGTGCTGCGGAATTGGGGGCGCGGGGCCCCTGACACCCTCTACCGCAAAGAAGCGATGGCGATTGTCGGGCTCAGTTGGGTGCTCGCCACGATCCTGGGAGCCATTCCCTACCTGGGAGCGGGGGTAGTTTACAACGTCGTCGACGGCGTTGAGCAGCCGATGGGCATCGCGGACTCGCTTTTTGAAAGCCAGTCGGGCTTCTCTACGACCGGGGCAACCGTACTGACCGATATCGAGAACGAGCAATGGGTGCCGCGCTGCATTCTGTTTTGGCGATCCAGTACGCACTTCCTGGGAGGACTTGGCATCATTGTGCTGTTTGTCGCCGTGCTGGGGCAGGGATCGGCTGGCAAGGCGCTGATGCGCACCGAGATGCCCGGCCCGAAAAGTGAAGGCTCGCATGAACGCATGCAGCACACAGCGTGGATTTTTGCAGCGATCTATTGCGGCTTGAATCTCTTGTTGACCCTGATCCTCAAGCTCGAAGGGATGACCTGGTTCGAGGCCATTTGCCACGCCTTCGGTACGATGGCAACGGGCGGCTTCAGCACTTTGAACGCCAGCCTGGGAGGCTTTGAATCGAAGGCGATCGAGTACACCGTCATTGTGTTCATGTTGCTGGCGGGCACGAACTTTACGTTGCTCTATTTCATTCTCATACGTAAACCGGGGAAGTTTCTGGGTGATCCCGAATGGCGAACTTACATGACCTTCGTTGCCGGTTCCACCCTGTTGGTAATGGCGATGGGAATCTGGGTGACGACTGACTTTGACCTTCGTGGAGACATGTCTGCCTCGGAAGAACTAGAAGCCGCTTTCCGCGATGGGTTGTTTCAAGTCGTTTCGATCATCACGACGACCGGATTTGGGACGGCGGACTTCGATCTGTGGAACAGCTTCAGCAAGGCGCTGCTCATTGTGCTCATGTTTGTCGGGGGTTGTGCCGGCAGTACCGGCGGCGGCATGAAGGTGATTCGGCATATTCTGTTCATTAAGATCCTGCGTCGAGAGATTGAACACTCCTATCGGCCTTCGGTCGTCCGGCATATTCGCCTCAATGGCGAGCCGCTCACCGATCCGGATCTGCCGCACAGCATTTTGGTCTATTTCGGATTAATCGCGCTGATCTTTACCGCGAGTTCCCAGATCTTGGTAGGAATCGAACCCGACTCGACCTGGGTAGCGGCTGGTCAACCAGTCTCGAACAAGCTGGTAGATTCTGCCAGTGCCGTGGCCGCGACGATGCACAATATCGGCCCTGGCATCGGGATCGTCGGTCCCACGAGAAACTACGCCTTGTTTTCTGCGCCATCCAAGCTGCTGTTCACTTTCTTGATGATGCTGGGCCGGCTGGAATTGTTTGCCATTCTCGTGCTCATGGTTCCCAGCTTCTGGCGGGATCGATGAGGTGCGATCGTGTTTGGCGAGAAAGGCGACCACAAACTTGGCCGCGGTCCTTCCCGATCCTAGCAACTGCGTCGCCAAGCCCAACTGTACCGCCTGGGCAATTCAGGATAAGTGGCTCGGACCAACGCCGCTACTTCGCGAGATGCCCCTGGACGTGTCGATACCTGAAATATGGGATCGATACGCGCCAACAGAACGTGCCGCTTCGAGCAAATGGAGCCTCGCCAGCTTCTTGCTGCCGATCTCTTTCTCGCTGGTTCGCAAGCTGGAGAGGGCGTTGAAATCCTGGACAACTCGTCGGGAGCCATTGCCGGCCGAGTGGTTACCTCCAGCGAGAACCATTGCTTGCATGAAACTCCAGGCACGGCGGGAGTGACCATTCACTTGCTCGACGAAGTAGGTGCGGTTGTCCAGGAGCAACTGACCGACGTGGCGGGGCACTACCAGTTCGCTGGACTTGCGCCCGGACTCTATGCGGTACACGAGATGCCAGTTGCCGACGAAGACGTGGGAGTCGCCCACATCGGCAGTGGCGGGGGAATTGCTTTCGACCAGAACCTCATTGGCGAAATCGTTGTCGAAGCAGGCAGCGATCTGGTCGGCTACGACTTCTGCAATCGTCCTACCGATCAGCCCTCGGAAACAGGTAGCGAGCAGGATCACACGGTCGTTGGCCATACGCAGGTCGGCAATGAACACGAGAGCGAAGACCGCTTGCCGGCAGGGGCTGTTCTGCGATTGCTTTATCCCTCGCAGCCGGCCGTTGCGGCTCGGACTGGGTTGGATCTTCAGTCTTCGATCGATTCGAGCCTGCCGCGCCCCAGTACCACGCTGACAACGACCCCGGCCATGGTTTTCGAGTTGATTGGTGGTTCCGATCTGACGTATTCGTTCACCTGGCAGCTCAGTGTTTTCGACACCGCCCGAACCGCTGCCGTGCCTGCAGGGCAAGCCACGCTTCAGCTGATCGGCGGAACCAGTTTCGACGTAGCCAGCTGGCAGCAGTTGCCTTTGGAAGAAGGAACCTGGCTGGTCGGCGACGACGATGTTGCCGAGCGTTCCAGAATTCGCGACGCAGTTTTTGGACATCGCAACGCGGTGCCAGTGGCTGGCGATTGGGACGGCGATGGAGATTCAGAGATCGGTTTGTTCTTGGATGGCGCCTGGTATCTCGACTTGAACGGCAACGGTTTGTGGGACGAAACCGATCTTTGGGCCCAACTTGGCCAGGCGGGCGACTTGCCTGTGACGGGAGACTGGGATGGTGACGGGAAGACCGATATCGGAATTGTCAGTGCCAGGCACCGTCCCTCGGGAAATGTCGAGCCGAGCTCGACAGAGGCCATGCAGCCCTTGGTGCAAGCCGAAAAGACCGCCAAGCGACAAATGTGCTGTACGGCTTATGGGAAAGTTCATACCGATGCGGTCGACCATGTCTTTCGCTTTGGCTCGGTCGGCGACATTCCCGTCACCGGCGATTGGAATGGCAACGGCTTGGACACCATCGGCGTATTTCGCGACGGAATGTGGCGCCTGGACGTGGACGGCGACGGTCGATTGACTGCGGCTGATTCAAGGGCTGTCTTCGGCAGGGCTGGCGATGCGCCTGTCGTAGGCGATTGGAACGGCGACGGCGTCGACGATTTGGGCGTCATGCGCAAAGGCCTGTGGATCGTCGACCGCCAAGGGAATCGGGAACTAGACGCTGAAGACGTCGAGCGCGCTTTCGGGTTGGGCAGCGCAGGAGATCAGCCGGTGGTCGGCGATTGGAACGGCGACGGCGCGGCTGAAGCAGCCGTCTATCGCGGGAGCGAAGCTCGTGGGGTCAGGCTCTAGGCTGGTTGCTTATTTCCCAGCTTTATGGCAGTCTCTCTTATCCCTCTTTGAGTTTCTTCATTTCTTCGTGAGCGCTGTCGATCTCGGCCTGGATGCGGGCCGGTTCTTCCGGGTCGTCGGGCTGTTGCTTGGCGCCGGCAAGTTGCAACTGCAGTTGATTGACCTTCTTTCGCAGGACTTCGACTCGTTTCTTTGCCTTCTTATCCATTCGCATGACTCCAGGGAAGTGACGAGACCAGGCAGCAAGGGCGTGCTAGTGAAAAGTTTTGAGCATGGCTGCCAGAACAATCAGCAACAGCGATGCGAGCCAGGCGACGTTCAGCCATTTGCTCATCTGACTGCGGAATCGATCGGCAGCTGCGGTCTTGCCCGCCAGGATGGCAGCCAGAAACATCACGAGAATTGCCAGCAGAAACTTGATGCCGAAGAGCATGTGGTAGGTAGGCGGCAACTTGACCTCGGCAGCCTTGCTCTGGCCGATGATTTGCATCAGGTTGTAGATTCCGGTCACCAACAGGAGTCCCGAAGTGATGCCGACCCATTTCGCCCAGATGGCTCGCCGCCCGGCGAAATAGGCCTCTTCACCTGCTGGTGAGAGCACGGTCCGCAGGTAGAACAGGCCGCCAACCAGGATCATCGCCGAAACGAGATGCAAGACGCGTGAAGCGACCTGAATCACATACCCGCTGTCGATCACAGGCATGCCTTGGGCGAACATCGGGAGGAATTCATTTGCATAGGTTAAGAAAACTGACTGCATAGCGCTGCTGCTCCGGAAAAAAAGTCTTACAGTTCCCACGATCCTAGAGGCCCAAGTCGGACTCGTCTAGCAGGTCTTAGTCTTGGTCAGGAACCGCCCCTATTGCGTTCGAGCCATTGGTCAACCAATAGGAGTGCTTCTTGACGATTGCCGAGGGTTCCGAGCAACTGCTGGTCGCGAACGATTTCCAGAATCTGAGCAAAGCCTGGACCAGGTCGGACTCCATGGGCGATCAAGTCTTGGCCGGTCAAAAGCGGCGCCGGGTCGAGCTCTTCGGGCGATAGTGCCAAACGACGGCGGGCGTGGCAGACGCCCCGATGGGCATTGCCGAGCACGGCATCGGCCAGATCCATGAGATCGCCGACACCCTCGTGTACCAAGACGCGTTGCAGCTTGGGCCAGGGAATCGTTTCCGATTGCTCAATGTCTGGCAATTTCAATACCAGCCAGGATGCTCGCTCAATCTCTTTGTTGGTAAATCGATAGCTGCGTCCGATTTCGCTTACGAGTGCCAGCTGGCGCGAATCGGCAATCAGCGTTGCCAGCGCGACCGCGAGCGAATCGGAATTCAACTGGTCGAGGTGCTGCAGCGTCTGCTGCCAGCAGGCAGGCTGTTGTTGCCAGAGTGCGGCCAACTCGGGTAGCAATTGTGCGAGCAGGCCAGATTCGAGAAGCAGTTCGAGACCTCGTTTCCGAGCAGGGTGGACGAGCAAGCGACGCAGCTCGCCGCCGATGCGTTCGGCACTGACGACGTGAACTTCCGCAGCCATCGACTGGACAGCCGCGAGCGTCGGCGGATCGATTTGAAAGTCGAACGTCGTTGCAAAGCGGACCGCTCGCAGCATTCGCAGCTTGTCCTCGGAGAAGCGGGCGGACGGCTCGCCGATCGCGCGGATGAGGCCTTGCTTGAGATCCTGCTGGCCCCCGACGTAGTCAATCACCGTTTCTTCCGCTGGATCGAAAAACAGCCCGTTGATCGTGAAGTCGCGCCGCTGGGCGTCTGCTTCGGCCGTGGTATAGGTGACGCCAGTGGGATGTCGACCGTCGAGGTAAGCGCCATCCGAGCGAAAGGTTGCCACTTCGATCTGCTGCGATTGGCGTCCCAACACCACGATCACACCAAAGGCTGCTCCAATGGCAAGGGTACGCCGGTGGCCGAAAAGATCGCGAACTTGTTCCGGCCGCGCGCTGGTGGCAACGTCGTAGTCTTGCGGAATGAGCCCCAGCAGTTGATCGCGGACACAGCCGCCTGCCCAGAGCGCTTGGTAGCCTGCTTCGCGCAAGCGAGTGGCCACCTGCAGGGCGAAGTCGCGTTCTCTGGTTCCTTGGGCCATCAATCACCGCCAGCTAGGGGGTCGGTCAGCAAATGTCGGGCGACAGCTGTTGCTGCATTGCCCGCTCGATCTGTTCTGCGAGTCTGGAACACTCGGCGGCGTCCCACTGGAAGGAAAACTCGATCGAAGGTCGCAAGAAGTGAAGCACGCTTTCGACCGGCCGAATTCCTAGTGCCTGTTCACAAGCGATCGAGTAGACGAACATCTGCATGGCGTAGCGATGTGCCGCTTGGGGGACTCCCGCGGCCTCGACCAGGTTCGACTTGTAATCTAGCAGATGCCAGTCGCCAGCGGCATCTTGATAGAGGCAATCGATGAATCCTTGCAGGTAACGCCCTTCAAAAGGCTGCTGATTCAGGGGCCAAGGGAGCACGAACTCCAATTCCCGGCGAACAATCCGCGCCTGGGCCAACTCGGCGGCTCGGGGGCTGAGCAGGAAGGCTTCCACCAGTTTGGCCGCTTCGGCAGCCGCAAGTTGTGGGTCCGACTCGATATGCATGGGGGCCACATGCTGGCAGATCGCAAGCGGATCGTTCTTGCCTTTGAAATCCAACTGCTCGAACACGGCGTGGAGCAATGTGCCGAATCCACGCGGATCGAGCGCCGGCGACTCGTCAGCATAATCTGCGGTTGTCTGCCGCGAACTTGCTTGGACGATCGCTCCCGAAAGTCGAGAGAACGAGAATCGCCTGCGAGCACCGTGGTCAACCGGAACCGCTTGAACTGTGTCGGGCACAATTCCCTTGCCGTTGGCAGCAAGCTTGCGAGTCTTTTCAATCAGTTTCTGAAGATTGATCGCTTTTGTCCCGCTTACCGTTTTGCCCGTTGCAGGAGGCTCGGCGAGGGTGACACGCACCTGAGGATCGCCATAGCCGTCGGGCAAACTGCCGAGGCAACGGCCGGTCTGCAGGTCGAATCGTCGGGCGAGGAACTTCAGCCAATCACTGGGGGGCTTTTCCAGGTCGGCGATGCCGCTGGAGAGAATGAGGTAATCAGCCGCTCGAGTACAGGCGACATAGAGCAGCCGTTTTCGTTCCTCCCGGTCCTGCTCCTTCTCGACAAAACGATACAAATCCCAGGCAACGCAACCGCCTTTCTCTTTGGCGGCGACCAGCGGCCCAAGCTGTTCGTGCAGCACAGGCCAACGATCGCCGCCATGTCCTCCGCGGCCCAGGTCGGGGACTACCACCAGCGGGAACTCCAGGCCTTTGGCATGATGGATCGTCATCATGCGGATGACGTCCCCCTCCGACTGCGTCGTAGCCAGCGGTTCCTTGGGTAAACGAACCACGAACTCCGAGAGTTGGGTAATGAAGGCGTTAAGATCTCCGGGGCTCAGGCGATCGATCTCGCGAGCCTGATCGACAAGCTTCTGCAGGTTCGCCACTTTTCTCTGCCCAAGAAACTCGCCAAGCAGCATGGCGTCGTAGCCTGTTTGCGAGAGGGCCTCGTTGAGCAATTCGGTCACCAGCAATCGGTCTTTTCTGGCCCGCAGCCCCTGAAGTATCTCGGCAGCGCGAACTACTTTGGCGCGTTCTGGTTCAGAAAGGTTTTGCGGGGGCGAGGCGGCGAACAAACCCGCGCTGACCGAGCTCTGGGTCTGCACCAGCCAGAACAGGGTTTCGTCTTGCAGGGCAAAGAACGGGCTCCGCAGTACGCCGGCCAGGCTCAATTCGTCGGCTGGGCTCGCGATCGCTCGGAGCAGATGGAGTATGTCGTAGATCTCCTGCTGAGCATAAAAAGCATGACCGCCGGCCAGGTAATAGTCTAATCCCTGCTCGCGCAGCGCCGCTTCGTAAATGGCTACGTCGCTCAGCGAACGCATGAGAATTGCAATATCGCCCAGACACAACGGTCGTAGTTCGTTGGCTTCCTCGGTGGTAGCCACTAGCGGCTCGCCCTCGTCGATCAATTGGGCCAGGCGCCGAGCAAGATACCGAGCCTCGCGGACACGAGCGCGCTGCTTTTCTCCCATTCGCCGGGTGAGTTCATCTTCGGCGTCTTCATTGTCGTCGAGTGCCCAGAGCAATTCGACGGCAGGAGTTGGTGCAAGCTGCTCGCGACTAGCTTGCAGAGGCTCGTATTGTTCTCCCAACCCACCGTGAAAGAGACCGTTGACGAAGTCGAGAATGGCGGGAGTGCTGCGAAAGTTGGTAGTCAGCGACAGCCGGCTTGTCTCGGGGAGAGTCGCCCGCAGCTCGTTGGATACACGGGGTTCGGCCCCCCGAAACCGATAGATCGACTGCTTGAAATCGCCCACGACAAACAAGCCGCGCTCGCTCCAATCGTCGCCACAGAGGGCTTTGACGATAGCCACTTGCTGGGGATCGGTGTCTTGGAACTCGTCGACCAGCAGCAGCCGCGTGCCGCGGTTGAGGTTTTGTCGGATCGAGGAGAACCGAGGGTCGGTCAGCAATCGATGGGCCCGGTAGAGCAAATCGTCGAAGTCCAGGACATTGCGGTCTTGCTTCGCCTGGCGATAGTGGCCGGCTATATCCGCCAGGATTTCGAGCAATTCGAGCCCCGTCGTTGCCGACTCTAGCCACTGATCATTGGGAATCGTGTAATACAGCGGCGACTTCTTTACCTGGTTGCGAACTGCCTCGGCGGTAGCTTTGAACTGTTCGAACTGCTGGGGATCGTCCCAATCGTTCGCCTTGCAGACCCCCTGCACTCGGGCCAGTGCGATCAAGCGATCGGTCAGCGCCACAGGAGTCTTGCTACTGGGCAGCTGGGCCAAGGTATCCAGAATCTCGGCAAAATGATCTTCAAGCTGGGGTTTGCTGACCTGGGCCGCTCTGCAGATCGCCTGCAGCGCGATCACTGGTTCCAAGTCCAGAATCGCCTGAGCGGCGGCGGGTGTGACGACCTCGCGGTAATACGCTTGCCAGGCATCGACCAACTGCTTGGGAGAACGGTCGAGCCACTGGTCGGCAACCGGCGCGAGGTTTTCGCCAAGCAAGTGCACAATGTTGTCGCGCAAGTGGCTGAGTTTGAAACGCGTGGCCAGCCGGATCACCCGCTCATCTCCGGCGAGCAATAACTGCCGCAGGCGGTCGTCGACGGTCTGCAATCGCAGCAGGCCGGAAGCCGCCGCTTCGAGCTGCACAAACCGAGGATCGATTTCTGCTTCGGCCGCATGGCTGCGCAAGAGGTTTGCGCAAAACGAGTGAATTGTGCTAATCCGGGCACTATCGAGTGAGCGAATCAGCCGGTTCCAAGCCTGCCGCTCGACAGGTTCGGATGCGTCGAGAAAGCGTTCGTAACAGCGCCGTCGGATCCGCTCGCGCATTTCGCGGGCCGCAGCATCGGTGAAAGTGATCGCCACCAGCTCGTGCAGTTCGGCCGAGGGTTCGAGTACCCGCGGGTCGAGATATGACAGAAATCGCTGCGTCAACACAAACGTTTTGCCACATCCGGCGCCTGCCGCCAGCGACACGCTGCGCGCATGCTCGGCAAGGGCCGTCTGTTGCTCGGCTGTCAATCGCACCGGCTTGTCTATGGTTTTGCTCATTCGGCAGTCGAGGGATCCCAGTGCTTTTCCAGGCTGCGAATATGGGCCACCCGGCAGATCGTGCTGAACGAGCAGTAACTTGTACAGTGCTCGTCGCTATTGAAAACAGGAAACTGGCCGTGGCGAATGCCGTCGACCAATTGGCCAATCCGTTGCAAGATTGCCGGTTGCAACTCGTCCCACTGTTCAGAGGTTTTGACGGTCTTGCCTTCTAAACATCGGATCGCCAGCGGACCGCCGCTGCGTCTGATGAAACCTTTGCTCTGCACGTTCCAGTAACCCGTCGAGAGTGCTAAGGCACCTTGCTCTGCGAGCAGGAGCTTCTCGGCAGCCATGGCGTAGAGCGGCAACTGGAGTTGCCGCCCGGCGCGGATCTGGTCGATCTGCAGCTTGACTTCAGTGCCCGATTTGTAGTCGATGATGTTGAAGACGGCAGTTTCGCCCACGCGGCCGACGTCCACACGGTCGATCTGACCGGTCAACCGAATCTGCTCGGATCCCAAATCGAGCTCAAACGGCAGGCTCGTCGAGGCACTCTTGTCGGAGATCGAATCGCCGGAGCGCGCCGGCGAGCCGAAACGAATTTCGAGGTACATGGGCCGCAACGGCTCGTCGAGTTTACCCCATTGCTTTCGATAATCGGTTTCTTGCTGGGCATATTGCCCGGCCCAAGCTTCGATTTCGCGCCGTTCGATTTCACGCAACCAGTGCTGCAACCCCTCGAGCGGGGCGGCGGCAACGGCCTGGCTCAAGAGCTCCTGAAATCTGAGTACCAGCTCGGATTGATTTTCCGAGGTGGTTGCCGACTCGTCCCCCAGGTGCGCATGCACACGGGCCAGCACCTGGTGCAGCAGGCTGCCACGTCGCCGGGCATCGCTGCGGAGCGCGAGTTCGCTGGGCGGCTCAAGCTTCAGTATCTGCTCGCTGAAAAACCGAAAAGGGCAGGTCGCGTAGTCTTCCAACTGGCTGGGGCTCCAGAGATGAGCGGCGTCGAACCGCTGGGCCAGGACCGCCTGGGCGGTCGCTCCTGGCAATAGCCCGTCGTAGCTGCCAAACTGCTCCCGCTCGCCACGAGCAGCTATGCTGCCGATACCGTCTAGCAGCGACTCGCCCAGACGCGTCGTTGCGGCCCTGGAAACGATTCCGGCCAGCCACTGCGGCTTCCCTGCCAGTGCCTGCAGCATTGCCTGTCGGCGAAATTCGCTAGTGCCCAACGGCTCCACGGCTGCGCTTTTGCCTTTGGCCGAATCTCCCAGCGACATCTCCAGACGTGAGACTGCCGAGCGGCCGAAGCAGTGTTCCAACTCGACAAGCAGGGGACTGGGAGAGAGCTTCTGTCCTTTGCTGTCCAGCGCTGCGTAGCTCAGTGTCAGCCCCTCCGAGGCGCGAGTCACAAGTTCGTAGAACAACAGCAACTCGTCGCCCGCGTGAGGATCTTCGCCACTCAGCTTGTCTGGCGATTGTCCGCTCAAGCCCAGGTTGCGTAAGCCGGTGAGCGGATTGTCGGCATCGGCTTCTGCAAACGCTTGTTCTTTGAGCCCTGCCAGAAAAACAAACTTGGCCGCAACGTACCGTGCCGCCTCGGCGCCGAGCACCCGCACCCGGCCAATTGAATCGTGGTCAGCAGGCAACTGCAACTCAGCGCCTATCCTCTCGAGTGCTTCCCGGAGCTCGTCAATCGTCAGCTGTGCAGCCGCAGGAGAAGACCAACCTTCGACCTTCGCCAATGAAGTCATTCCCTCGCGCAATAACTTCCATGGAGACGCCAGCTGCTGGCTCTCGGAAGTGGTTTCGTCTTGTCCTTCAAGCGGTACGCCCAGCCCCAGCAGCAACTTTTGCAGATGCTCGATCCATTCGACAAGCGTTGCCCGCGGCGGAAGTTCCTCGAGCAGCACTGCCAGTGCTTCCAGCTTGCCCAGCGCCAGGCTGGCATCGGCGGCGAGCAACGCGATACGCTCATCCCGCGCACTGCCCTCCTCAGCGGGCAACTGGGCGACGTCTGCCGAGGCCCAGTGTCGAAGTCGCTCAAGCAGCCGGTCCTTCCCAGTCGGCTGCTGTGCTTCTCTCAGGCAGCGTTCCACCGCGATTCGCGGATCGGTGGCCAGGCGGCTACCCGCCGCCGGGGCCGTTTCGAAGCATTGAAAAAGGCGATTCCCCGCCACGGACAGCAATTGCCGAAACGGCCAGTCTTCGGCCTGCAGTTGCAGCAGCGAGACAATCGCGCGAAACAGCGGCGAACTGGCCAGAATCTGCCAACTGCCGAGGCTCGTGGGGATCCCAAAGTCTCGGAACACCTCGTCGATCCGCCCTGCCACAGCCCCCAACCCGCGAAAAACGACAATGATCTCCTGCGGGCGAGCCATTCCGCTGAGCAACAGGCGCTTGACACGGCAGGCAATTTCCTCAACCTCCCCTTGGATGCCATTGGCTGCCAGGATTTCGATCCCCGCCGTAGGGGGCTCCAGCTGGGCCATTTTCTGCGGGTCTAGGAACAAATGCTGTTCCAGGTGGGCCAGCGCTGGTACGCCCAACTGAGCAGGCCCACTCAGCTCGATCGACAGCCCGGGAAACAGCTGCCGAAGCCGCTGCAGCGTCTGCCTTGGTTTCAAAAAGCAGAGCGCACGGCCTGCGTCATGTTCCGATTCGAGGCACTGAGGATCGAGGGTGAGCGATATCAGCAACTCGTCAGCCCTGTCGCCGAGCAGTTGCAAGATATCGAATTGTGCGGCGGTGAAATCGCTGAAGCCGTCGACTACCAGCAGTCGGTACTGTGGTCGCTCGGCCGGGGCCTGCTCGCGAAGCTCGGTTCGCGCTGCCCAGAACCGTCCCTCAGCGTCGTAAAGATCGTTGGCGTTGATATGGCGCTGGTAGAGATCGTAGATCGCGGCTAGATCGCGTTCGCGTGGCTGGTGACAGTGCTTTTCAAAATCTTCCGGCCACAGGTCCTGGCGTTTCAGTTCCGCAATGGTTTCATCGACTTGGGCCAAAAAACCAGGGGTTTTGGCAACTCGCGTAAAGTGTTTGAGTTTGCCTGCTGCGAGGGCGATTTCGACCATGCGTTGCAGAATCCTTCGCTTCTGCAATCTCGAGATGGGCCGAATCCGCTGCTTGCCTCCGGCAATGACGGTTTCGGCAAAACGCGCGAAAGTCACGATTTGCGGGGCGAGAAACGCCTGGGCGGCCGAATCGAGCAGCCGTTCGCGCACCTCGTTCACCGCAGCAGCGCTAGGACCGATCCACAAGGTCCCTGCAGTCGATCCGGCGTCAGCCGGGCCCTGGTGCAGGCTGGCAACCAGGGACTGCCGGTAGCGAGCGAGCAGTTGAGCGGTCTTGCCGCTTCGACTGGCTCCCACGATCGCCTTGATCTTCGCTGCCATGCCTGAACCTAAGTCTCATGATACCCTATAGTTACGGATCTACCCGTAGAGGCGCAATGTACATCCTTCGTGCTCAGCGGGTGTGACCAGCCGCGCCAAGACGCACAGATTGCCGCAAGTTAGTGCTGACGGCCTGCAGATTACCCCGGCTTGGGCCCAGGCGGATCGGCAGTACTGCTGGCAGAGCCGATTGACAGCATAACAAGGTATCGCGTAGACTGTTAAGGTATTTTGGCTCTTCGTTTAGGCGGACTCTCGTCGGCTCGGCCCGAGGTGTCTTCCGCTGTGAGGACCAGTTGGCGGTTGCCGAGGACTGGCTGGGTGTTTTTACCCAGAACGCCGTCTTGCGGGAGCTGTTCGTACCGTGGTGTACGGACGATGCGTCATATTTTTATTTTTCTTTTTTTGAGGAGGCATCAAAATGGACTCGAGACAGGACTGTGTCCGCCCTGCCAGCGGGCGGAAACGAGGTTTTACCCTCGTCGAATTGCTGGTGGTGATCGCCATTATCGGCGTTCTGGTGGCTTTGTTGTTGCCTGCCATCCAGGCGGCACGCGAAGCGGCACGCAGAAACTCGTGCCTGAACAACATCAAGAACATCGCGTTGGCCATTCACAATTACGCCGACAAGAGAACAGAGGAGCTGCCCTTCGCTTCCACGGGTTTCTACACCGGGAACTCGTCGACCGACGTGGCAGGATCGGCCCAGGACGGCTATAGCTGGTTGTTCCAAATCTTGCCTGAAATGGAAATGGGCAACCTCTACAACCTGACGCGTGACGCTCAGCTTCCGGCAAGCACGGCGCTGCCCAGCGGCGGCGGCAGCGTGGCAGGTTCGGGTAAGTTGAAGGTAGGTCCGTTTACCCCTGCGGTGCAGATCTTCCCCAACACTCCACCCGTCGATAAAAAGTATGCGATTGAGCAAGACATGGAAGCCTACATCTGCCCTAGCTATCCGGGGGATGTGCAAGTGAAGCAAGCCGGCTCTACGAAGATTTTTAACGCCGGAGCGGCCGCAGCACGGGCAGCGGTGGGCAATTACGTCTGCATGCCCTCGACTCATTACAATCGAGACGCTGACAGCACGGCCATGGATACCGGCGCTCCTACGGGCTCGCTTTACAACAGCTACAGCTCGGCCAACAGCGTCAAGCAGCAGGTCGGAAACGGCGTGATCGTGTTCCCTGGCAATACTTCCAGTTCGGGAACCGATCCTGTTACCGGTGCCAACTACTCGAATGCCAAGAGCATTTTCGAGCTTCGTAAGCGTCCGCGGGCTGTTACCTTGGGCGGTGTCCGTGATGGTACTTCCAACACCATCATGTTTGCCGAGTCGCGCGAAGATACTTTCGCGGCCTGGATGAGCGGTTTTGCGATGTACGCCGTCGCTGTGAACCCGGGGACGAGCGTCAAAATCTCGAAGCCTGCTGCCACGACCGGCAGTACTAAATCCGTGCTGCAGTTCACCAGCGGTGCTGGGGAATTGGCACTGAACAAAGGCAACGAGGTGAAGAAGAATGGCGGTGCCAGTGCACCTGACCAGTACTTCTATCAGGCGAAGAGCATTAATCCCCATCTTTCGTCCGTTGCCCGGTGGTTTGGCCCCAGTAGCGCCCACCCCGGCACGGTGCAGCACGGGTTTGCCGATGCTCATGGCAAGTCGATCAACGACAGTGTCGACCCCACACTCTACGTCCAGCTCGTAACCCGAGCAGGCGGCGAGGTCGTCGAATTGCCGTAGTCGCTTGAGAAAATCATTGCTAAGTTGAGACGATTCGCTGCGGGCCAGGTTGGCCCGCAGCGTTTTTATTTGGCTAGCAGGCTCTTTTCTGCACACGAAACTCTTCGCACCCCAGCTGCAACCAGGAAACGACACCTGATGACTGAGCTTCCGTTGGAAATCTCTTGCCAAGAGTTCGAGCAACAACGTTCGCTGGACGACGAGTTCTTCCTTTTGGACTGCCGAGAACAAGAAGAATACGATCTGGTTGCCATCGCAGGGGCGACCTTGCTGCCGATGAGCGAGCTGGCGACGCGCGTCACCGAACTGGCAGGCAAGGAGCAGCAGCGCATCTGTGTTTATTGCCACCACGGAGTACGCAGCGCGCGAGTAGCCGCCTGGCTGCGCCAGCAAGGATTCGGGCGCGCCTGCTCGTTGGCAGGCGGCATCGACGCCTGGGCCTGCGAGATCGAGCCGGGGATTGTGAGGTATTAAGAAGAGGAAATGACCAATGCCTCAATGACCAAGGATACGCGTTTGCTACCCCGCGAGGATTGGTCATTTGGTCATTGGGCCTTACTGCCCGTTCAGATTGAACTTTTCCCCAAACTGCTCCACCACCGCTAGCCGGTAGGGCCTTGAAATAAACGGGCATTTTTGCCAAGTTGTAGGGGTACCGAGCCCGAGTGGCGGAATTGGCAGACGCGCATGGTTCAGGTCCATGTCCACGCAAGTGGGTGGAGGTTCAAATCCTCTCTCGGGTACTGGGGTTGGGTGGCTGGAGTATAGGGCTTTTTGGCCAACGTCTGCTCGACTCCGTGGCAACTGGCTGGCGATGCATGTGGTTTCGCATCCGAGGCAGCGACCCCCTTCTGCTGGGGGGGGTCAGTCAGTGTCCTCCCATTTACCTAGGGACGGGCCGCCTTGGGAAATGAGCGGACGATCAGGGAGAGCTGATGTAAACCCTGACGGCGAGGTTGCTTAGGCTGC
>JAGQOW010000277.1 GCA_020427155.1 Planctomycetales bacterium | reverse complement strand
GCTACTTTGGAGCTTACGGAGCACAATCAGGCCGCCGCGGCGCGGTTGCTAGGCCTGGACCGCAGCGTGCTGCGCCGCCGCATCAAGAAGCTCGGATTGGACGTATCTCAATCAACTCCCGGTCGACCGCGGCGAGCTGAATGATAGCTGGCCCGCAGCCGGAATGAGTACTCGGCGGGGTGATGCGCCCTTGTCCCAACTCAGCGAAGCGCCCTCTGAGCGCGTTCTTGCTTAGTTGAAGCGATTCATACCACTTAATCGCACTCGAACTGGTCTCGACTGCCCGGCAGCGATCTCTAGCGACCAGTTTTTCGCTTCGCGGCAATGCCTAATGTTGCTGTGAGAAAAACTCATTCTCTTGGTGCGCAACAAGTTAGGTGTTTCTTTCCGATTCTGTTCTTGCCAATGGCACGGCGAGTGCAATTCCGGGCTTCAACAACAGCCCATGAACTTCGCTCGGACATTCAGTGAGCGAAGGCAGACAGGAGGAGACACCTAGATGGCAAGAAGTGAAAAGCCTCTCTCGTCCAGGCCGCAAGTCGTAGTCGTAGACGCCTATGTCGAAGACTACGACCGACTTGTCGAGATGGCCAAGCAGAAGCAGCTTCGGCTCACGATCACGACGACCGGATCTGGAGCATTGCGACTTGCGTCGAGTTATCCCGATGCACTGTGGCTAGTCAGCACCCGACTACCCGATATGCGCGGCTTGAGTTTGCTGGAGATGCTCAAGTCGCTGTTGCCGAAGCTAACGGCATTTGTGGTGGATCCTTCCTATGACCAAGAAAATGAGCGCCAAGCGCTGCGGTTGAGCGCCGCTCATTATCTCTGCAAGCCGGTCCAGGCGGCCTGGGTCAAGTCTTGGCGAGGACCTCCATGCAGCGTGCCGGCATCGGTTGTCGAAAGCCCGGCGATGCGGTTGCCGGTCGGCAGAAAGAGTTAAGCGATTTTGTAACTGAACTTCCGTCACTTAAACGAGGAGATGAAACCATGGTAGCCCGAGTAGCAGCTGAATTGCAGTATGCAGAGTACGAAGAACAAGAACGCATGGAAAAGATGGGTCGCCGAGCGGAGTACGGCATGCCTTCGCGGCGTGCTACGTCGGCGAAGCGAGCGATGAAGCGAACTTCGGCGTCGCGGAGAGCAGGCCATCTGTTCTCAGTGAAGGCGGGTGGAAAGCACCAGCGACGACTGCGCAAGTTCCACTAAGCGATTCGCGGGAGGTTCAAGCGATCGCTACTGAGTGGCACCTCAGTTCGCGGTTTTCTATTTGCTCAATTTTGCTTTTCAATGCAGGAGATGAACAGATGTTAACAAAAGCCAGACCCATGTTGCTGACGTTGTTGATGACGGTGCTATTTGTAAGTACCGCAGTATCTTCTGGCTCAGCTGCCTGCATTGCTCCCAACGTGGGAGGGACCGCCGGATTGCCGCCGTCGGCTGCCGGGTGTGAATACTTGCCTGCTCCAGGCCAGTTGATGCACATTCTGCCGCCGGCCCTGCCAGCAGGTGTCGGAATCAATATCGACCCCGTCCTGTTTGGCCCGCCGTGGAACATTACCGAGGCGCCGGGCGGTTCGCTTGGAGGCCATACCCAGACCTACGACGCAGTGCTGGAGATGCAGATGAGCGGGACGGGAGCGTTGCTTGGTTTCAACCGAAACATCTTCATGCAAGTATCGGTAGTTACCGAGTCGGCGCCGCGAAATCCAGGTGATGCAGTGCAGCCATTTGCAGCAGAGATGGTCAGCCTTTCTGGCCAGCTGTTTGGCGACCCGGATTTCGACAACTTGGGAATTGTCGCAGGAGTTGGGCAAGGCCAGCCTGTGGCTCCTGGCTTTACCCAACTAACTCGGTTGGGGCCGGCTGGGAGTGATTTTCAAGTCGATAGCTTCTTCGACATCACTTACAAGATCGACTTCCAGGGAGCGCCGGGAAGTATTCTCGATGGTTTCGGTGGCCCAACCACGGGGACCATCCGTCTGCAAATTGGCAATCCGATTCCCGAGCCGACCTCGGCAGCCATGCTGCTTGCCGGACTAGCAGGTATTGGTGGTGTCATGCGAAGACGCCAGATGCGTTAAGGTCGCGAAGTAACAGTTGGTACCTACTTGAAACGTTGTTAATTACTTTTTCACACAGGAGTCAGACTCATGACTACCGCGCGTTTGCTGAATCCGAAGATAGTTGCAGTTGCAGGCTTGGCAATGTTGTTAGTGGGAGGTCAAGCCTTTGCTCAACCGACTTACTCGGTTGATGTTCAGGGTCCGACGTTTGGCAGTGGAACAATAACCGGCTCGGACATTCTCACCCCCATCGGACCTGGCACGGTCCCGCCGCCTGCGGTTGCCGTTCCCGGCTTCGCAATTGGCGTGTTTCCGACAAGTGTAGGATTCGACGAGCTCGATGCGTTGTCTTACGGTAAAGACCCGTTGATACGGAATCAACCCAATCTGCTGTACGACTGGTCGTTTTCAGTCGATGAGTTCGCTGTGGGCCAACCAGGCGTGCCTGCGCCCTCGGTGACTAGCGAAGGTGCCTTCGGCGCTGGCGAAGCTTCGGCGGATATCTATAGTTCGGTGACGCCAGCAGGGCCGCTGCCGATATTCTTTGGCGGGAACACGGGATTGTTTGACGGCAACGGCGGCGCTACGCCGTTCCTGGCGCCAGGACTCAACCTGGTCGAACCCAATCCGCCCACGCCGTTCACTGCGGTAGATCCAGGCGACAACTTGGACGCTTGGGATATCGACAGTCCGCCACCTGCACCGATCTTGGGAACGGTCTTCACCACGCCGATCTATTACTCGCTCGATTCCCACTTTCCTGATCCTCTGGAAGTAGTTCCGCCCTACAACACGGGGACTGCACTGTCCAACGGTTTTGTCGGCGGCGACGTCTTGATTTCGACAATCGCTGGGGTAGCCCCGACGGTCTATGCTTCGGCGGCTTCCTTGGGGCTCGACTTTGCCGGCACAGATACGGACGACCTTGACGCACT
>JAGQOW010000276.1 GCA_020427155.1 Planctomycetales bacterium | reverse complement strand
TCAAGGAGGACGAACCTTAGATGACTCTACTACGAGTTTCAGGTCTGGTAAAAAACTACGGCCGCCGCCGAGTTGTCGACGGAGTCGACTTCACGGTCGAGCGTGGCGAAATCGTCGGCCTGCTGGGCCCCAACGGCGCTGGCAAGACGACCACTTTTCGCATGACCTGCGGCATGATCGAACCCGACGCCGGCCGGGTCGAACTCGGCGACCTCGATGTTACCTCCTGGCCCATGTATCGCCGCGCCCGCGATGGCGGCATGGGATACCTGGCCCAAGAGTCGAGTGTCTTTCGCAAACTCTCGGTTCAAAACAATCTGCTGGGCGTCATGCAAATGCTCGGCATGGATCGCAAAACCCGCCGCCGCCGCTGCGACGAACTGCTCGAACAGTTCGGCATCACCAGGCTGCGTCGTAGCAAGGCGATGTCGCTCTCGGGCGGCGAGCGCCGCCGGCTGGAAATCGCCCGCTGTCTCGTTTCCAATCCTCAGATCATTCTGCTCGACGAACCCTTTACCGGCATCGACCCGGTCACGATTGCCAGCATCCAGGGGATTATTCGCGACCTGCGCTCGCACGGTATTTCCATCTTGATCACCGATCACCAGGTTCGCGAAACGCTGCAGATCACCGATCGCAGCTACGTAATTCGCACCGGTCAGGTGCTTTGCCACGGACCCCGCGAGGTGGTGCTGCAGAATCCCGAGGCGCGCAAATACTACTTTGGCGAAGGCATGGATGCAGGTCTGCATGGTCCTCACTTCGAGCATGGCAGCGTCGCTCCCAGTCGCCTGGCTGCCATTCGCGGTCGACTCACGGGCCGACCCCCTACGCCGCCCGACCATCCCCACGAAGGCGCTGCCTAAGTTCTCTGGCTTGTCGCCGTTCAACGGTCTTGGCGCCAGCAAGGCCGTTTGTTTGCGGTTCTGCGCATACCCCAAGCGGGGAACTGCCATTCTTTTGAAGATTCTGCTATGATTCACCCTGCCTGGCGTAGTACGCGAGCTATTCCTCTTCTTGTCACTTTTCGCTGTCCGGGCAGACATTAAGGTCACTCTGGAACAGTAGGCATTCTTGATGAGTCAATCTACTCGCACGGTACTCGTCACAGGCTGTTCGTCCGGCATCGGCCGCGCAACAGCTTTGTTGTTGGCAACCCATGGCTTTCGCGTTTTGGCAGGGGTGCGGTGCCTGGAGAAGGGCGCCGAACTTTCGAGTCTCGGCCTCTCTACGCTAGAGCCGCTGTTGTTGGATGTCACTTGCGAAGAGGATGTCGCCAACGCGGTCGAGCACGTCAATGCCACGAGCCCCGCGGGACTTTATGGCCTGGTAAACAACGCCGGCGTCGGTTTGCCCGCAGCCGTCGAACTCTCGACCCTCGACCAGGTTCGCCAATTGCTCGAAGTGAATACCATCGCGCCGCTCCGCATGATCCAGTTCTTTTTGCCTCAACTGCGTTCGGCCCGCGGCCGCGTGATCAACATGTCTTCGATGAACGGTACGATGGCGCTGCCGATGGTCGGGGCCTATTCGGCCAGTAAGTTTGCCCTCGAAGCCTTGTCAGACACATTGCGTGTCGAGCTGCGCCCCTGGCAGGTGTCGGTCAGCATCATTCGTCCCGGGCAGGTGCGCACCTCGATCTTCGATAAGGCCCGAGACACGCTCAACCAGAGTTGCGACGACATCCCTGCCGAGTTGAAGAGCGGGTACGACGTCATGTACGCCCGGGCCGGTGAATTCAACGACCGCGGATCGCGCTCTAACACCTCTCCCGAACGGGTTGCCAACACCGTGCTCCGAGCGCTCCAAGCCAGGCGGCCGCGCACGCACTACACCGTCGGCATGGACGCCCGCGGCATGCAACTCGCCAAGTCAATCGTCCCGCAGCGCGTAATCGACCGCGTACTGGCGCGAACAATGGACATGCTCAAACCGGTCAATGGCCAAGCCGAAGACGAGAGGCTCTAGGCGTCGATAACTGAAAGAGCACCGCCTTGCCCCGCCGCGCTCGCCCAGTTACTCCAACGCTTCGATAACCTTGAGGGTCGTCTCCGAGTCCTTCGCGGCATCGACCTTGGTGTCTTTGTGGGCAATCTGCCAGTCCTTGTCGATGACAAACGTCCACCGCATTGCCGTGACGCCCCGTTTCAGAGTAATCGTCTTGCCGTCGATCTCCCGCTCGATCGAACCCCCCTTGCCCATCTCGACGCCAAACGCCTTGGCTATTTTGCCCTCGGGATCGGCCAGCAGCGTGAAATTGAGATCGTACTCGCGCTTGAAATGCTGATGGTTTTCGACCGAGTCGCCGCTGACGCCGATCACTTCGACATCGTCACGCTCCAACTCGGTCAGCGCATCGCGGTAGCTGCAGGCCTGTTTCGTGCAGCCGCCGGTCATGTCGGCCGGATAGAAGTAAACCACGTAGATCTTCTCGCCGGCCCGCTTCTCCGAGTTCCATTCGTGGTTTTCGTCGTCCCTACCGACAAAGTGGGGCGCTTGGTCGCCCACCTGCAGATCGACTGCCTCGTCTTTCGCCTGGGCAAAAGACGCAGATAGGAGTAAAAGCATCATGATCGACGTCAAAACCTTGTGATTTAGCATGGAAGAACTCCGGGACTGCGGAAAAAACTTGCTTTGCCGCCTCAAATCGGCTACATTGCCAATCGTCTCTACTTGGCCGCCGGAATGCAAGGGGCAAGCAGAATTGCGGCCAAACAGGTCTCTTGCTATGCGGTATCTTCACGCAGCATCGGTGCTCGCCGCCCCCTGGCCGATTCTCTGGTCGGGCAACCGCCGTTTCTATTCATTGCTTATGGTTTGCTTGATTGATTCCCGGGTTTATTCATACCGATTATTTTCGTCTTACCCTGAAGGAACGAAGCATGGCCAATCTCCGCAAACGGCGCGAAGCTCGCCGTAACCCCCGCACTCGCGGCCGGCTCACCACTGCCCCGCGGTCGCTCGGCTACGAACCGCTGGAAGACCGCCGCCTGCTGGCTGTGGTAACCGTCGA
>JAGQOW010000275.1 GCA_020427155.1 Planctomycetales bacterium | reverse complement strand
AAGATATCATCGTTCACGCCGTGCGGTGCTCCTCCGCTGTCGAATAGCTGCAACACCGAGTCGATTCCGCCGCCCGGGAATGTTGTTCCGGCAGCATTCGTCCCGCCAGCATAGGCAAAGGTCTGGAACCGCAACGTCTCGCTACTGCTGACGCTTCGATTCAGGTCGAAAGTAAAGTCGTGTTGATCGCCCGGATTGTGGAAAACGCCGAACATCGAAATGTAAGCATCCTGGGCCCGAGCCGCAGTGACGGAGACAGAAGCCAGAACGGCAAGAACAGAAAAAAAGAGCGAACGCATGATGCTCTCCTTTGGCAATCCAAGAGTCCCTGATTGCAGATGCCATCGCCGACATCGGGAAGCTTCGAGCAAGCAGTATAGAGCAATGGGCTCAGTTGGTACAACAATTTCTTGGCAGGGCGAATTATCGAGCGTAGCTTGGCAAAGGGTTTGCCGCTTAGCTTTGGTCCTTCCTACCTGTTACTTGCTTCGAACCTGCAGAGCCCCTGACGTGTCCCCCGCGATTACAGGGAAGTAGATAGGTGAATCAAGCGTTCTGGCGTTTACATCAGGTAGCGCAGTTTTTCGTAGGCTGCCTTCTCCTTCGCGTCGGCGTCGACTGCCGCGGCGAGTTCGTCAAATGCAAACATAGTTTTGGCGCGGTGGGTGAGCAGTGCGCGATCGTAAGGAATGTTTCCGGAAGTCCAGTACGCCGCCATGTGAGGAGTGTAAGTGGATACTTGCAAAGGGCCTTTTTCGGCCGCAACGTTCGGGAGATCTCGCCACAGGCGCAGATGGTGAAGATGCGAGCGGATTGCCCGCGGCACCAGCGCGCCGTAACCGTAATCTGCGAGATCAGCAATGGCAGCGGCATGGTTGATGACGTGGACAAGGCCTCCGTAGCCCACTCGGTAAACCTCTGGGTTCAAGTTCAACATTTCGTCAAAAATGGTGAGGGCCATGCTCTCGATATCATCGTAGGCTGGAGCGCCTTCGTCATCGGATAAAGAGATCTTGTCGCCGTGAATCCGGCCTCTCTTCTTTCCATAGTAGCCGCTGCCAGGCGTCTCGTTCGCGAAGAGTGTCAGCAGCCTAATGATTCCGTCGACCACGGCGGGCGTGGCGAACTCGGGATGCTCTTTAAGCGCGCGGATTGCCAGGGATGCGAAGATTACGTTGTGTCCAGATTGGCGCGGTTTGTCGATGCCTTTTTCGAGCCCCTCGGCGATTCCGTCGATGAGGGTTGCGTCCGGTGTCTGCTTGGGAAACGGCTCGAACAACTCCGAGTCGGTTAGTTTCGAGTCCTTCGACATCTGCTTCCCGAACACCGACTCGCCGCTGACGACTTTTTGAAGGTCGCTTTGGATCCCTCTGCAAACATCGGGATCGAGGTTTTGGCGCTGCTTGCCAATGAAATAGCCCGCAATCAGGGCCGCGCCGAGATGCCCGGCCATGGAACTCATGTAGTGGGCGCGCGCCAACGCGTTGAGCCCTTGCTCAAGGTAAGACTCGTCGAGCGAATTGCCCGTTGCTTGTGGTACTCCCTCAGCGTGGGCCAACCGACTCCAGAGACTCGGGACCCCCAGTGCTCCACCAATACCGGCAAAGAGCTTGAAAAAATCTCTGCGGAAGATACTGCCGAATTCGGTTTTGGATTTCATAAGGCAATTCACCATCTGAGTGGCGATTCGGACTCGACGATTCAACCGTAAAGCTCCCGTGCATATTACCACATCGAACTGCGCAGGTGGCAGCGACAGCCGACCGGAGGCAGGAGGATGGTGCGGTAAACCTGCTTCGGCAGATTATCGAGACTGCCGGGCAAGCCGGACCGTGGCACTCAGCTAATCGAGATTCAGCGATTTGAAGAGATCCCTAACGCGTGATTCCAAGTAGAGCGGACCTGTTCAGAGTCGGTTGCGTTCGTATCAGGCTTGTCAAAGTGAGTCCGAGGGGGTACAAGCCAAGCTGCTGGTAGAGGGACTTTCGATTCCATTGCGCTCTCACATCACGGATATTTGCGGTATGCTGCGAGGCTCTTTACAACGTCGGCTGGCCCTGCTGGTGGTGCTGGGGAGTGGGCTGATCTATGTGGCGTGCATTGCCGAGGAGTTGGCTCCGGTGGCGGCACCGCCTGAGGCGATTGGGACGCCGGTTGCGGCTTTGCTGGCCGCGACCCAGCGGGTGCCCGAGCGGTTTGTCGGGCCGGAAGCTTGTATGGATTGCCACGAGGCAGAGTATGTCGTCTGGTCTCATTCCGATCATGCGACCAATGCGTACAATCTGCTGCGCACCAGTTCCAACGCCAAGCGATACGCCGAGAAGCTGGGGATCGACGCCGATCGTGTAGCGAGCGCACCGCAGTGCCTGGTGTGTCATGCGACTCCTCAGGACCAAACGGGCAATCGTACCGGGCGGATGTTAGGCGTTAGTTGCGAGTCGTGCCACAACGGTGCGGGCGGGGAAGAGGGTTGGCTTAATGCGCATGCAACCTATGGCCCGGGCGTCGCGCGACGAGAGCGCGAGTCGGCCGCGCATCGGCAGCAGCGAATCGATCGCTGTCGGGCGGCGGGGCACTTTCGCTGCGACGATCTCTATTCGTTGGCCAGGCAGTGTTATCAGTGTCATGTGGTCGGCGACGAAGCGCTGGTCGTTCGCGGGGGACATCATCCGGGAGACGCGGGCTTTGAAATGGTCAGTTGGTTCGACAAGCAGATTCGACACAATCTGTTTCTCGATCCGAGTCGCAACGGGCTTGCTCCCAGCCTGTGGGCCGATCCTCGCTGGCGGCCAAATCGCATGCCGGGCAACGAGAAAGATCATCGCCGGCAGATGTATGTGGTAGCGATGCTGGTCGATCTGGAACTTAGCCTGCGCAATCGGGCTGCTGCCGAGCATGCTTCGTTTGCCTCGGCCGCGGCGACGAGAATCGTGGCGGCGAAGTCTCGGCTGAACACGATTGCCGAAGACGACTTGGCCGAGGTGTTGAGGCCAGTGGTCCATGCGGTTGCCGAACTCGAATCGCTGCTGTTCACTCCCCCAGCAAAAAACGA
>JAGQOW010000274.1 GCA_020427155.1 Planctomycetales bacterium | reverse complement strand
CGCCGGTTGAGGAACACGAACAAGTCGCCCGACAATGGATCCTGTTGCAAGAGCGACTCGGTGAGCGCTACCAAGTGAGCGCTGCATCGCTGGCGTATTGACGGAGGGCATAGGCTGAAGGGTTTCCGTTTACTCAATCCAGGAGACCCAGCATGGTCAGACAGAAGTGTACCGTCAAAGAACGGCAGTGGCGAGGTATCCTCCAGCGGCAGGCGGCGAGCGGCCTGTCCATCCGTCAGTTCTGCAATGCGGAGGATCTTTCGGAGGCCTCGTTTTACGCTTGGCGTCGCGTACTGGCGACGCGCGCTGAGGAGGCCGGGGCGGCACAGAATGGCGCCGAGTCAAGGAACGCGGCTGGCTTCATTCCGCTTCAGTTGGTCAATGACGTCGGCGGTCTAGAGGTCGTGCACCCGAGCGGCTGCTGTATTCGCATTTCCGGTCCCGTTGATGCTCAGCGCTTGCAGCAAGTACTGGCCGTCCTCGACCAGCGAGGTGATTCATGATTGCCCTGGCACCTCAGATCCGGGTGTTTCTGTGTCGTCAGCCCACCGACATGCGGAAGAGCTTTCACGGCTTGGTAGCGCTCACCGAGTCGCTCTTGCAACAAGATCCATTGTCGGGCGACTTGTTCGTGTTCCTCAATCGGCGGCGCGACCGCATCAAGATCCTCTATTGGGGCCAGACCGGATATTGCCTCTGGTATCAGCAACTGCAGCAGGGGACCTACCAACTGCCCGGCCAAGATGAGCTTAAACAGCAGGAGGTGATGGAAGTCACGCGTTCGCAGTTGTCGCTCATTCTGGACGGCATCGATCTCACTTCGGCCCGTCAGCGAACTCGCTTTCGACTCGATAAAGAAACAACGCAGAAGTAGTGACCAGCGCATAAGACAACGTCGCGCGCACTCACGACTGCAGCTTGCTTTCTCGTTGCGACCTGATGAATTTCGGGTCGCAATTTTTTTTGGCAAAATCCGCGCAGGTGGGGTTGCGCTGAGCGCTTACTTTTGAATAATGAGCCCATCGTTTTCAAGCCTGTTCCCGCGCTGCTGCAAAGCTTTCGCTACATGTCCTGCTTGCCTTCTCCGCTCCCGCACGACACTACCAGTTGCCACGCGTTGATTGAACAACTCGCGGCCGACTTGAGCGCTGCCCATCGTCGTAATACGGAGCTCGAGCTGTCGCATCAATTGCACTGCGATGAGTTGAACGCAGAATTGTCCCGACACAAGAAGTTGATCGCGGAACTGGAACAGACCGTCGAGAATCTGGCGGCCGACAATCAATTGCTCAAACGTAGTCTGTTTGGTTCGCGGCGCGAGCGCTACACCGAGGACGATCCGGCGCAGTTGTTGTTGTTCGATGCCGCCAGCCTGCAGCCGGAACAAGCTGCGGAGCCAGAGACGGAGCCACTGTCCCCCCCGCCTCAGAAACGGACCAGCAAGGGGCGCCAACCGCGTGTTTTCCCCGAGTTTCTGCAGCGCGAACGACAAGAGCATCTGCTGGATGACGCAGAGATCCCTGAGGAAATGCGCGACAATCCTCAGGTGCGACGGTTCTTCAAGAAGGTCTCGGAACAGATCGAAGTTATTCCTCTGCAATTGAAAGTGGTGGAGCATTACCAGGAAGTGCTCGCGCTGGACCGGGCCCACGAGACCACCCAAATCATCACGGCCACTCGTCCCCCCACACTGATCCAATCGTTTGCGGGCGTGAGCCTGTTGTCGCATCTGGCTGTCTGTCGCTTCGCCGATCATTTACCCTATTATCGGATCGAGGAAATCCTGGGGCGGGCTGGGGTCTTCATCTCGCGCAGCACGCAATTGCGCTGGATGCGCGGACTGGCGCTGGGCGTCGCTCCGCTGGTCGAGTTGATGTGGCAGCGAGTGCTGCTGTCGCAGATCATCGCGATGGACGAAACTCCCGTGAAAGAGCTGTCGGGGGTGGGCGCGGCGCGAACCGGTTACCTGTGGGCAGGCGTCGGTGATGCCCAGCATCCTTACGATTGTTTTTTCTATAGCTCAGACCGGCGAGCCATCAACCCGCAAGACTTGCTGCAGGGTTATCGCGGCTATCTGCTCACCGATGCGTATGTCGGCTATGAACGGCTCGGCCAGTTGCAGCCGGAGATTATCTCCGCGAGTTGTTGGGCGCACAGTCGGCGCAAGTTTGACGAGTGTCACCTGCTGGGTCCTACGGATAAGACGCGGACCGTCTTGGGCTACATCCGGCAGCTCTTTGATCTGGAAGATGTGTTTCGTCCCTATAGTGACGAACAACGACTGGCGGCGCGGCTGGCGCAATCCCAGCCCATTGTGGAGTCGCTGCAGAAGTGGCTGGAGGACGAACAACTCCGTCAACTACCGAAGTCGAAACTGCGCGGCGCGATCAACTATATGCTCAACCGCTGGGACTCGTTTACCCGCTTCTTGGAATCGGGTGCCATTCCACTGGACAATAACGCTGCCGAGCGGGCGGTGAAGTTCCCGATACTAGGCAGGAAGGCCTGGCTGTTCGTCGGCAATCATCAGGCCGGCGAGACGGCGGCGACGCTGTTCACGTTGACCAAAACATGCAACCGGCACCGCATCGAACCCTTCGCTTATCTGCAAGATGTTTTTGCTCGCTTACCCACGATGACGCCGGAGGAACTGCCGGCGTTACTTCCCGATCGTTGGATCCTGGAGCATCCTGAACATTTGATCGATCAACGCGTCCAAGAGGCGTTGGATCGCGCGCAGCGCAAGCGCGAGCAGCGTGCGGAACGTCGCCAAGCGCGCGGGGCTGCCTAACGCGCACCGTCGAACATCGCACAGCCAACTTCAGGAGCACGCATATGTCTGCGCGCGAAGTAGCCATCGAGCTTTCACAGGCCGAACGTCAAGCGCTACTGCAGTGGAGCTTCACGCCGGAAGTACGCGACCAGTTGGAGACCTTGGCCGGCCGGCGCGGCGTCGATTCGCATCACGCGCACGGACCTTCGCTGGCTGATCAGCGATCTCAATCATGCCATCGTCAAACGCGGCTGCCGCGACGACATCGTCATCGACCTGTGTGAGCG
>JAGQOW010000273.1 GCA_020427155.1 Planctomycetales bacterium | reverse complement strand
CTGGCCCGGTGTCACGCGGCCCGGAGACTGCCAGCATCCGGTCATTTCCAACGACTTCTACCCGACGCTCGCCGAATTGCTGAAACTCGACAGCGCGGGCCAGCCGTCCACCGACGGCGTCAGCCTCGCTCCACTCTTGAAGAATCCCGCAGGCGCCTTGAGTCGCGACACGCTGTACTGGCACTATCCGCATTACTACCCGACCACCACGCCCGTGAGCGCGATCCGCCACGGCGACTGGAAGCTGCTCTACTACTACGCCGAAAACCGCGCCGAACTATTTCACCTCGGCGACGACCGCAGCGAAGCCGACAACCTCGCTTCCCACCATCCCGAGCGGGTCAAGCAGCTGCGAACGAAGCTCGACGCGTGGCTCGCCAACATCGGCGCCCAGTTGCCCACTCCGAATCCTCGCCACGGGCGCTAGCTCCCAAAGGTTACGTCATCCTCCGCCATCAGAAGGAAACCCGAAGCGTAAGCGAGGGATCGAATCGCCTCGCCCCTCAACCATCATGGAACGAGGGGCGACTTCGCTCGACGCCCTTCCATACGGGACATCAACGCGATCCCGGGGCGTTGCCCCGGGCTACGATGCTGGAAGGCCTTCAGCCTTCCGACTGGGATGGACATCGAACCAGAATTGATCGACCTCGGTCTGACAAAACTGGCAGCCCGCTTACCAAACAGTTGTCAAGAAGGGTTGGTGTCGAATGTCGTTCTGAGGGAGTGAATGTGAGCCCAGTACTGCTCAACGAGGCTAGGTGTCCAAACTTCGCGATCGCCGGAGAGCCGCTCCCTCCAGTATTCGAGTTGAATGGTATTCTCTGCATCTTTAAACGAGCGCAGTGCCTGAGCCGTCATCCCGCGGCCAAAGTCATCGAGCGCATCCATCAAGATGCCTTCCTTCGCTGAGCCGGGGTTGCCAGCGAGTTGAATGATCGTTTTATCATCCACAATCAAATGAAGCCTTTGCAACTGTAGGTAGGGTGCAAGCGATCCTGCAGGTGGAACCCTTGCTTTCATGGGAGCCCTGGTTACGGAAGTTCGCGAGCCGCCCTCTGCCTGCGTTGCCTGTGCGGACGCACTACTCGTTATGAGCGAGTGCGCGATCGTCATGATCAGGCGTCTCCGAATTTTGCCCCAAACTCCCACCAGTTCTCACGGACTGGGTACAAAAAGAAAGAAGATATTCGCATCGCCATCTCTTCCCAAGATTCCAAGTGGACCATAGAAAGATGATCCTCGGTTGGAGAAAGCAGGAAAACTTCGAGCGTCGAATCGATCCCATACCAGCGTTCTTCGCCACAATAGAACTGCAAGATCGGAAATTCCGGTGGCCTGGGGCCCTCAACCTTGCAAGGCCAGTTATCTTCGCGGGCTGTGTCAGTCTCACTAATTATCTCGAAATTAGGCAACGGCCAGGGAGCCACCTCTGAACTTAAACAGAATCCTGCCAATGGGTACGTGGTGGCCAGGTAAAACGCTGCTGTGCCACTGAGCAATCGGAGAGACTGGGCAGCCGGGTGCTCCTTGTTTGTCGAAAAGAATTCGTCGATTTCAGGCGTGGGTGTGTTGTGTGCGCCACCCAAGAGCAGTGCATATCCTTCGATCGGCTCGATCTTCAGCCAAGAAAACACTCGCCCAGACGGCGGCATTTGTGGTTCGGCGACTGGATCATCAATTTGGCACCACAGGGAATGGGGGGCCCAATTGTTTGATATCCCCCTAATCATCTTTGGATTCAGCGCTCTATCCAGCGCATCTAAGTACGTCTTCAGTGCGTTCTCCATTCCTCCCCATAGTTCCGCGCGCTGACCCCACGTCGAATGCGGTGCCTGCTCTCTCCAATGCGTTTCCAGAAGAGGCGGTGCACTATTAGATCCTGGATGCTCTCGAAGTTTGCCGCGACTTGGCATTACTCGATCTCCTCAACTAGGTTGCCTTCATGGGAGCCCTGGTTTCGGCAGTTCGCGAGCCGCCCCCTTCCTGCGTTGCCTGTGCGGACGCACTGCTCGTTCTGAGCGAGTGCGCGATCGTCATGATCAGGGTTCTCCGAATCTTGGCCCAATCTCCCAGCAGTTCTCGCGGACTGGGTGCAAAAAGAAAGAAGATATTCGCATCGCCATTTGTTCCCAGGGTTCCAAGTGGGCGATAGCAAGAGAATCCTCGCTTGGGAAGAGCTGGAAAACTTCGAGGCTCGAATCAATCCCAAACCAGCGTACTTCCCCACAATAAAACTTCAAAACAGGGTATTCAGGTGGCCTGGGGCCCTCCACCTTGCAAGGCCAATCGTTCTCTGTGGCTATGTCGGGATCAACAATTATTGAGAAAGTGGGGAACCACGAGGGAGCTACCTCCGAGCTTGCACAAAACCCGCCAATTGGGTACGAGCTGGCCAACGCTGTGCCACTCAGCAATCGGAGCGACTCGGCGGCAGGGTGCTCCCTGTCTGCCGAGAAGAATTCGTCGATTTCGGGCGTGGGCGTGTTGTGTGCGCCACCCAGGAGCAGTGGATATCCTTCGATCGGCTCGGTCCACAGCCAAGAAAACACTCGCCCACACGGCGGCATTTGTGGTTCGGCGACTGGATCATCAACTTGGCACCACAGGGAATGGGGGGCCCAATTTCTTGATATCCCCTCAATCATCATCTTTGGATTCAACGCTCTATCCAGCGCTTCTAGGTACGTCGTCAGTGCGTTCTCCATTCCTCCCCATAGTTCCGCGCGCTGACCCCACGTCGAATGCGGCGCCTGCTCTCTCCAATGCGTTTCCAGGAGAGGCGGTGCATCAAATCCTGGAGCCTCTCGAAGCTTGCCGCGACTAGGCATTGAGTGCCTCATAGGAGCCCTGGTTAGGGAAGTTCGCGGGCCGCCCCGTGCCTGCGGTGCCTGTGCGGACGCGCTGCCCGACCGAACTGGCAGCTCAGGCCAAAACGTCGTGCACGGGGCCGCGTTGATCGATGCCGGTCAGACGCATGTCGAGGCCCTGGAATTTGAACGAGAGCCGCCGGTAGTCGATGCCGAGGCAGTGCAGCAGGGTCGCGTTCAGCTGATGGATGTGGACGGGATTCTCGACGATGTTGTAGCTGAAGTCGTCGGTCTGGCCGTAGGTGATGCCGGGCCGAATGCCGCCGCCGGCCATCCAGATCGTGA
>JAGQOW010000272.1 GCA_020427155.1 Planctomycetales bacterium | reverse complement strand
CGAGAGCTTTGCAATCGCATCATCGCCCGAATGTCTGCACTTTCTGCGCTTCCCGGTGAAGAGCTTCGTCGGCTGCCTGCCGAAACGCACGAGTACGAGCGTATCGACTCTCGTCGTGTGAGCTTTGCCACATACCGCTCGATGCAATCTAAAGAAGCGGCACTAGTCGTTGTTCAGGGCTTCCTTCCGTCTTGGCGCTTCCCGAGGTACTTTGGCCCGCTGGGCGTGGGGTTCATCGTCGCGGAGGGTCTCCTGGTTTCAGATGCAAATCAACACGTTCCTGCGACGGATGACTTGCTGTGGGACTACCGCTAGAGTTCCGCCTAACTACGCATTAGAGCGGACCGATGGGACAGGCTTCGATGTTTCCTGATACTTTCTCGGCCATCGGCCGCTCAATGCGGCGTTAGAGGGCGAGGAGGCTAAGCGATGTCATTGGGCTACGTGTCAATCGCCTCGCTATTGCTGCTCAATGCGGTGGCGTCGATCGTGGTGCTTCGATCGAGACTATTTACTGGGTCGCAGCGAGCCCGGCAGCTCGCGCTGATTTGGCTGGTGCCGGCGATTGGAGCTGTGATGTGTACCGTCTTTGTGTTCTCGCAACCGAAGGGCCATGCGGCACATTCAGGCTTCGACCCGCTTAACAACCCATCTGACGGCGGAGGTCCTGAGGTTCCCGATTTCGGCATATGCGGCTGCAGTGGCGGCGCGCCGGGGGACGCAGGCGGAGGTGCAAGTGACTAGTTGCACCGCCCTCTAACTACGCATTAGAGCGGACCGATGGGACGTGATTCGATGTTTCCTGAGATGATGTCGGCCATCGGCCGCTCAATGCGGCGTTAGCCATCATGCCAACCCACCTTCGCATCTCCCTGGCTGCATACCTTCTGTCACACGCGCTTTGGGTGGCAGTCGAGCCCTTCACTGAGTGGGGCTTCTTGGCCGTACTGGTTGTCTCGACGCATCTGGTTTTCGCATCGGTAGCTATCGCCTTCATGCTCCGCAGGCGAGGTTCATGGCAGTACATGAAGTGGTTTGCGATTTGTAGCATTGGCATCAACGCGTTCCTGTTCCCCACTCAAGAGCTTTACGGCACAGTACTTCCTTTTGCTATCCTCGCCGCCGCACTGGAAGGCGCCTCTGCTTGTGGCATCCTGTGGTCCATCCTGCGCCGTGCTGATACGGCAGCGTGGTTCCACGCACGCGCTGCTGGCTAACTACGCATTAGAGCGGACCGATGGGACGTACTTCGATGTTTCCTGAGATGATATCGGCCATCGGCCGCTCAATGCGGCGTTAGGTTGTAGATCATGCGGGCTGCGAGTGTGATTGCTGCGATCGTCGGTCTCTTTTCAGCGGTCTTCTGCTTTCTGGGTCTCGCTGGCGAATCGTTGCCTTACCAAGATCCGACACCTGCCATGTTGTCGGCCCAAGCCGAAGCCATTCGAGCTTGGCAGTTCGGCCTGGGCGTGAGTGCCCTGCTATCCGCGGCTGGTTTGGTGGGCTTCATCCGAGGTCGCGCCAGTCGGGCGGCTGGTCGGTAAAATGTTCGCGCTCCAACCTAACTACGCATTAGAGCGGACCGATGGGACAGGCTTCGATGTTTCCTGAGATGATATCGGCCATCGGCCGCTCAATGCGGCGTTAGGTTACCGATGAAAGTTCGATCGATCCTTCCGGCTCTTATGCTTCTCTCCGCCGCGTGTGCACCGGTTCAGCCCGGAGTTCGCGAGGAAAGTAGGCCACTCCTGGAACTGGCTGATGTGAAGGCAATGATCGTTCGCGGAGAGGTGCGCTCGGTGTTCCGTCCACACCACGGGCACGTTGAGGTGCGGCTGGTAGATGGCACGCTCCGAGAGCTGGAAGCTGGCGTAGTTGACGCGCTCATTCTCTGGGCAGAAAGTAACGGCAACGACACCAATTTCACGTACGCGTATGAGTAGGTGTATCGCTGTCTGCGCGTGCAACGCACTTTGGCGCGGTAACCTAACTACGCATTAGAGCGGACCGATGGGACGTGGCTCGATGTTTCCTGAGATGATGTCGGCCATCGGCCGCTCAATGCGGCGTTAGGCATCGGATTCTTGCGGCTTTGGGGGCGTCGATGTTCGATCACGTTGTCTTCGGTGTGAGCGACTACGCCTCGGCGAAGGCATTTTTCGAGGCTAGCCTTGCGCCACTTGGAGTTGAGGTGATCTCTGAGGGCCCGCTCGGGGTTGAGTTGTGCCGCCCAAACGATTCCGCCTCTCTTTGCATTCGCCGAGAACCCACAACGAGTCGCACGCATCTGCACCTTGCCTTTGCTGCTGCGAGTCGGGCTCAGGTTGACGCCTTCTACCAGGCAGCTCTCGCAGCTGGCGGCTTAAGCAACGGGGCGCCTGGTCTGCGGCCCCAGTATCACGCAAACTACTACGCGGCCTTCGTCACTGGTCCCGATGGTCACAACATCGAGGCGGTGTGCCACGCGGCCGATGCCTAACTACGCATTAGAGCGGACCGATGGGACAGGTTTCGATGTTTTCTGAGACGATATCGGCCATCGGCCGCTCAATGCGGCGTTGGGCGGCGGGTAGAAGGATGCGGCGAGCACCTGCTAGGCGGAGGATTCTGTGACCGAGCCGAGATTCCGATTGCTCGACAGGGAAGATCCGTCCGTTCTGCAGGCCCACGCGCTTGCAGCCCGAACGATGCATGGCTTTCGCTCTCTGCTTGATCGTCTTCCGAATGGGACAGGTCTAGCCAAGCTTAGTTTCAAAGACCCAGATCTCTCTGAAGAACGTGGCAAAGACTTCATCTTCTTCCTCTGGCTTACCGACGTTGTCTACCACTCCGAGGGCAGAGTGTTCTCGGGCACGTTCTTTGAGGTGCCGGACGGGTTCGAGAAGTGGCACGCCCTTGGCTCACGATTGGCCTTCGACGACGAGGACGTCTTCGATTGGATGGTTATAGATGATGGGGTTGCCTACGGAGGCTTTACGATTCGACTTCATCGAATGAGACTCGCTGAAGAGGAGCGGGCGGAGTACGACGAGTACATGGGGGTCACGTCTTACGCAGATGAGATCGAATAGCCATCGACGCCGACCGCCCAACTACGCATTAGAGCGGACCGATGGGACAGGCTTCGATGTTTTCTGAGACGATATCGGCCATCGGCCGCTCAATGC
>JAGQOW010000271.1 GCA_020427155.1 Planctomycetales bacterium | reverse complement strand
ATTCTCTCCTGCAGCTTGAAGTGCTACAGCACAAGAAGACTCCGCGAGGCAGCCGATCAGCGCGGCCACCGAGTGAAAGTGCTCAACACTCTCAAATTTGCCATCGACCTAGAACAGGGCGAGCCTGATCTCTTTTTCCGGGGCAAGCATCTAACCCATTACGATGCCGTGCTGCCGCGAGTCGGGGCATCAATCTCTTACTATGGAACAGCCGTAATTCGACAGTTCGAGCAGATGGATGTGTTTTGTGCGAACAGTTCGGCTGGCGTGTCGAATTCGCGAGACAAGCTCCGCAGCTTGCAAATCCTCAGCCGGCACCAGATCGGGATTCCGAGAACGACCTTTGTGCGCGACAAGAAGGACGTGCTTCCCGCGATCGAACGAGTCGGCGGAGCCCCGGTGGTAATCAAGCTCATTGAAGGAACGCAGGGCATCGGCGTGTTGCTTGCCGAGTCGGTCAAGTCGGCCGAGGCCATCATCGAACTCCTGCAGTCTCAAAAGCAAAGTGTGCTGATCCAGAAATTCGTCGCTGAAAGCAAGGGGCGCGATATTCGAGCTTTTGTGATCGGCGACCGCGTCGTCGCGGCAATGCGTCGCGTGGCCCAGGGGCAAGAGTTTCGTAGTAATGTTCATCGTGGCGGGCTTACTGAACCGGTCATCCTTGATGAGACCTACTGCGAAACAGCTGTTCGAGCTGCGCAAATCCTCGGTCTGCGGATTGCCGGCGTCGATATGCTCGAAAGCAAGAACGGGCCCCAGATTATGGAGGTGAATTCCTCGCCTGGCCTAGAAGGGATCGAGCGCAGCTCGCAACTCGACATTGCCGGCGCCGTGGTCGACTACATTGCGGCTCAGGTCGATTTCCCCGAGATCGACTTGAGGCAACGGCTCTCTGTCAGCCGGGGTTACGGAGTGACTGAGATCCACATTCCAGAAGGTTCAGCCTATATTGGCAAGACGATCAGCGAGTCGGGTTTACGAGAGAAAGACATCAATGTGCTGACCCTCACCCGAGGCACGACCGTCATACCGAATCCCCGCTCAGATCGTCGCATCGAGTCGGGGGATCGAATGCTTTGCTTTGGGAAGCTGGAATTGATGCGCGATCTTATCCCAGCAAAAGCGCGACGTAAGAGACGTCCCAAGGTACAAGAATTACCAGAATTGCCCGTAGCCGAAGAAGTTCATTCCGATCACGATACCTCAGCAAATAGTCCATCCCCACTGTAAAGGCTGCAATCTTGGAAACCAAGCCTCGCAAGCGAAAACCAGTCGAAAACTGGAATGGCGAATCTGTCCCCGCCGGTATGTCTCAAGACATTCACTTTGCCGTCAGCGAGAGTTACAGCAGCATGACGGTCAAAATACCGATTCATGTCCGCCGAGCCAAAGAAGACGGGCCCGTCGTATTTGTTACCGCCGCACTCCACGGAGACGAGATCAACGGCACTGGCGCCATTCGCCAGCTGATACAGGACAACGAATTTTATCCTTTGCGCGGCTCGATCGTGATGGTGCCCGTGCTGAACATTCTCGCCTTCGATCGCCATTCAAGGTATTTGCCCGACCGCCGCGATCTTAATCGCTCGTTTCCCGGCTCTGCGACCGGGAGTCTTGCCAATCGCATGGCGCGAACCATTTTTGACGAGATTGTCTCTCGCTGCGATTATGGCATCGATCTGCATACCGCGGCCATACGACGCACGAACTATCCCAACGTGAGGGGTGATTTGTCGGATCCTGAGGTGCGACGAATGGCCGAAGCGTTCGGTTCAGAGATTATCATGAACGGAGTCGGACCTGCCGGGGCATTCCGCCGAGAAGCGTGCCTGGCGGGATGCCCAACGATCATCATGGAAGGGGGCGAGGTCTGGAAAGTGGAACCGGGGATCGTCGAATCGGCCGTGCGCGGAGTCAAGAACGTCCTTCGCAAACTTGAGATGCTCGACGGAGAGAAAGAGCACCCCGACTACCAGGTTATCATCGAAAAATCCAAATGGATCCGTGCCGAGCGAGGTGGGTTTCTCCAGTTTCACGTCAAGCCAGGCGACATCATCGAGCAAGGACAACCGCTCGCTACCAACACGACGCTCCTGGGTCGCGAACGAAGTATGCTGCATGCCCCCTTCGACTCTGTGGTAGTCGGCATGACCACGCTGCCCGCGGTCAGTCCAGGTGAACCTGTTTGCAACTTGGGAAAGTTGCCACAAGGCACCAAACCCAAGAAGCTGCGTCGACTCCGGAAAGAAGAAAACGGTCTTGAGGGGCGAGTTTCAGAAGAATTGGCCTCAAGCGTACTTGTCGTCAAGCCCTCAGAAGAAGCAAGCCAGTTGTAGCTACGATTCAGAGTTTGCCGAAATTGTTTGCTTTCAATCAAAAGTATCGCTCATGAGCCTCGCTGACATCTCAGCGCATCGATGGTAACGGCGAATGGCGATGCGGACGAATTCACCACTTTCTGGAGTGATTTCCCCGGTGCTCAACTCGACACGACGGTTTTTGGCTCTCGCTGCAATCCGGCCATCCTGCTGAAGGCAGTTTAACCGTCACCAATTGGGCAATCTCGGCAAATTGCTCCTGACTCAACTCTCGGCAGCCGGATGACTGGTCGCCCAGGGAGCTCCAATCGGCCTCAAGCAAATAAAGTCAGAAAATTAGTGATAATTACCAAACTAGTCGATTGTATTTACATCCCGCAGTTCGATATATTGGGCCCTGGTGCGGCCACGTGGTTGTATTGGTTCTGGGTCGGCACCCTTTTTCTTTTTTTCGAGGTCTTTCTGATGCCTGAAGGTACAATCAAGAAACTGACGGACAAGGGATTTGGATTCATTGACACGGGGACGAAGCAAGATATGTTCTTTCACATGTCGAATGTCGAAGGAACAACCTTCGACGAACTTCGCGAAGGGCAAACAGTTTCCTACGTGGAAGGCCATGGCCCTAAAGGCCCCCGTGCCGAGAAGGTGACTCCGGTCTAGTCTGGTTTCGCAGGATACAAAAGCCGACGGTCTCCCGTCGGCTTTTTTTGTACAACCATTGATTGTGTGCGCACTCGCGCTTTTTCTCACTCGTAGACCGCTAACCGGCATTCCCCTCACTGATATGCGCTATTGCCTCCGATTCGCTTCACGTCCCGGACGGTGATGGGTCGATTCGTTGCGACTCGTGTCGAGAAGGGATA
>JAGQOW010000270.1 GCA_020427155.1 Planctomycetales bacterium | reverse complement strand
ATACCGTCTGGGTCTACTACGCCGGCCACGCCGCCCCGGAGGAATCAAGTCTCTACTGGGTCACCCACGACGCCGACGTGGACGACCTCTACGGTACGGGCCTGAGCAACGACCAGATATCCAAGGTGCTGGAGGACATCCGGGCCAAGCGTCTGCTTGTGCTGCTGGACTGCTGCCACGCGGCCGCCACGGCGGCGCAGAAGAACCCCACGCGTGCCGTCCTGACAGCCGACGAGGTCTTCTCCTGCTACAAGGGCCACGGCCGGATCACGCTTTCCTCCTCGGATGGCAAAGAGAAGTCGGTTGAACTGGGCGACGTCGGCCACGGAGCCTTCACATACTTCCTCGAACAAGGCCTGCGCGGCGAGGCCGATGCCGATGGTGACGGCGTGGTCACTGCCGACGAGCTTTGGGCCTACCTCCGCTCAAAGGTCGTGGACGCGTCGCAGAAGGCCGGCAACACCCAAACGCCCGTCCTTCTTGGCGAAATGCGGCACGACTTTGCCCTGTCACTCAACCCTATCAGCGTCGGACAGAAGAAGAAGCTGGCCGAGCTCGTGACATCGTTGATCGGCCTTGGTGCGGACAAGCTGACAACCGAGGAAACCGGCGTCTGCCTTGAGATCCTCAAACGCCCGCCACGAACACCGCAGGAAGACGCTCTCGTCCAAGAACTTGGGAAGGGCCTTGGGGGCGACCCCAATGTCCGACTCCTCAAGGTCCTGATCGATGGTGCGAAGCGCACGTCCCGAACTAAGACATCACCAGTTAATCAAGAACTGCCAATCCCGCAGGGCTCTGTGCAACCGAAGCCAAGTGATGGAGGTTCCAAAATCGCAAGTGGTCCGTTGTTGGCGGCGAACCTCAAGAAGCTGTGTTCCTCGAGCACTACACTCAGGCTAGAAGGGGCAAAGTCCCTCCACAAGATGGGAGTGGAGGCAAAACCCGCACTTGCGGGACTATCACTTTGTCTTTCGGATGAGGTCTACGAGGTTCGTAACGCTGCCCGCAAAGCAATCCGAGCGATCGGTTTTGGGGACGCATGCTTGCCCGGGATTCGGAAGGCTTTAGCTAGCGACTCATGGAGCATCCGTTGTGACACGGCACGATTCCTAGGTTCCTGCGGGCCTGCCGCTGAAAGTGCACTACCACTTGTTATGAGCTTGTTTTCTGACGGAGTTTCGGAAGTGCGCAGTACCGCTGAGTATGCTGTTGACCGTTTACGAGGCGTCCCCCGTATGCCAAGGCGCATACTCGTACTGGATGTTGCGCACACCGTACTGCGGTCGCCCGTATACGTCGCACGGGCACTGTGGCGATTTGGCGAGGAAACAGCGGGTTTCGGTCTAATTGCAGTTCTTGGGTTGCTGATATTTCTTGGCTTTCTCGTAGCGCAGTATAAAAGTGATGTTACGACCCGGGCTGATGTTAATAATAGCGCAGAGCAGCTCGCCAGATTCCTTACCTCAAGTGAACCCGATGCGCTCATAGTAATGTCGTCATTCGTAATCCGTGACGCTCAATATGCTCGTAAGTCGACTGCGGAAGACGCGTCTCAAATGGTCAAGCTTTTTGTTGAACGAAAGCTCCTGCAAGCGATGTCGCAGACTGCTGTTCGGCTCGTCGACGAAGGGGAACTGCCTCGGGCTGACTCGGAACCACAACGTTCATTCAGAATGATGGGAACAATTGAATGCAAAGGTGCGCCCGGAACAGAGAGGATTTTGCCAAGGGCGGTAAGTCTGAGACTGGTTAGTTCGGACGGAGGCACTGTTTGGGCTGCCGAGTGGAAGCTGCGGCCCTTTGCTGATCAAGTAACACCGTAACGAGTATTTGCAGGGTTGAACAAAATGCACACGGCTGCAGATAAAGTCAAAGCTGGCGGCAGACAAGAAATCTACGACTTCTGTGTGGGCATAGATCATTATGACAGCGACGAAATCTAGCGTATGCTTTGGGGGACGTGCTCGCAGTCCGTGATAAGCTCGTTTAACGGTTTGGTCTCAGGTTCAAAAACGCTGTCGTTTTCTCTGGCCAGGCAGAATGCGGGTGCATGCCAATTCGACGCGAGGTGCTCCGGGAGATCAACCGATTCTCTGTCGCCCCGATGCAAAGAAGCGACTTGTTCATGTGTGTAGTCGCAGGGCACGGCTTTTCCAGAGGTGGGCACACGTTTTTGGCCGCGTGTGACTCGGAGATCGCGCCGGAAGCCCTTTCGAGGGAAACAGCGGTGTCACTGGAGACAGTTCGGAACCGCAGAGTGAAGATTGTGACGGAGCGGTGACAAATGTCTAACGAAATGCCGATAGTTGAAATGGAATTGACTAGACGTAAGAGGAGGTTTCTTGGCGTGCCGCTGGGGCGTGCTCTATTGCCAGCAGTGCCGGACGGAGTACATCTCTACGAGTCAGTGCAGCGGCCGGATGGCAGCCGTGACCTGCGGCGCATCGTCGCGAGTGGAGACGAGAACCCGGTTGTGTCGCCTCAGGCAAGTTGTCTCTACCGCGTGGGACTTTATGGCTGCTACTTTGCGCCGACGTTCTCGCAAGTTCTGGCTGACGAGCAGGGGCACGAGTGGGATTGTCAACTCGTGGGGCAGCTTACAGTCGCTGATTCTCGTCGCGTGCTGACTTCTCTTGGAGTCAGCATGGCTGGTCCACAGTCGCCAGTGACGCGAGCCATCGCCGAGTCGTGGATTGCTAATCGGATTGCCTCGCGCGTGCGTGATTCCGCTCGCGAATACAGCATTGCCGATCTGGTAGACCGAGAAGCACTGCCTCCCACCTGGTGGGAGAAGCATGTGAATGGCTGGCTCGATGATTGTGGAGTCGCGGTCCGCATAGACATGGTGTCATGGTCAAGCGCTAAAGCTGGCGCCGCAAAGGCGGAAGCTGCGAGGCTGCAAGACCTTGAGCGCGTCGCATGTGCGAGGCGGCGGGAACAGGAAGCCGAGATCCGGGAGGCGAGGGCCAAGGCGGAGTACGAGGAGGCAAAGAAACAACTTGAGGCCGACATGGCTCTTTCCGAAAAGGAACGCGCCCACCAACTTCAGCTTTTGGAGAAACGACATCGCAAGGTGCTAATTGAGGCAGACAGCGACATTGAGAGGGCTAAGCGGGAAGCCGAGAAGGCCGCGTTAGAGCACGAGGTGACATTGGCTGGGTTACGCCATGATGCGGATGCGCTGATACATGCGGAGGAGCGTGCGA
>JAGQOW010000269.1 GCA_020427155.1 Planctomycetales bacterium | reverse complement strand
AGTCCCGGGGTATTCCAGCGCTACGTTCAGGAACATCCCGAGACCGCCGTCCTTGCCAAGCAGGACCAGGTGGCCGACTGGCAGTGGGTGCAGAAACGCTTCGAGAAGCTGCAACTCCACCGCAAGCAGCAAAACGGTTTGAACATTTGGACGTGCGCGGTGACGGGGCCACGGAAGTCGCGGAGACTCCACGGTTACCTGCTGGAAGACCCGCGTGTTCTGTTCATCGATTTACCACCGAACAACCCTTACCTGTCTCTATCGCTCTCCACCGACTCCATGCGGCAGCCTTCGTAGAAATCACTCCGTAACTCCGCGGCCACCGTTTCCGTGGCGCTCCAGTGGTCGTCATGCTGGTTGAAGGGTTGAAGAACGACGAGAAGAAGTCCTGGATCAGGAACTCATCGGCGCCGTGCAGCTCGATTCCGTCGAAGGCCGCCTCGATGGCGCGGCGCACGGTCTCGCCGAAGGCGCGGATGATCTCCTCGTGTGTCAGTGCGTGACTGGTCAGTTCCCCGCCATTGAAGGGGCACGGGGCGGCACCTTCAGTGCGCTGGCGTGGGTCTATGGCGCCGGGAAGGTGCTACCGGGGACTGGTGGCCCGTCGCGAAGCAGAAATCCTTCTACTGGTGTCCGGCTGACATCAGACCATCCGCGTCTGGTGGGCCATGCCCGGCGACAGCAGGTCAGCGATGTCCTCAAGAAGAGGGCGCAGTTTCTCGTGATCGGATCGAGCGATCGCCATATCGATCCGAGATGACCAATGTCCATGCCTGTACAAGCTTTCCGCGCGCTCCAAGATTTCTCTTGCCGCGCGATCTCGGATTTCCTGTGCTGGCGCCGACTCGCGCGACAGATGAGCTGCAAGCGCCGTTCTGAACTCCGAAACCTGCTCATCCCCAGCCATTAGAGCGAATGCAGCGAGCCCGCAAAGACCTTTTTCCAGAATGCCCCACCCTGCTTGATATTTCCCGCCCTTGAACGTCCAGGACAGGAGGCTCTCCCCGATTTCTTTCGCAATTTCATCGCAGCCGCGATTACGCGCGTCTATTGCGGCTTCGAACAACGTCCCCGTCATCTGGAAGTTCTCAACGAACGTGATCGATTCCTTGTCATCGGGAATCCAGGTCAATGTCGCGATCAACCAGCGCGCATGCTTCTGCAGTTCCTCTTGGCTGTGATGGTCGCATGCGGGCGCATTCGACACTGCCAACAAGATTTCCGTCACGCCCGTTATCCAGTGAATCATGTCAAAAGCGAAGTGAGACTTCGCCTTTACAGCTTCGAGAAGAAGCTCCTTCTCCGTTTGGTAAAGGCCATCCGCCCAACGCTCGATGTTCCGTATGACTAGTTGGGCGTCCGTGTTATCCGGTTTCGCTTCAGAGATCGCGTTCGCCAATGCCGTAAGCCGCGACCTCAGACTCTGCATGCTCGTCGACGAGTAGTACGGCCCCAGGAATGTGCTATGGCTGCTCGACAGGGGAGTATCCGGCACGTTGAGAAATAACTTCGCCACCAAAGCAACATCTCGGCGGACTTCTCCAACGGAGAAGTGAATGTCATGGCTCTCACAGCGAAGTAGATCAAAAGTGAGATTCGCAAGCTGCGCCATTCCTTCCATCGTGACGGGGCGGTAATCCTCTCTCGCGCAGCCAGTACACGCAATCAAAGCAATTTTTTCGCTGAGCGTTGCTATGTCGTTCGGATCTCCATGGGCGAGGAGATATTGCGCAGATTGCCCCATGAGCCGTTGTCCCTCTAGCAGAACATCGGCCATGCCATGAGGAACTACGCTCTGCACCGCACTTGCAAGGTATCCTGCAGCGAGCTGTGCGTGGCTTTTCGAGGCATACGGGCTGGAGTAATCAATGCCGAGATACACTCGGACAAGTGCAGCCATTGCTTGCAGTGTCTGCTCGATCTGCTGCTCATCACGACGGGCAATCCCACTCTGCAAGTTTTGCCGCAGGTGCTCCAGCGTGTCGTTGATGAAGCCATCGCTGGAGAAAGGATTATCGACAAAGGGGTTGTTGGCGTAGAACGTTTTTCCCTTGGACTCGATGTATGCAGCATTGATGCCGACGACCGCGTTCAGCGCCGCACCAGAAACTTCATAGTCTCCCTGCTCTGCATAGCGTCCCGCAAATGACATTGCATGTCGGACCGCTCGTTTTGTGCCATCGGTCCATCTATTGTTGATCTGAAAAAATGCTGTACGGGCCAAGTCGTGCGTGGAGTCCGAAGGTGACGTCGCGGAACTTGCGCTTTCATCGCGTTCAAGCAGTGGTATCGAGCGCTGGGCTCGTCGAGCCCATGACCGCAACTCCTTACGAGTGTCTTGAATGAGTATGCCCAGTTGCTGCAATGGGTTGATGAGCACCAAAGCGCGCCGATAGGCGTACATGAACGAGATCAGTATGAGTACAACCGACCATGAAGATGCGAGCACGACCCGCGCCAGCCGGGCCTGATCCACAAAGGTCGACAGCGTCGCGACGCCTATTGCCAGGAGGAATGCCAACGCGAACGCACCGAGCAACTTTCTATCTGCACTCAGACGGCGAAATAGCCCGTGAGGCATGCGCTCGATGTTCACCTGCATGGCGAACAGTACGAGAGATGTAACAATCGCAGCAGCTCCTATCAGCGCGCTTCCCACATTTAGGATCAAGCCGCGCAGGCCCTCGATCGCATGTTCGGTCGAGTAATAGCTTGCCAACACATTCTGGAGAGCCGATGACAGGTAGGCGCTTGCAGAAACTAGAAGAAGCAACAAAGCATAAAAAGCGATACTGCCGTATCGAAATTTCCAAACACCAAGCTGGTGTTGGGCTCGATAGGTGTACTGCCAAAATGCTGCAATTCGTCTTGCGACCGCTTTGCGTATGCGTTTTTCAGGTAGGTCGATGTGGGGTCGCCAGGACATGAGCAATGACTACCTCTGACGCAAAGCGACGAACTGGTTACTCGGGCCTTCCGACCGGAGGTCGAGGTTCGGGCTGTTCGACACCACGTAGGCCAGGGGCCGCGTCAAGTTGAACGGGAACAGCACGGGCAGCGACTGCAGACTGGGCACTGAAACGGGCTTACCGGCGTAGCGCACAGCAGCTTCGATCAGCCAAGCAGTGAGCGCATCGTTGTCGATGCTCGTCTGTGCCAAGCGAATGACGCGCTTGCCCTTTTCCACCCGCTCCACGGCGCCCCAGCTCGCCTGGCTCTGGATGACCATGTTGGTCATACG
>JAGQOW010000268.1 GCA_020427155.1 Planctomycetales bacterium | reverse complement strand
ACAACCCCATCTCGCGCGCCATGCTGCGCGTGCTCCAATGGGTCGCATTCTTCGGCACCGTCTCGAGCGTCCTGGCAATCACCGCATCGACGCGGGCATCGTCGATCGTTCGCGGAGCCCCAGAGCGCGGCGCATCGAGCAGGCCATCGAGCCGATTCGCGGCAAAGCGGTTACGCCACTTCGACACCATCTGCTGCGACACCGACAGGCGTTGTGCGACGACCTTACTGTCGACACCCGTCGCACACTCGAGAATGATCCGCGACCGCAACGCGAGCGCCTGCGCGGTCTTACGCCGACGCGTCCAGGCTTCGAGCTGTTTGCGCTCGCTCTCGTTCAGCACAATCTCGGCCTTTGGTCTGCCCATCGCTGCCTCCCACCGCCAATCGTACGGCATGGGAGACCAGCGGATGAGCCATTTGTTCAATGAATTTACAACTCATGACACTAGACTGAATCTGACGTTCGCGTTTTCGCATGGGATCCCTCCATGTGTTTGCACGTGTTATGCAACAGGGTTCAGATCTCCGGGGCGGGATGGCCGTGCCGGACCGGATACGAATGGAGAAGGTGTAATGAACAAGAAGAAGGTTGCCGCGACCAGTTCCGCGCGGGCTGCGCGCAGAGCGGATTCAATGGAGATGCCGCGAACGGAGCGCCGAGTGCCGCTGAAACGAAAGGTGCTCAGTCGCAACGAACCAGGATTCAACCAGCGACTCGTCATCGTCGATTGAGTGGCTACACGCCAGACGGTTGCGCCGGACAGACCCAGTGACATGCTCGTCGGACTGAGCAGTCAGGCGGTGTCGCAAGTCGAGCTCGCACGCCGATGGCGCGTTTGCACCAAGGGCCGCGAGCCTCTCGCACCGTTGACCGGAGGGAGGCTTTCCGATTTGGCCCGCCGGATCGGAGTTACGCGGGTCGCCTCGACAACCTTGCTGGATCGCATCGGGGTTCCTACTGGGTATGCGGTGCGCCCCGCTGCGCTGCATCCTGCAGCCATCTACAGCAGTGGCAAGGGCACAACGCGATTCGAGGCCGATGTCACCGCGGTGTTCGAATCATATGAGCGCTGGGCTGCCGAAGAGAGCCTGTACAGCTTCGTCGCGACTCTGCCGCAACTCGCCCGTTGGGCAAAGACACTCGATTTTCAATATATCGTTCCCGACGAATTTGATGAGATCCGCGAACATCGCTGGTCCTTGGGCAAGGATATAGCGGGGGATCGTGTCTTGGCGATGCCGTCCGAGTGGGTCGAGTTCCCTCCTTCCGCGAGTTTTGCATATCGATGCAGCACAACCGGCCTGGCGGCGCATGCCGACCTCGGCCAAGCGATCCTTTCGGGAGTGCTGGAGTGCCTCGAGCGGCACCACACCGCTGGTCTGGCAGTTGAAGGACTGAGCCGTATCGATGGGCGCGGGTTTGGGCAATTGGCTAGGAGTCTTCTAGAGCGGTTCACTGCGAACGACATCGAGGCTCACTGTTTCTCGTTAGCCGAGACCGCTGCATATTGTGTCGTCTACTGCTATGGATTCGATCACGCTTTGAGATTCCCGCAGATGCATTGCTCCGGCTTTGCAGCAGGCGTTGACATGCACCGCGCCTTGGTTGCAGCGCTCATGGAGATTGCGCAGGGACGAGCGGCATTCGCATCCGGGCTGCGAGACGATGTGGCCCGGGCGATTCGTCTCAAGGAAACGAATGCTTGCCGCGATGCGTTGCAGTTATCGTGGCTCGAAAGCTTGCGGTCGGTATCAACGCTCGCGATACGGCAATCAGCTGAGCGATCGGAGAAACGCATGCCATCGAGAGAGCTTGCCTCCGAGCTGAAAGTCTCCGCCGGTGTTGAAACGATTGGATGCTTTCCTCTGCGGCAAGTGCTTGATTACCCGGCCGTACGCATCGTTGTTCCTGAACTGAATGATTGCGACTGAGCCTCGCATCATCGCCACGAATTCTGAGCGTGTCGCGATTTTTTCGGGACCGAGCGCGAATGTCTTGCATGACCCGCGGGTTGTGCGGTTTCCTCCCGCCAGCGCCGGTGACCTTGCCGAGGCACATCGGCTCGGGATCCAACGGATCGTCTATGCAGACAGTCTTTTCTTTGATGCCAGCCCGACGCACCGGGAAATAATGGAGGTGATTGGCTCGGGAGTCGAACTTGTCGGTTGTGCGAGTGCGGGTGCTCTCCGGGCTGCCGAACTGAAATCTTTCGGTATGCGCGGCGTTGGAATAGTCTGTGCGCTGGCTCGGACAGGTTTGCTAAAAGATGACGGTGAGCTTGGGGTCTTGCTTAACGACGATTATTCGGCAGCTGGGTACCCGCTGCTGCAGGTTAGATACTACTTGGGCTACCTCTTGCACATGGGGCTTGCCAGAGCTGAGCTCGCCGTCGTTTTCGCCAAAATTTCGTCGACTTACTTCATGTTGCGCAGTAAGGAATACATCGAGGATACGATTGAGCGACACCTCAAGATCCTCGACAAGACTTCCTTGTTGCCGATTGGCTCCCCGATTTTTGACCTCAAGGGCATGGATCTTGAAAGAGCGGTGAGATGGGTGTTCCGCCTGAAGCCGTCTGTGGCTCGAGTGAACAGGTGCTGGTTGCGGAGTGGGTTAGGCTTTGGGTCTTCCGGTTGCGCCGTTCGATCGCCTTGAATTCTGTGCCTTGCGCCGAGCGGGGGGCATGCAAAAGCCTTTCGCTGCAGCGTGCGACGCGATCAATCCCTGCAGTTGTTCACCGGCAAGCCGAATGGAAAAGAGGGCGTCAGGTGATAATGGAAGCCGTTTCCCCCCAAGTTCCGCAGTTAAACGCGTAAGTGCTTGATATTGCTTGTACGCGGCATGCAAAAATGACACTACAAGCCGTTTCTACGGCTTCGGAAGGCTCATCACTGCGAACAGATCAAGTTGCTCCGGGGTGGTCTTGCTGATGCCTGTGTAGGTACGCTCGCCGATGGTGGCGCGGTGCTTCTGGATGCGGCGAAGCATCTCCAGCGCCGTCTTCGGGCTCGCGCTGCTGCCGCTCGCTTTGAGGCGCATGCGCATCACCCGGTAGAGCACCAGAGCGAGGAAGCAGATCAGCGCGTGGGCGCGGATGCGATCGGGCAGGCGGTGGAATACGGGTGCGATCTCGAGGTCGCTCTTGAGCACTCGGAAGCCCCGTTCGATGTCCGCCAGGTTCTTGTAGCGCGTCACGATCTCGCTCGCTGAGAGGTCGGCGACGTTGGTGACCAGAACCAGTTTGCCGTCGAAGC